>JAJRSP010000148.1 GCA_024278775.1 Planctomycetota bacterium
ATGGGACGGGCCGGAAACCTCTCAACCCCACGCGAGGATACGATGGCCCCCGCAAGCTGACAAAGGCAATACGTCCGACAACCATGCCAACGAAGATATCATACGTCCCTGTCACACTATTGCTTTTTCAGGGACGACTATTTACCATCCGTGATAATAAACGGGGCTCGCCCCGTCTTCTGTTCGTGGGCGTCCTCGATCACTTCCACGCTCGCCCCCAACTTGTGCCACGGGGCGATCGGCCCCGGCAGAGGAATGAAAGGAAGACGCGCGACGGCGACGCCGCTCACCACAACGAGTATCGCTGCGCCCCCGAGGATATACCGTCGCACGAACCGGCCGCGGTCTCCCCATCCTTTGGAACGCAGGATCGGTAACCCGCGCCCACGAAGAATCACGACGGCCGTCGGAAGGAGGCTCAAATAGGCGGGAAGCGGCCAGTTGATTTTCGCGCCCGTGTGAAGACCGTGCCACGCACACATGAGTAGCCACTGCACGGCGAAGCAGACTGCGAAACGGTAGTGACCGGCGGTGTCCCGGCGGAACTTCCGAATTGCCACCCCCAGCGTGACCATGAGCAACAGGAACACCAACGGCGATAGCAACAGAAACTGTCCCGCGAGCCATATCGGCGTGTGGTGCGGGGCGAATCGGACCTGCTGGGCAAGACGGCGCGATAGCTGAAACTGGAACGAGGCCCAATCGTTCGTCGCGTTCCAGAAGATCACGGGCAAGGCGAGCATGGCCGCCAGCAGCAACGCGACCCATGGTGCCGGACCCCGCAGCATCCGCCGTCCCCGTTCGTCGGATAGTAAGAAGAGAAATGTCGAGGGCATGAGAAACGCGGCCGGGTACTTTGACATGAAGCCCAAGCCCAGGCCCGCGCCTGCCAGAATCCACCAGCCGAGCGATCCACCGTGGTAGGCCTTCGACACGCCCACGAGCGTCACCAACCAGAAAAAAATAAGCGGGGCATCCGGCATCGCCAGAAAACCGGTGCCAAAAAACATCGGCGTGATGCTGAAGAGGAGTGCGGCCGACCAACCGGTGCGCCGACCGTACCACTCCGAGGCCAGCAGAAAACAGAGCCACGTGGAGGCGCATCCCAGCGCCCACGTGCCAATTCGTACGCCGATCTCGGTTTGTCCGAAGACGGACGTCCCGATCGAGATCAGCCAGGCTACGATCGGCGGATGGTCCAGGTAGCCCCACGCGGGATACTTCGAGTACATCCAGTAATAGGCCTCTTCTGGCAACAACACGAGAGAGGCCGCCACGAGCAGTCGGAGACCAACCAGAAGGAGAATCACCGACACGGCCAAGAACTTCGGCGACAGGAAACGCGCGTGTAGACCGACCGCCCACCCGACATGCGCCGTACCCAGACTCCCGGCCGCGGCGAGCCGATGCTTCAGTCGTCCTCCCACGAGGGGTGGCGTTAGTGAAGGAGAGTCACTCAAGGCATTTCCACCGGTGCGGTTTCTTGTCGTGTTCTTGTTATAATGTGTGCCGCTGCTTCGTGATGACTCTCCGGGGAAACCCCCGACGCGAACGCTTCATCCCCGCAGCGTATCCCATTATTTGTTATTTACGAGCGCACTTGCGACGCGCATCTGCCCACGCGTCCTGTTACTTTTTCTCTTTCTCCCAATCGACTTGAATCCCTTGTGCGACGAGGGCGTCATTATACTTCTCGGGGTCGGCCCGTAGTTTTTTCTCACATCCCTTACAACAGAAGTATATTTTTTTGCCGTTGGAAAGCGTGGTATGAACACTCGGGTCGATCTCCCCGCCCATGACCGGACATTTCGTCTGATAGGTGAAACTCGCGGCCAATTTTGCCTTGAAGCTGTCGGGGTCGTCCTTGAACTTCTTGATGCACATCGGACAACAAAAACTGATCTTCTCTCCGTTGTGCATGGTCGTGCCACCCGGTTCCTCCGGGTCCAGCTCTTTGCCGCTAACCGGGCAGGTAGTCTGAATCTTCGGGAGCTTCGCAAGAATAGCGCGTTGGGCGGCGGTCTCTTTGGCAAACTTGGCCGGATTGGCTTTGTATTTCTTAATGCAGCCTTTGCAGCAGAAGTAGACCGGACCGTCCGCGGTATCAATACTGGTGAAGAAGTCGATGGGCTCCGCAACAATAGGACAGAGCGCCTTGGTGGCGTCGACCTTTTCGTTGCCCGCCGCGTTGAGGACGGCCGACGTCATGGCGATGGCACCAAGGGCGATGACTACAGTAAAAGCAAAACGTTTCATGTTAATCTGTCTCCTGAAAAAATGTGTTCCCTAGATCGGTTCCCACAAAAGCAGGAGCCGGGCCGCAACCTTTGTACAGACCTACCAGTCTACTTAACTACTCGATTTATGGTATCTCCGCATCAGGAGGATCGTAACAGCCCTGTCATACGTTACCAAGCTAACGGATGGTATCTTCACCATGCCGCTGGAGGGCCCGGCATCCCACCCCAACACATACTGTAGGCTATTGTGGCGCGATCCGCCCTGCACGGGGCTAAAACAGCGGATAGATGAACGGGGCGAGCGGCGAGGAGCTGGCAAACACCAGCAGCCCCCCCACAATCAGCAGCACGGCGATAAACGGGATGAGCCACCATTTCTTCTCTTGCTTGATGAACAGAAAAAACTCTTTGATGAGCGATTGCTTGGCCATAGGTCTTGTTTTCTCCGTCCTCTGCGCCACCCGTCGTTATCGAATCGTGGCGCTCTCGGCCGTGTTGAGCCCCGCCTCCAGGGCGACGCTGCGCTTCATACCCTCTTCATAATCGACCACCTCGGGCTTTTTGGTGACGATGTAGTGCCCGATCACGAGGGCGTCAATGCCCGTATGCACGAAGGTATGGTAGGCGTCTTCCGGTGTGCAGACAATCGGCTCGCCACGTACGTTGAACGATGTGTTGATGACGACAGGCACGCCGCTTTTTTCACCGAATTTTTTGATGAGTCGGTAATACAGCCCGTTGTCCTCCGCGGTGACCGTTTGTACGCGGCCGGTGCCGTCCTTGTGGGTCACAGCGGGAAGCACGGCGTGCATTTCCTTACGCACCTCGGGCACCAGGAGCATGAACGGGGCGTCCATCCCTTCGGGCATGTCGAAGTATTCGTGGGCCTTTTCTCGAAGGACAGCCGGGGCAAACGGCCGAAACGCCTCTCGGAATTTCACCTTGGCATTGATGATGTCTTTCATTTTCGGGTTGCGGGCGTCGGCCAGGATGGACCGAGCCCCCAGCGCTCGCGGGCCGAACTCCAACCGGCCCTGAAACCAGCCGATCACCTGTCCGTCGATAATGAGCTGTGCCGTTCGGTCCAGCATCTCTTCGACGTCGTCGATATGCGTGTATTCCGCACCGGCGCGGTCCAGGGCCGACTTGATGTCGGCGTCGTCAAACGCCGGCCCCCACAGCGCATGCGTCATGGTAAACTCGCGCGGATGATTCAGTGCGCAGTGGTAGGTGTAAAACGCCGCGCCCAGCGCGCCGCCTGAGTCTCCGGCCGCCGGTTGGATGAAGATGTGGTCGAAGCCCGCCTCCTGCAGAATCTTCCAGTTGGCCACACAGTTCAACCCGACACCACCCGCGATGCAGATGTTTTTCATGCCGGTTTCTTGCTGAATGTGCCGCGCGGATTTGACCATGATCTCTTCCACGATCTTTTGCCCGGAGTGGGCGATGTCGCGGTGGAAATCGTTCAGCTCGGTTTCGGAGGGGCGCTGCGGCTGTCCGAACAGCTTCTCCCATTCGTCACTGATCGTGCGGTCGGTGCTGTAGGCGTGGACGAAGTATTTCAGGTTCAGGCGGATGCTGCCGTCCTCTTTGATGTCTACGATCTCGCGAAACTTATCGACGTATTTTGGTGTACCGTACGGTGCCAGGCCCATCACCTTCCACTCGGCGTCGTTGATCCGAAAACCCAGATAGGCCGTGATGGCGGAAAAGAGCAGCCCCACCGAATGTGGAAAGCGAATTTCCTTGCGCATCTCGATCTGATTACCGCGCCCGACGCCCCACGCGGTTGTCGTCCACTCCCCCACACCGTCTGCGGTGAGGATGGCCGCCTCCTCAAATGGCGACACAAGGAACGCGCTGGCCGCGTGCGAAAGGTGGTGCTGGCAGTAGAGGATGTCTTTGTCGACCCCGAGATGGTTCTGTATTTCGCTGCCGATGCGAAGGCGCTGCCCGAGCCATAGCGGAATTGCCTTGAGCCACGGGCGGTAGGTCCGCGGCCAATACGCGAGAATCGTCTCGAGGATGCGGTTGAACTTGACGAGCGGCTTTTCGTAGAAGCAGATGTGATCGACCTGTTCGATCGTCACGCCGGCCTCGCGCAAGCAATACTCGATCGCTTGGATGGGAAAACCGTTGTAGTGTTTTTTTCGGTTGAACCGCTCTTCTTCGGCTGCGGCGATGAGTTGCCCGTCGCGCACCAACGCCACGCCGGCGTCATGGTAGTAACAGGATATCCCCAACACAATCACGATGGTTGTTGTCCGCCTCGTACTAGAATGGTCGCCTTAGCCGTTCGATCGTCGGCTCGTGCGGTTTGTATGTTTCCCAATAGGTGCCGCCCGCGTGATGCTTCTTTCGCAGCGGATCACCCAATCGAACGATCGCCGAAAACACCGGAAGAAGCACAAAAAACAAAACGGTCAGCATGATGGTGGACATCACCACGCCGATCGAGGAAGCCACGGTCATCCAGACGACATAGATCGGCTTGGCCACCGACGACGCGTACGAGACAGCGCACAGCATCGCACCAAGCCCCCAGAAGCAGACGGCCGTCATCTGCGGGGGAGCAGCCGACCACTCCAACACACCGTGCGACGAGCGGTAGGCACTCACAATCCAAAGCAACGCCCCGAGCACGCCGAAACCGAGCACCATCGCCCGGCCGAACGCGCGAAGGTCTTCTTCGTTCGGATTTTTATTGACGGTGAAAACGGACACGATCGTGTTCGTCGACGGGTCGTGGCGAGGCCTTATGCGTCGGCGAAGATCTCCTTCGGATCAAGTTTTTTGACGAGAATCTCCGCCTCTCCCAGGATGTGTCCCGGTGGAAGTTCATCCGTCGCGGCGGACCAGCATTCGTACCCCTCGGGGAGGTTGAGCATCCGAGCCGCCTTGCCGGCCGTATGCGGCAGGAACGGGGCGATCAGCGTGGCGAGCGTTCGCGCAGTCTGAAGACAGACATTGATCGCACGGCCACAGGCGGCCATGTCCGTTTTTCGAGACAGAAAGGGCTTGGTGGCGTCAAAATAGCCATTTCCGGATCGGGCGAGGCTCATGACTTCATGCAGCGCCGACTTGAAATGGCAAGCCTCCAACTCCACACCGGCCCGGTCACGAGTGGCCGCCAAGCGCGCGAGTTGCTCGCGATCGAGTTCATCTCGCTCGCCCGGCTCGGGAATCTTGCCACCAAAGTATTTGTGGGCAAAGGTCATGGTTCGATTGAAGAAGTTGCCGAAGGCGTTGACCAGCTCGCCGTTGTTTCTTGCAATAAAGTCGTCCATGTCGAACGCCGTGCGCGCCTGCTCGGGCGCGATGGCCGTCAAATAAAAACGAAGCGGGTCCGGGTCAAACGTGCTCAGGAAGTCTTCAATCCAGACTGCACTTCCCCGGCTCTTGCTGATTTTTTCTTCATCCTTGCCAGGGAACTTGATGTTCAGAAATGCGTTCGAGACGACATTGTGCGGCAGTTGATACTCGCCGGGCTCGCCCTGGAGGCTGTCACTATCGTGAGAGGCCAGCAGCATCGCCGGCCAGGTGATCGCGTGGAAGACGATGTTATCTTCGCCGATAAAATGAACCACCTTGCAATCGGGGTCTTTCCACCATCTGGCGTAGTCGGCCCGGTCGCCGCCGCGTTGTTCGAGCAGGGCGGCCGTGAACGAAACATAGCCAGTGGGTGCGTCGAACCAGACGTAAAGCGATTTACCCTGCGCATCGGGATCGTCAAGCGGCACGGGCACACCCCAGGTGAGATCGCGCGTCATGGCCCGCTCGGGCAGGCCTTCCGCCTCGATGCGGCCCAGCGATTGATTGAGCACCGTCGTACGCCAGGTCGCGCCGCAGGCGTCGGCATCTCTCTTGGTGCTCAGCCATTCCGTGAGACGCGCCTGCAACTGGTCAAGCCGCAAGTACCAATGGACGGTCTCGCGCAGCTCAGGCGTGGACCCCGTCATGACGCTTACCGGGTGGAGTAGTTCGGTCTGATCCACGGATCTTCCGCAATCTTCACATTGGTCTCCGAAGGCACTCTCACTCTTGCAGTGGGGGCACGTGCCTTTGACGAAGCGGTCCGGGAGAAACTGCTCGGCCTCCGTGTCGTAGAGCTGTGTGGTCTTTCGCTTGGTGAAGAAGCCTTTGTCGTGAATCTTCAGGAATAAATCCTGGCTCATTTTGTTATGAATATCCACGTAGCCGGGCTGATGCGTTCCGCCGTAGACGTCAAATTCGATACCCAAACCGGAGAAATCCCGCTTTTGGGATTGGTTAAAATGGGCCGTAAGATCCTCGACGCTCCGACTCTGTTCCCGGGCGGTTTTGAGGGCGGCTACTCCGTTATCATCGCTCCCACAAATAAAGCGAACGTCCACACCGGTGGCGCGGAGGTAGCGTACGTAGGTGTCTGCCGGCAGATAGGCACCGGCAATATGACCGACGTGCAACCGCCCGTTGGAATAGGGAAGGGCCGCGGTGACCAGAAAACGCCTTGAGGACATCGAAACCGTCGATTTCAGTATTGGAACCGTTTGAACCCGCGTCGCAACGCGACGCTATGGCGGCGATTGTATACAGTCCCGGCGCGATGACAAGAATAGGCAGTCAGGTTAGGCACGGCACGTGCCGATGGAATCTTCGCTTTGACGTGCCACGTAAGCACCGAGTATAATTAGGGTGCCGGTGGGGAAGCCGGCCGCAGAACGACGGTCGGAAGGTGTTGTAGAAATCGAGCGAGCCACACACGGAATCAAGCCATGGATCAGGCGATACTAGCTATGTTCGGACTGCCCGGTGGAATGGAAATGGTGGTGATTCTCGTCGTCGCGCTGCTCATCTTCGGCCGGCGACTGCCCGACGTGGCACGATCACTCGGCAAGAGCATCGTCGAGTTCAAAAAGGGCATTCGAGATGTCAAGGAAGACATCGAAGATCAGGCCCACCTGGATGTGAAGCCCCCCACCCCTGACGATCAGCCGAAGCCGACGTCGAAGCAGCCGTAACCCGACGTGCGCCGTGGTCTGACGGGTCTTCCAGCGGCAGGTTCCTCATTCACTTTTTTCGCGTAGTTCGTCGAGGGTGACCTTGAACGCTTCGTCGAAGCTGAATACGTCGTCGAAGTCTTCGAGGGTATCCTCCGGTTGCTTGCGCATCATGTCGAAGTCGATAAAACCGAAGACAATGCGGCCGAGGTCGCGGGTCTGGTGGATATTCCAGTCCTCGAGCACGACCCGCGCCATAAGCCCCCATCGCTGTAGTGCGTAGTCGCGGAGCGACCAACACAACTCCCGCCCACCAACGTGTCGGTTGAGTTTATCGCAGCCGCCGGCCGACTCGATCTCGCCGACGACCGGCTCCGGGAGCTCGCCGGCGTGATACATCGCGATCAGGTCGTTCCAATCCAGGTCTTGTTTGAGCAGGAAATGGTGCAAATGTTTGTGGGCTTCGGTCTCAGGACCGTGGATTTGGTCAGCCGCGAAGCCAAGCCCCTCGCGCACGAAGAGGTAGGCCTGCTCGGGATACTTGCCGACGTGTCGGACTAAATCCTGTAGCGTTTTTGACGGTTGGTCTACCATGCGTATTGAACAAGACTTTCATGTCCGGCTTGATACGCCGAATCCCACGGGAGCCTGTGCCCGTGGCTTCTCCGGGAAACGACCGCCGGTTCCGGTAGGACCGGATCCATGCCACCCCTCAGAGAACGAGCACAGCGCTAGGATGCCGGTGATCCTCCACCGCCGGAGCCTTTGCCTCCATCGCCGCCCTTGGGTCGACGCCGGCCACCACTTCGACGCCGTCCTCCTCGTCGACGGCGTTTGGGCGCGTCCGCATCGCCGCTCGCGTTCGTCGGTTTTGCGGGTTGACCGGGTGCCTCGGCCGTCCCGGGACGATCCGTCGCCGTACGGTCCGGGGTATCCGCCCCTTCGGGGGCATCATCGGTTGGAGACGAAGGCGTCTCGGGCGGTGTTTCAGTAGTTTTCGCGACTTCCTCAGACAGTTTTCGTCTCAGACCGCGATCCTTGGGGGGACGCTTTCCCTGCGGTCGACCGCCGCGACCACCGGCGTGTCGCTCAGACGGTTCCGGCCTCTCGGGCGGTTTGACGCCGACTTCGAGAATGTCTTCCGCTACCACAGCCACGTACTTGTTGTCGTCGGTTCGTATCTGCACGATTTGCGTCAGGATCTGGCGGTTGACGATGACGCCCTGCCCGTGTTCCGTTCGGATGCGTACGCCGTTTCGCGGGAGGAGTTTGTCGAGTTCCTCATAGCCGACATGCTCATAGCGAAGGCAGCACTTGAGCCGCCCGCAACGTCCCGACACCTGTGAGGGATCGAGCGTCGCTTTTTGGACCTTGGCCATCCGCATGCTCACGGGCCGCAGCGTCTTGAGGAACACCTTGCAACAAACTTCGCGGCCGCAGGTTTCGTAATCAGCCAACAGCCGCGCCTCGTCACGAGCACCGATCTGGCGCATCTCGATACGTGTGCGGTATTCGTGCGCGAGTTCTTTGACAATGCCGCGAAAGTCGACGCGCTCGGCCGCGGTGAAGAAAAAAAGAATCCGCTCGCCGCCGAACAGCGATTCGCATTCAACAACTTTGATGTCCAGTCCGCTGCGGCGCGCCATTTGCTGACAGAGCTGTCGCTTGGCACGGTTGGCGATCTTGATGTGAGCGTTTTCGGCAAGATCGGCCGCAGTGGCTTCACGCAGAATCTTACCGGCACCGAAAATGAACGAGTCCTCACTGGAAGCCCGAACCCACTCCTTCATCTGGTCGCGTGTGACGGATTTGTCGCAGCCGTTGCAGGTGAGCGATACCTGTTCGCCGATCTCGATACCGCGTTTGGTTTGTATGACGACGCGGGCCCCACACGTAAACTTCATATCCGGGAGGTGGGAGAACTCACCGATATATCGCATGTAGCCGAACCGCACGGCCGTAGTGGGGTAGATTTTCTCCAGCCCGTTGCCGCAAGATTTTTCCGAGGCCAGACCCGAGCCGCTGCCGCAACTCCCACACCCGCCGTGTTTGACGGTTTCCGGTGGTTTGGCAAAAAGCTGCTCAAGATTGACTGTGGTTTCGACCATAGGAGTTCACTCAAAGACCACCGCGAACAGCGACCCACGCCAAGGGGAGCGCTAGCCGGCCAGTTTGTCTATCGCGGCTTGTAGATCCTTCTTGGCGCGAAGCCCCACAAACTTGTCGATCACCTCGCCCTTATGGAACAGCATGACCGTGGGGATGGCGCTGATGGAAAAACGAACGGAAATATCGCGATTCGCATCGGTATCGATCTTTCCGATTTTGGCCTTGCCGTCGTTTTCCGTCGCCAGCTCATCGATGACGGGTCCGAGCGCCTTGCACGGACCGCACCACTCGGCCCAGAAGTCGACCAACACCGGCTGATCCGATTCCATCACCTCGGCGTCAAAGTTTTCGTCCGTAAACTCAAGGGTATTCGGTCCAGCCATGTTTCCTCCTGTTGACTAGCTGCTGCCTAGCGATATTTCAATATACTCAAAAATACTCCCACTCCGATCAAGCCGGGCCATTGTAAGATCGTGATTTCCCCCGGTCAATACGACATGCTTCTCTGGTAGAATCCGTTCGGAAAAGGTGTCAGGTTGATTTGTTTGACCGTTGAGAGTGTACGTCGCGTGAGAAGCTCTACACGGCCACTCGGTTCGGGTATGCCAAGAATGGACAGTCCGTGACGCTCGCGATGGGTGAGGAGTGGTGCTGGGATGAGACGCCTCCCACCCATTCGACGACGGCCTATGCGGCTAAGGTGGGAGGACTCCCGGCGAGCGCGTCGCCCGCTGGGACAGGCTCCGCTACGCTCCGCCTGCCCCAACGGGCAGGGGGTGGTGAGGAGAAGAATCAGGTATAGACTCTCATAGCCCCTGGTACATAGATTGGGGGCAGGCCAAGTGGATCACCCCTCGTGCGCAAATTGTGGATATGACCTTTATCATAATACGAGAGGCGTGTGTCCGGAATGTGGTTGCGCCGTAGGCACCCTCGGTGAAGAAAAGGTGTCAGGATAATTTGTTTGACGGCTGAGCGTGGTGTTGGAGCCATTCGGCCGGCGTCGTGAGTGATGCGGACAAGAGCATCTCCGTCCCCCGCGCTACGCCTGCGGCGAAAAATGGGGGACCCCACGCCGATGGTGTCATGCTCCCGGTACCGCCGCGAGCAAGGCTTTCGTGTAGGGGTGTGTCGGTTCGGCAAAGAGCGCGGCCGTATCGGCCACTTCGACAAACCGTCCGTCTTGCATCACCGCGACCCGATCGCTGACGTACCGCACCACGGCCAGATCGTGGGTGATGAACAACATGGATAATCCCAACTCGCTCTTGAGATCGCTGAGAAGATTGAGAATCTGCGATTGCACCGACACATCGAGCGCGCTGACCGGCTCATCGCAGATCAACAGAGACGGCTTCGGTGCCAGCGCGCGGGCGATCCCGATTCGCTGGCGTTGACCGCCGTAAAACTCGTGCGGATAGCGTTCGGTATCGCTCGCGCGCAGCCCGACGCGCTCCAAGACCTCAGCCACACGCAGGCCGCGCTGACGAGCGTCACCCAGGCGATGCACGACGAGCGGCTCGGCCACGATCACGCCCACGCGCATACGCGGATTCAGGCTCCCGGTCGGATCCTGAAAAACCAGTTGCATCCGACGACGTATGGCGCGAAGCCGGTGGCCCGACGCCGCGAGTACATCCTCCCCCCCCAACCACACCTCTCCGCGCGTCGGTTCGATCAGCCGCAGCAGCATCCGGCTCAGCGTCGTCTTTCCGCAGCCGCTTTCACCGACGAGCCCGAGCGTCTGCCCCCGCATGATGTCAAACGAAACGCCGTCCACGGCCCGCAACGTACCGCGCGGGTGCTGCGCAGATTGCCTTCCGACGGCGAAGTGTTTGTGCAAGTCACGCACCGACAGAATCACCCGCGTCCCATCGTGGTTGTCTCTCGCGTGGTGGCTCATTTACGGCTCGCCGCTCGTATCACCCAGGGCTTTCGCCCGTTCCCATAGCGCCGCACGTCGCGGATGACCGACCGGTAGTTTCCGTGCCGCCCGGCGGAGCAGGTCCACTGCCCGAGCCGCATCACCACCGGCCGCCGCCACCTCCGCCTGACAAGCCAGTACCATCGGTGCCTCTGCGGCAAGCTCACCGGCGCGGGCCGAGAGCCGCTCGGCCTCTTGCAGATCACCATCATCTCGCCGCTCCAGCAGGAGCATGGCCAGCTCCACGATGCGCTGCGGTTCATCCGGCGCGAGCGCGAGGCTCTTGCGATACCGTTCGATAGCCTCGTCCACTTGGTTCAGGAGAACCAACGTCACCGCAAACTCATGCTGCCACGACGCCCGATTCGCAAACCGCGCGTCGCGATCGCGTTGGCGTCGCAGCGCGTCTTCGAGCCGGCCCACGTTGCGCAGCGCCGTGACATAGGCCAACTCCGCATCCAAGTCGGGCGGTTCCCGGTCGGCTACGGCGCGGAGGCGGTCTAGTTCGCCGCTGCGTTTGGCGGCAAGCCGCGACGAGGCCTCTTGAAGCGCCCGCATGGTGGGCGGATGGCCCGGTGCCTGCATGTCGGCCGTCTGTAAATATCGCACGGCCTGCGCGTCATTCCCCATCTCCAGACAGGCACGCCCGAGGCTCCTATAGGCGTTGGTAAACCCGAGGTCGATTTCGATCGCGTGATGTAAGAGGGGTAGTGCCAGCTTGTAGCGGCCGGATCGCGCGAGTAGATCACCATAAAGTTGCAGCGGTCCCACTGAATCCGGCGCGTCACGGTACGCGGCCGCATAAAGCGTCTCGTCGCTCCGCCACTCGGTATTGCGTGCGTAGCAGCGGACCATCATCCCGACGGCGAGCACCGCAAGCGATACTTTGACCACCGGCACCGTTATCTTTGGTGCAATCAGCAGTGCAAGCCACAAACAAAGCCACACGGACGGAAGGTACCAGATGCGTTCGGCCATAAACACCTGCATCAGGACCAGTGCATTAGAAGTCGGCAGATAGCAGACCACCAGCGCCACGGAAACAAAAGCCAACCGCCGATCTCCACGCCGCCACGCCCGGAGCGAAGTCATGGCCAAGGTGAGCAGAGCCGCTGCGCCGATCAGAACATGCACGTCAGCGGGGGATGTTGCCAGGCGAATCCCGTTGATCGAATACTTGATGGTCAGCACGGCGGGCCAGATCGTTTTGGCCCAGTACATCCCCCACAACTGCACCACGCCGAGTAGATGCTGCCACGGCGCGGCACCGGCCAGCACGTTGATCGTTTTGCTATCCGGTGGATCCTGAGCCAGACGCCCACCGAGCACATACCAGCGAATCGTGAGATACACGGCGGCCGGCACGGCGAGGTACGCCAGCCGGGCTATCGTTCGCCGATGCCACCAGGATTCGGGCACCTGCATTTTCCCGTAACGGTGCCATAGCCCATCAGCCAATACGACCATCGGTGCGGCCGCGAGGCCGTTTTCCTTGGCTCCCATCGCAAAGAGGGCGGCGGTGGCGGCAGCCCATCGCCAGCCCCACGCCGCGGCAAGCTCGGTGGACAGGTTGGATCGCCCATGCAGCAACATCGCGCCGAGCACACCTACAGTTGCCAGCAAATCCGCCCGCCCGACGACACTCGCCACCGCCTCAGTGTGAATCGGCAGCACCGCAAACGCGACCCCGGCGACGATGGCCGATCGTGCGGAGCCGTCCAGTAGCATGCAGATCAGCGCGACCAATGCACACACCACCCCATGAAGCAAGACGTTGACAAGATGCTGAGCGAAAGCGTGGGGTCCGCAGAGCGTGCGCACCGCGCGGTACGATGCGAGCGTTACCGGTCGATAGAGAAGATCCCGTTTTTTCCAACCCACCGCCCGCTCTGCCCAATGGTCCTTTGTGACGATGGCCGACCATTGTCCCGGTTCGTTGACGCGCGGGTTATCACGCACGATCGGCACATCATCAAAGCAGTAGTCGTTCGCTAGCGTGTTGGCGAAACACACCATGCCGACAAGACCGGAGAGCACGATCACGAGCCTTCCGTGTGGAATCGAAGCCACAGCATATCGCGGGAGGTCCAGGTGCGGCGGTGCGGAACGGGTCGTATTCATGGCGATAGGAAGCCTATACGCCACGGGAGCGAAACGCGAGCGAAAGCCGCCGGGCCAGGGCTATTGGAGTGCACGACGGAATCGGCGGTGGGTGTCCCATTCTTCGGGTACTCCCGAAGGGTGGGGAACGGACGATGCGCGTGGAAGTCCTTCCCCCACCCTTCGTGCCACCGAATGCCTGTACTCCTGGTTGGACGTGATCGAGGTGATACGAAAAATGGGGCACCCGATGGTTCCCACGGATGCAGCCAAAGCTGTCACACACCCGGGCTATTCCACCCGACGTTTACCTTCGCTTGTGGCGACACTGCCATGGATCGTCGTGTTCACAGACCAAAGCATGCTGATGGCCGTGGCCGTTCCCACGGAAATGAACTGAATCGGAAGCACCCGCATGAAAGCGGTTTCGGGGATGTTGGGCGGTGTCACCCCGCTATGCGACTGCAACGCCGACCACCCATAGCCCAGCAATGCCATCGCCAATACCGCCAGCATCGACCAGAACGCGCTCCGCACCGGTGCGATCCGATGGGCGAAGAAACACGCCACCCATACTGCTGCGGCCACGACGAAACACGATTGACCATGTTGGATCGCTCGTGTCGAAGTGCTTTCCGTCAGCACGAAGAATGCGAGCAGCCCCACCGCCGTAGTCACCGCGAAGTGACGCAATCCATCGGTAAGCGGCGTGGCCGGAGCGCGGACCGTGCCGGCCGTCAGGTTCATCGTGGGGATATCAGCCGCACACAGCACTAACCCTGCGTCGTGATCGACGCCTTTACCCTCTGCGGACGCACCGGAAGACGTGGTGAAGCACCACCGGGTAATCCACATCGACACGCCGGCCGCGATCATCATGACCGCGAACCAGCCGACAGCCAACACCGCAAAACGAACCGCCAACACACCGGACGGCATCGCGCCCGAACCGGCGCCATCGCCAAAGAGCAGGAGGTATTCAGTGGTACCGCCGCGAAGCGAGACGCCGGCCAACCCGATCGCAGCCGCAAAGGTGCCCGCATCCACGAGAGTGCGACCGGCCATCAACGTACACACGAGTGAACATGCGACGACGAGCGCAGCGGCTTCGGCCAACATCGCCACACCGGCACGACTCGTCAGCACGCACACCGGACCGAGCGGATCGGCCGGTGCCATGGCCATCCACCCCACGGTGAGAAACAACGCCCCGGCCACCGCCCACGTCAACCAGACAACCAGCCGCTCGAAAAAACTCAAACGCCAAGCCTCCCAATGAACACGCCCTGTGGCTTCCATGATCCCGCTTCCTATGAACCCGCACCGAGCAATTCGTGCCGGCGCAATACCGTTTCGATCACCGATCGAGCATCCGCGGACAGCGGACAAAGCGGCAGCCGGAACTCCTCGCGAATCAAACCCCGGATCGACAACGCCGTTTTGATCGGTATCGGGTTCGGACCATACTCGCCGATGCCCGAGGCAAGGTCAAACAGTTTCCGGTGCAGAGCCAAACCGCTTTCGTAGTGTCCGTCTCGGCCGGCCGTCACCATCGACTTGACCAGGTCCGGACAGAGGTTGGCGATCACGCTCACCACGCCCTTCGCCCCCAGGCTGAGCATGGGCCATGTCAGGGTGTCGTCGCCGCTGAGAACCGTGATGTCACACCGGGTCAGCATCTCCGTGACGCCGTCGAGACAACCGGTTGCGTCTTTGATGGCCACGATGTGACCGTATGCCGCGCGCAGCCGCACGACCACCTCAACACCAATGGTCACGCCGGTACGCGCGGGCACGTTGTACAACACGATGGGAAGCTCGACCGACTCAGCCACACTTGCGAAGTGACGGTACAGACCCTCCTGCGCAGGCCGGTTGTAGTACGGTGCGACCAGCATCACAGCGTCCGCCCCCGCACCGACGGCCTCGCGGCACCGTTCGATCGTGTTGGCCGTGCTGTTGGAACCGGCCCCGACCATCACGCCACAACGTCCGTTGGTGTGCTTTAAGACGGAGGCCAGCACTTGCTCACGCTCGGCTCGTGTCAACGTCGGTGTTTCTCCGGTCGTGCCACACGGCACCAGCCAGTCCGTACCGCCCTCGATTTGTCGTTCGACGAGTCGTTCCAATGCAGAGAAGTCAACGGCACCATCGCGAAACGGTGTCACGAGTGCCGTCATGGAGCCCTGTAGCATTCGTTTGCCGTTTCGCGCTTCCACCATCGTAGGTTCCTTGCCACCGGTACCAGGGTCACTTGTGTCGGCCTCTTTCCCCGAGCGAATCACGGACAAGTATATGCCTATCCATGCCACCTGCGGCAGGCGGTAGCCCGCCCCACACGAGACCCACCCAACCATTGGAGACGAAGCACTTGCGTGGGTTACTTCGGTGCGTGCTGCCGCAGAAGATCTTTCATCTCCGCGACGGCACCACGAAGCCCCGAAAACACCGACCGCGCCACGATCGAATGACCAATATTGAACTCAATAAAACCCGGCAGCGCCGCCACGGGACCGACGTTGCGATAGGTCAGCCCGTGCCCGGCGTGAACCACCAGACCCTGGGCCACACCCACGTCGATCGCGCGCCGCAACACCCCGAGCGCCGCGCCACGCTCTCCGTCGGACTTCGCATGGGCGTAGCCGCCGGTCCACAGCTCCACCCCTTCAAAGCCAGCCTCGGCCGACGCCACAATCTGCGCCTCGATCGGCTCGATAAACGCGCTCATCACGATCCCCACCTCGCGCAGGCGACCCACCACCTTGGTCATGCGCTCGCGATGACCCACCACGTCAAGCCCCCCCTCGGTCGTGAGCTCCTCACGACGTTCCGGCACCAGCGTGCATTGGTCCGGGCGAAGCTCCGCCGCAATCGCGACGATCTCGTCGACGGCCGCCATCTCCATGTTCAGCTTGGCGGCGACTGTCTCCTTGAGAAGCCGCGCGTCACGGTCGTTGATATGCCGGCGATCCTCGCGAAGATGAAACGTGATCCCATCGGCACCACCAAGCTCCGCCTGCACGGCCGCCCAGACGGGGTCCGGCTCGTCCGTGCGACGCGCCTGCCGAACGGTGGCCACATGATCTATGTTCACCCCGAGTTGTGGCATGGTGTTGACCCTCCCGATCGGTAAGATGCCGATGGGATATTATAATCACATGCCGGCCTATGTAAATCCACATTCCGGCGACTAAAACCGTGTGATTCCCGAAGATTGTTGTCAGGTGGCCGGTTACGTCCGCAGCACTAAGAAGCACCTCTCCTGCCTGCGGCCATCTTTTGTGGCATGGTCGGGTGTGGATGCAACGTGATCGAACAAGCCGCTTCGTCGGGTTGGTGTGGGCACCATGGTGCGGTGTTTCATAAGTCCTACGTCTACCCGAGGAGCGGGCTTCAGCCCGCGCGGTTTCGGGATTTCGTGCGAGGTTCGGCATTCCAGCGCCGCGCAAGCTGCAAGCTGCGGCTCGGGGAGAGATGTCATAGTCGCCATAGTAGTGACACCTGGTCATAGTGCTTGCCATCGTACAGCCAGACGGGCATACGCCTTGAGTTGCAGGTGACTGTCCCTTGTTTAGATATTGTCGCCGAAGAAAAACGCCGCGGCCATGCGATCGGCCATGGGTTGATTCGAGAATACGAGCGGTAGCAAAAATCTGACATCGGTATGCGGCGAGCGCAGGTGGTCGGCCATCTTCACGCGCCACGCGGAATTGAACGCAATGAGCGCGTCCTGAGAATGCTCGCTCGATAGCGCCGCTTCCAGAATCTCGGCTGCAATCGTAGCGGACCAGATGGCCGGGTAGATCCCCTCATTGCTGGAGGCGCTGACAAACCCACCGGCATCACCGATCAACAGGGTATGTTTTCCCACGTGGGAATCCATGTCGATGGCCGCCGAGGCCGCGCTACGCTCCGGTTCCGACTTTGCCGCGAGGTTCGTCAGCGCTGCCGGCACCAGTCCGCGCTGACCCAGCACTTTGCACAGGTCTATCAGCGCACGGGCCGCGTCGTGTTTCTCTCCGAACCAACTGACGTCGACGGACACCTGACCTTGAGCCGCACGCACGAAACCGAAGCTCGCCGCCTCATCCAAACCCAACACGATCGCAATGCGAGGCGAATCGGTACCAGAGGCCGGCACACCCTCCCCCGATACCGAGGCCACCCATATCGAGCTGCCGGACAGCGACGGAAATCCCATCGACGGCACCAAAGGCGACATACGCCCCGACGCAAGAACAAGCAACCGACTCTCGAACTCGGCATCGTCGCCACTGGCGAGCATCACCGAGGACTCACCCAACCGGATGTTGTCGATCGGCGTCTCGGGGTGAAACGCTGCGCCGGCGGTTTCCGCGCACTTCACCAACGCGTGATCAAACGACGCCCGATCCACGAGATAACCCGGGGTGGTTTCGAACGTAGGAATCGCTTTTTTGGAAAGATCGGCGTTGTAGATCGTCACGTCGGAGAAAGGCTGGTCGAACATGTTCGGGGATTGTATCCCGACATCCTTCAGCATCGCTGGCAGGTGAGCACTCACCCAGCCGCTACACGGCCTCGGGCGTGGGAAGGACGCACGATCGACCAGGAGCACATGACGGCCCTTCTTGGCCAGGCAATGCGCAGCCACCGCGCCGGCCGGACCCGCTCCGACAATCGCTACGTCGTAGATTTCTTCACTCATGGGCAAACGCGCCACATCAGAACTCGACCGGTCACCGCATCCGACCGACCCCTATACCCTACTCGCTAGCACCATCGTGACGCAAGCCGACCACCATTTTCTCGCTACCCACTTCCTCTTCGCACCTGTTGAAAGAACAGCACGGCCGCGATACAAGACAACCTTATGCGACGCTGGTGTGTGCTGCCTCAGTCGGAGTTGGACGTTCCCTGATACGGGCTTAGCTTGCCCCGGGAAAGGATTGATTCTTGGCAGGCGTTTCCCTTGAAGGAGTCAGCAAAACCTTTCGCACGAGGCATGGCGAGGTTCGCGCGGTGGATAAAGTCGATCTCGACATCCACGACGGCGAGTTGCTCGTGTTGGTCGGTCCGTCCGGTTGCGGCAAGACGACTATGCTCCGTCTGATCGCCGGGTTGGAGACGCCCGATCGGGGGACCATCCGCATCGGTGATCGTCCGGTCGCCGGCGTCGCCCCCAAAGACCGCGACGTGGCCATGGTGTTTCAGCACTACGCCCTCTACCCGCACATGACCGTCTTCAAGAACATGGCATTCGGACTGAAGATGCGCGGCCATCGCAGAGACGATATCGATCGGTGTGTACGCGCGGCAGCCGAGCGCCTCGATATCACCGAGCTGTTGGATCGCAAGCCGGCGGCGTTGTCAGCCGGACAGCGCCAACGCGTGGCACTGGGTCGCGCGATCGTGCGCCAGCCCCAGGTCTTTCTGCTCGATGAACCGCTTGCCAACCTGGACGTTCGTCTGAGACTTGCCACCCGCACGCACCTGCGCACGCTCCACCAGCAACTCGGCACCACGACCGTCCACGTCACGCACGATCAAGAGGAGGCCATGACGCTCGGCGACCGCATCGCCGTGATGAATCGCGGTATGATCTTGCAGGTCGGGCACCCGTTGGAAATCTACCGCTGTCCGGTGAACCTGTTCGTGGCCGGCTTTGTGGGTTCGCCGCCGATGAACCTGATCGAGGGCGTGTTGCGCGAGCCGGCACACCCGAGCGCCGCAGGCCAACCAGGTGCCCGGGCCCAAAGAGAACGCATGGAGGTTGAAACCCCGCTCGGTGTCATTTTCTGCTTCTGCTGCGTGCGCCGCACCGGAGTGCCAAAATATGGCACTCCGGTCACGATCGGCATTCGCCCCGAGCATGTCATCCTCAACGAAAACGTCAGCGTTTCGGCCGTCCACCCCTCTGCCGGGCATTCGAAACCAACCGAAATGCGCATCACGATGCTCGAACCGCTCGGCGACCGCACATACGTGCATCTCACCCGAGGTGAAGGGACCCACCTCGTTTCGGTAGCCCCCGCTGATGCATGCCTGAAACCGTCACAGACCGTGGCCGTCCGGCTCACGCCGGACCAGTGCCATCTCTTTGATCCCCAAGAAGGCGGACGCCGCCTCTGAGACGATGCGCCGCTCAGATCACACGATCATGCAAGCGAACCATGCCGCGCGTCGATAGGTGGTACGGCCCATGGGACATCCGCCAACAGTGTTTGGCAACCCCACTGCACATCGCGTGAAAAACGGCTTGAACCAATCTTTCCGATTTGGTAGAATGCGGGGGCTCCGCAGCGGGGCCTCTCCCGGCGGATGCGGATAGCGTCTGCATCATGAAGGTGCCACCGCACATCCTTCGAGTACCAACGGTCGGGGGAACCCGACGCATCTCGACGAACAGCCTCGTTATGAGTCCTGCGGTATTCTCCACCGCGTCCAAGTGCATCGTTCGTCCACGCGCTGCGTGGGTCCACGGAATGAGAGAGCTGCACTATCGGGCATTCTGTAAAGCGAGACACACATGAGATTCAACCGACCTGTTCGAACGGGTGGCCTGCTGCTTGGGGCCGTGTTTCTTGCGGTCGGTACCTCAGCGCGGGCGGACGTGGCTCCGCCGGTAGTGATCAAAATGCCGCGCGATACACCACAGGCCACATCCGGTGTGGAATACACCGGCGTGTTTGAGATTCACACGGCCCAGGCTGGCGAGCTGGCTGACTTCAAGCTGGACGGTGAAGGGTGGGACATACTCTCGATCGAGACGCCTGCGGATCCAAGTGTGGCCGAGGTGGGGACGTTGCGTATCCCGTTCCGCGCCGTGCCACAGGACGCGAATCTCCCGATTCGCCTGTCGTTCACATACGACGGACGCCGGGTATCCAGGGCTTATGAGGTCGGCCCGAAGTACTTCGATCGTGTCGGCAAGGCTCGCCCCGTGCAAAGCGTAGGTGTACGCATCGAGAAAAAGCTCACCGTGCCGATCCCACAGGACGTGAACGAGAGCCAGGCGGCAGCGCGTGGCGGAGCGGTGTTGCTTCGATTTACGGGGCGTTTCGTTTACACGCGCACCGACGGGCGTACGCTCGGTGCCGACAACATCTGGGTGGAGGTGATGGACGATGACGGACTGGCCAGTGACGCACTGGTCGACGAGTCGATCTGGTCCGGACGTACCGATGAGTACGGCTATTTTGATTCCGGCGTCATCCCGTGGGACGATTGCGACATCACGGGCTGTGACGTCCCCGACATCTATGTACGGTTCGAGTGTGACACCGCGGTCGGTCAAGTCCAGGACTCTGGGATACTTGAAGAGGACTACTCCTGGAGCACAATGGACCATATCCACGAGGATTTCACCGGTAGCGAGATTCACTTCGGGACGATTTCACCGGCGGACGCCGCGCAGAGGCCCGCCGTGCATATCTGGAACAGTCTCGTACGGACCCATCGATACATCGAAAACATCGCCGGCATCGACGCGGACCACGTGGACATCCAATGGCCGGAGAGCGTAGACGGTGCCTGGTACGACGAATTCTGGGATGAGATCCATATCGGCCCGGACAAGGAATGGTTGGAAGGAACGGTCTCCCACGAATACGGGCATCATTTCATGGCGCACTATTCGGTGAACCAGTCCCCCGATTACTGTAACGGTTTTTGTGATGGGGGAGGATGTACTTCCGGCACCAACTGTGAGGATACGGGTCACTGTACCTGGTGTCCGGAGACCGACCACGACGCCTGGAACGAAGGCTGGCCGGACTGGCTCGCGGACACGATCCTCCGCTCCTACGCACTGGACTATCAGTTTGATGACTGTACGCCATACACACCGCTGGATCCCCGAAACTACGAGCAGATTGCCCGATGTTGTCAGGACAGCCTGTTTCATGATCCCTGGAGCACAGAGGGCTTCGTCGCCGCCTTGCTACGCGACATCGATGACGAACGGGATGACAACTACGATCCAAGTGATAACGACCAGGAGGCGGGGAGGGTGACCACAGATTGTATGGCCTTGGGTCCCGAAGAAATCTTCACCGTGGTCACGCAGGATCAACCGCTCAATGTGGCCGAGTTCATCACCATGTTTCGAAGTCGCTACCCCCAGTCCACGCCCGGGCTGTGGAAGACGGCGCAAAACGTCCATCCTAGCTATATTTCCGGTTTTCCAACGGATACAACGCCCCCCGGCTCCGTCACCGTTTTGGACTCGCCGACTCACCCGATTGGCGTAGGCGGTGCGTTGCCTTGCATTGCGGTGGATTTCGAGCAACCGGCGGACGATGTGACCGGCAGCGCAGGATTCAGCGTGACGTGGACGACGGACCCGTTTGGTGTTGTGCCCATTGAGAGTGTGAACTGGGGCGGTTCCTGCGTCTCTCGTGTGGCAAGCCCGCCTCTGGATTTCGGGACGTACTACGTCAGCATTCGCGCCGTGGACGGGGCGGCTCAGCCGCACTGGGGTCCGACGACCACATTTGGCCCGTTCGTCATCGACGGCGACTGCAACAGCAACGGTATCATGGATCTCTGCGACGTGGCTTGCGATGCCTCCAGTAGTTCCGGTCTGTTATGCGCGGTTCCGGTTCAGGCTTTCTTTTGCAACGTTCCCGGGTGCGGCACGGCTCAGGATTGCAATTCCAACCTCACTCCTGACGAGTGCGATCTTGCTACAGGGAACAGCAAGGACTGCAATCGAAACGGTATACCCGACGAATGCGAAGATGCGGCCGGAGACCTGACCCATTGGACGTACGACGGAAGCGGATCCTGGGGCAACGCAGACAACTGGTATTCTTTCACCGCCTGTCCCGTGCCAACGCCGCCACCTGTCTGCGATACCTTATACCCGGCGGACTGCCCGGAAGTTCCGTCTCTCAACGATGACGTTTGTATCGAAGTGCCCGGTCAGGATATCACCGTCAGCTACGCGATCGATAACACGGATGTATCAACACTCGCGTGCGATGAAAGTCTGAGTATCACGGGAGGTTCGCCCACTTCCCTCAGGCTCCTAGAGCCTTCGTGGGTCGAAGGCGACCTCAACCTCAGCGGCAACAACGCGGTGTTGCAGGTGGACCAACGCCTCGACATCGGCGGAATGTTTAACTGGACCGGCAGCAACAACTCCAACAGCGCGAAGTTGAAGGGAGCCGGCTTCACGCATGCCAACGGGGGTGTGCAGATTAGCGGTGTCGTTCACCTGGAGGGGCACCATCTCCTTCTCGACGGTAACAGTACCTCGGTTACAACGACCGGGCGCGTGGACTTCATCGGACCTTCCGCGTTCAACATTCGGCCGGGTTCCACCTATGAGCATCAGGGAAGCGGTTACATATTGAAAGGTTGGTTCGACGATCGTTTCGTAAACGGCGGCACACTCGTAAAGTCGATCGATCCCGGCTCCAGCTCGATCTACATGTTCACGAGCAATGCCGGGCTGATCCACGTGCAGGCCGGTACGCTGAAGTTCTACCTGGGAAGCAGCAACACGGGCGCTTTTCTAGCTGAGCCTGGCGCGACGCTCGAATTCAACGGCGGTGGACATGAGTTTCTCCCCGGTTCCAGCATTGTGGCAGAGAACATCCTTTTCTCAGACGGCGCAAACGGCGAGAACATCATCCGTGGAAGCTACAACATCACCAACGCGGCTACCGTACAGAGTGGTCAGACGCTGACCTTTACCAACGAAGCCAATATCATCAGCTATGGTCCGTCGTTCCTCATTCCCCGGGGAACCGTACATTTCGATGCGGTCATCGGCGGAAACGTCCAGTTCGATCTTCTTAGCTTGGGTACG
>JAJRSP010000149.1 GCA_024278775.1 Planctomycetota bacterium
GCGGGGGCGTTCGATCGTACCGGTGCCATGCGGAAGGCACTCGTGGATGTGTTGGACCGCGCGATTTCCAACGGGCAAAACGCGCAGAAAGATAAGAAGAGTGGTCAGATGCGCTTGTTTGGTGAGGCGTGCGATTCGACCAACCCGGAGATTCGACACTTCATCGGAAACGCGGAATGGTCCGAGGCGGAGATGCTGGCGCGCGAAAAGGCCGTGCTAGGTTTCTATATCACCAAGCACCCATTGGCGAGCCACGAGGAACTGTTGCAGGCGTGTGCAACGGCGACCACCGTGGATTTGTCCAAATACGAAGACGGCACGACCGTGGTGCTGGGGGGCATGGTGTCGGGGGTGCGCGCGGTAATGACAAAGGCGGGACGCAACGCGGGTAAACCGTTTGGCATCGTGACCATCGAGGACCTCAAAGGCAAGGCGGAAACCATTCTTTTTCCCAAAGATTGGGCGGAGTTTCGTTCGGTACTTCAGCCGGACCGAATTGTGTTCCTGGAGGGTGAGGTCGATCGCAAGCGTGAGGAGCCCTCGTTGCGGGTGTCTCGGGTGGTGCTGGGTGCGGACGCGATGGTCACCTTCGGCTCGGCCTTGCTCATCGATGTGCGAGAGGATACGCCGATTGATGAACTGCGGGCGCTGCTGCGGGAGTCGAAGGGTGAGGCACGGGTCTACCTGAATGTTCAGACGGGCGACGGGCATGTGGCCCAGATCGAGTGCCACTCCGGGTATCGTGTCTTGTGCGGACCGCCACTGCTGCGCAAGATCGAAGCGATCAACGGATCGGGGACGGTCTGCGTACTGAGCGGGAAGCGTCGGCAGATACACCTGGTGGACCGTCAGCCGATGCCGGTATCCTGACCGCGGTAGGTGGCTTTTTTCATGGCCCACCCACTCAGGACTGCGCTGCGTGCCCTGTACGTTCATCCGTCCTTCTGCGGTCGTCCTTTTGCGACCGATAGTGTCAGCACCTCTGAGAATCCCGTCCTATTTCGGCGGGGGCCGTGGCAAGGCGGTTCAATTGAATCGGATACGGAATCTCCAACGCACGAGAATCGAATAATCTTCGGTGGATTGACAGGACGTGGGGGCGTGGGGCGTCTCTTTGGGTGACTATGACGATGCCGCTTTCGGACGATGATGACCGGGATCAGCCGTTGATCGAGGCGATTCAGCGGGGCGACAGGTTCGCCTTCGAGGAGCTGGTGCGCCGTCATGGTTCGTGGGTTCGCTCGGTGGTGTTTGGCGTGTTGGGCTCGCGGGATGTTGTGGACGATGTCGTCCAGCAGGTCTGGACGACGGTGTGGCGGAGAATTGCGGAACTTCGCGACACGCGCCGCTGGCGACCGTGGTTGTATAGCCTGTCGCGGAACGCCGCGCTGGATGCCGGTCGTCAGTTAACGCGACGGCGTGAACAGATGCGGTCCATGCTGGCCGAGGCACCACGCCGGTCGGGGTTGGCAACCGCCGCCGCGTCCGATCTGTCCGAGCAGCACGCCGAGGTGCTTGAGGCGATCGAGTCGCTTCCGGCACTGTATCGAGAACCGTTCGTGCTTCGGCACGTGAACGGGTGGTCGTACAAGGAAATCGCCGGCGTGATGAACCTGCCCGTGGATACCGTCGAGACGCGATTGGTGCGGGCCCGACGTAGGTTACGCGAGATGTTACGAGGTAAGCTGGATTAGAGCGATGGCACACGTGACCCAGGAAATGGAGCGTCTGATCGTGCGTCGGCTGGACGGCGCATTGACGGAGGATGAGGCACTGCAGCTCGATCGGGAGTTGATACGCAACCCCGAAGCGCGGCGCTTGCTTGAAGATTATGTTCGTGTCGATGCGGTGGCGTCGGCGGCGCTTCGTGAGGTGATGCGTGGCGCGGATGGCCCGTTGGATATGCCGGCGATGACGTTCAAGGTACCACGGCGCGGTTGGTTCGCGCGATATCATCGGGGATGGTGGTTGGTGCCGGGTGCGGTGGCCGCGGCGCTGTTGGCGATCATGATTCCTAAGTCCGGCCTGAACCATTTGGGGGCCACAGCGCCGGGCGGCGCGGCACCGTTGGTGCACCGCGCACCGGCTTCCACGAGCGATCCGGAATTGAACCCGACATTGACTCTGGGCATGGAGCGTTCGGCGTTTGACGCGTCAACGCAACCCGGTTCGGAGTTAATGCGTCACGCGTCACACCGTCCGACGATGCGTCGGCGCACCGGGCGAGAAGTGCTTGGGGTCATGGGCGATGACGGGACCATGTATTGGATCGAAGTTGATCGGACGCGCACCGTTCGTCATGCGCCGGTTCGGCGGCGGCCCGGGTTGTCGGATCGGCTGTAGTTTGGTGGAAGCCGTCCGAACGCGGTCCCATGATACGGTGGGTATCGGGAACTGAAAAAACAGGGTGTTTCCATAAAAGGAGTAGAAGCGATGAATGGGATTCTAACCGGATTGGTGTTGTCGGCGGTTCCGTACCTTTTGGCGGTAATGGTCGGTGTGGCACCGGCCTATGCGGGCGATGAAGTCGTGAAAAAGAAATGTATCGTGGTGGCGCATACGGGGGACGATGCCGATGGTGAGCCGGCCGTGGTGACAACCGGCGGTGATGGCGGTTTCCACTGGGTATCGGCCAGCACAACAAACGACGAGGCCGGTCCCAACGGTGCCGTAACCCATACGGTACGCATCCTGCGTAGAGATGATGATGCGGATGCGAAGAATCAGGGGTGGCTCGGTGTGATGATTAGCGCGACTGCATCTGGAGACGCGGGTATTGTGACGCTGACGAATATCATCCCCGGGAGTCCCGCCGACAAAGCTGGCTTTCAGGCGGGCGACGAGGTGGTTTCGGTAGATGGCGAGGCTGTTTCAGGGGATATCTCCAGAGCGATCCACATGATCAAAGCGCACGAGGCGGGTGACGACGTGACGATCGTCGTGCTTCGTGACGGCGAGGAGGTCTCACTGACCGCAACGCTTGGTTCCCGCGACACATCGGAGCGTTTGGCGAAATTCGAGGTCACGGTCGATTCCGATCTGGGGGGTGAGGTGGAGGATACCATTGTCACCCGGGGTCGCATGCTTAAGCGCGGCGATGACGGCCATTGGATCATGACGGAACTGGGCGATCTGAGCGAGCTCGATGATCTTCCCGCGCATGTAAAAATGTTCGTGCCCCAGGCCGGCAGTCGCATCGTTACATGGGACGACAACGGCAGTAGTCGCAGCATACATATCGAAATCAAAGGTGAAGATAGTTTGTCGATCTCACAGGAGGACGGCGGCGACATCACGGTGACGCGCACCGATTCGGATGGCAACGAGACCGTGACTGTGTACGCCGACGCTGACGAGCTGAAGGCGGGCGATGAGGCCGCGTACAGAATCTTCAACAAAGCCGACGCGAACGGTCTCGGCTTCTTCGTTCACGATGGTGATTTTGGTATCGATGATATCGATTTTGAGTTGGGCGATAATAAGTTTGTCTTTTCGTTCGATGACAAGGACTTCGACGCTGCCGCGTTTGAGTGGAATGAGAACCTCGAAAAGAGTCTGTCCGAGGCAAACGCCTCGGCCGCGGAAGCGCTCAAAAACGCCCAGGCGCTCATCGCAGAGCTTGAGGACGGCGAAGGCTGGCCCGCGTTGGATAGGCTTCATCAGTTGCAGCCGTTGATCGGCAGCGGTGCGGGCAGCCAGGCATTTCGTTTTCACCGGAGCAAGCCGCGTCACTCGTTCGAGGTTCGCGCCGACGGCACGATCGAAGTGAAGATTCGTAAAGGGGATACGGAAGTGGTACAGCTTTTCACCGATGCGGATGACCTGGCCGATCGCAAGCCGAAGTTGTACGAGAAATACCGAGACGTGATGGACGCGGAATAGTTCGCAAGATTCTTCCGAAACAACCCACGGCAACGGAAGACGGGCGTCGACATGTCGATTGCTCGTCTTCCCTTGTTTGTGAGCGGCCGGAGTCTTCGCTAAACGCTGGCGACGCTTCTGAGGTGGGGCATGTCGAGAATGGCGAAGCGTTGGCGAAGGTTTTCGATCGACTCGCCGCGCTGGGTGATGTTGTATTCGTGAATCGGTCCAAGTTGGCCCGAGGCGTTGGTGAGGTAGTGAACGCCGTAGGGGTTGAGTCCCATGAGCCGCGTGGCGGTCGCATCGACGGCGGTCGTGTTTCGCCCGACGATGAGGCAGCCGAGCTTCTTGGGTGTTCCCATGATCGGTCCGTCACCTTCCATACCGATGATCCCGTCCGCGATCGTGAGTGACGGTCGCACCGTGGCGTTGATATCGAAGATGGATTCGGGGATGCCGTGATAGTGCAGCACGTTTTTCGGCCAGCCGTAGACGATACCCGGCATCACGCCGAAAAAGTTTTTCATGCCGCAGGTAACGCCGGCCCAGTGGTGCGTCTTGAGCTTGGGCATCGAGACGATGAAATCCGCTTCGAGCAGCGTCTTGGGGAGATAGAATTGCGAGAGCTTCATCAGGTGGCCGCGGTTCGCAACGGCGACGACCTCGTCATGGTTAAGGTCCACGAAACGCAGTCGGTCTTGACGTAACACCGGCCCCATGCCGGATTCGTCAAGCACGAGTCTGGAATCTCTGCGGTGTCCCTGTCCTTCCGCAACGATGACCGCTTTGGCACCGAATTGCTGGAAGACCTCGGCGGCCGCAGCGACCACCGCCGGGTTGGTGTTGATGTACGATTGGCCGATCGCCGTTTCCACTAGGTTGGGCTTGAGAAGCACGCGTTTGTTTTTGATTTCTCTGGGCGTGATGCCGAGCTCTCGCAGCGCGTCGCGAATAAGGCCGGAGAGGTTGTCGTGGTAGCTGCTGGCGCGGAGCACGGCGACCTCAGCACGCAGCCCGCGCTCATGGCGAGCCCACTGACGCCATCCGACCGCACCGGTGCAAGCGGCCAACACGGTTCCGGTCGCGGCGATCATCTCGCGACGCGACATCTTCCGAGCGGGTGATTCGTCGGTATGGGTTGGCTGCGCCTCAGTCACCGGAATCGCCTCTCATCGCGATCGGTAGGGATGTGACGGCGCTGTGGGCCATCAGTAGCAGGGCATCGTGGAACGGGCTTGGCTCGTCGTGGGCGATTTGCTCGGCGCATTCACGGAGCCAATCCGGTGCCTCTGGCGGCGTCTGACGCCACGCGGCCAGTCCCATGACGCCCCAGGCCAGGGTGATGGGTGCGCGGATGCTCTGCAGTTCTTCGTGGAGGTAATCAATGGACACTTCGATCGGTGTTTCTCTAGGCACGCCGGCGAGCGCGACGAGTACAAGCCCGGTAGTGCCGGGGAATGGACGCAGTTGATGCCCGAGGACTTTGGTGTTTCCGTAGTTCCATCCGCCCCCGGGGATGACGCGATCGAGCATCACTTCGATGCCCTGCGTTGTACGTTCGTGTTGGACCAATCCGGCCTCTCGAAGTGCCCAGGTGGCGTAGGCCGTGGGTTCGATCCAGGAGTGCGTGCCTTCGACCCAGGACCAGCCCGTCAATGTCGTGTCGTGGCCGAAGACATCGGGTCGCGGCGGGATCGGCAGCCCCTTCGTGCGACAAAGCCAGGAGATGGCGCGTTCGATGTGACCGCGGTATGGCTCCGGAGCGGAGGCCGGTGGGTGAAGCCAGGCCAAGGTCGCAAGCCCGGTCGGCCAACACGGCGCGGGGATGTCCTCGCTGATCTTTACGCCGCCATCTTTTCGTTGAAGGTGAGCAAGCCATTGCAGTCCGCTCTCGACGGCCGGTTGCGCGTCGGGTGAATCGGACAGGGCCATGCAGGCCAGAGCTGTGGGCTCCGCGCAGGGTGTGGCCCGGGCGTGGTAGCCCCAGCCGCCTTTTGGGTCTTGCGCCGTGAGTAGGCGATGCAGGGCCGTTTGTTGCCAGTTCGTCGACATGATGGTCACTCTAGTTTTGGATCTCACCTGCGCGTTGATACGCCGGCGCTGCGATGATGTAACCTATAGATAGCGTGGTACCGTCGCTCCTGTGGTTCATCGGCATCATGAGCCGTGGTGCCCAAGGGGTTCCGCACAATTCTGTGGGCGATGGGATGTGAGTAGGCGTTGTGCCTTTCGAACAGCGTCTGATATGGGTTCGTTTCGGATGGGTTATCGGCCGCAGGAGTCTTATTTTTGTGGAGTTTCTGCGTGTGTCGCTGGCGTGCCGGTGGTTTGTATTTGACTCTTGAGAACAGATGGCCCCAAGGTGGTCGTGTCCGGGTCGAAACGCACGCGGGCGGAAGTTGGGGTTCGAGGGGAAACCAATGAATGCTTCACTGACGTATTTTCGAAAGTTGATTTGCGCTGAGGACGGTCCCACGGCTGTGGAGTACGCCATCCTGTTGGCGGTGATCGTGGTCGCGGCGGTGGGTGGTCTGAGTTTGTTTGGTGTGCATATGGACAACATCTACACGATGGTGAGTTCCACGGTTCCGTTAGGCTAATAGTGACATAGTATGGCACTGTTCGTGAGACGAGCGGGGGCCTATCGGATGCGAAAAAAAACAGAGAATGTGTTTGCTTCGGTAGTCCGTGAATCATAAGTTACAGGTGGGTCGCTCGATGGAGATGACAACGAACGACACCGCGATGTCCGGTACGGCGTGTGTGCCGTGTCGAGAAGTAAATTAATTACCCTCGTGCCATCAGGAGGCTCGAGCGGATTTGGGAGGGGTCAGGCGGCTATCGCGTCTGACGGTCCTTCGACAACAGCCACGGGCTGCCTGGAGCAGTCCATGACAAAGAGGAGTGAGTTTGATGAAGAGTTTCGTAACCCGAGCGAAGAGTTTCCTGAAGTCTGAAGACGGCCCGACGGCGACGGAGTACGCCGTGATGCTCGCGTTGATTATCATCGTGGCGCTGGGTGCCATTACTGGTCTCGGCACGACGGTCGATACGATCTTCACGAATGTGGACACGAGTCTGCCAACGGGTGCTGCGTCGTAGGTCGGCGACGTGAGTCGGTCGGCTCGCCTGTCACCCGGCGGGTCGGTGGGCACCATGAGTCTTGGCCGGTGGGCGCTGTCGATTTCGGTGGCGCCCATCGGCGTACTCATTGCGTCATTCGAGTGTAACGCGGTGCGTCGCGAGCGGGTGTCCGATCCGGTCGCCCGTTTGCGACGAAGCGTGTCTGGGTGAGTGTGTTCTTCGTTCAGTGTGCTTTCGTATGGAGTCTTGCGGATGCAGTTTGGTTTTTGGGAAACAACGTGTGCGGTTCTGATTCCTGGTGTTCTCCTGGCGTCGTGGATCGACTACTCACAGCGCCGCGTACCCAACTGGCTCAATGCGACGCTGATCGTGCTGGGGTTCGCGGTTCAGGGATATTTCCACGGTGGGTCCGGTATGGCGATCGGGGGGTGGGGTCTCCTGACCGGGTTCGGTTTGCTCATCATACCGTGGATGATGCATGGCATGGGCGCAGGTGATGTGAAGCTCATGGCTGCCATCGGCGTGTGGATGGGGCCGCTGTTGACGTTCTATTCATTTGCGCTGGGGGCCGTGATTGGCGGCGTGGCTGCGATCATCATGATCGTGTCGACCGGGCGGTTGTATATGGCGTGTGCGAACATGAATGTGATTCTTTCCAAATGTTCGAACCCCCAGACACTGTTTACCGAATACGGTGCGGCCAAGAGCTTTGGCTAGACGTCACAGTTGCTCCCGTATGGCGTGCCTCTCACCGCCGGCACGCTCATCATACTAGGCGCGAAAATGTTCGGCTGGTGGGGGGTCTGATAGGATGAGACATCGATCTGTGTTATCGAGTATCGTGAGGCGTAAGGAGGGGAAGAAGCGGCGCGCGGCTGTGATCGTCGAGTTTGCCGTGGTGCTTCCGCTCTTGTTGACCATCCTCCTTGGGATCATCGAGTATGGATGGGTCTTTATGGTACGGCAGACGCTTCAGTCCGCCGCACGGGAAGGCTGTCGATTGGCGGCGCTGCAGACCTCGTCGAGCCCGTACACCAACGTCACCACGCGGATAGACGAAGTCATGGCCCCTACGGGCTTGACGACCTATGTGGTGACGATGACCCACGCGACAGCCGGCAACCCGGTGGAAACGGTTGATATCGTGGTGCCGTACGCCGACGTTTCACTGATGGGCGGTTTTTTTGGTGGCACCGCTACGGAAATTGGTGGAAGTAGCTCGATGCGCAAGGAGGGCATGGGAATCTAGGTTTCGTCGTGGTAGGTCAAGAGTTACCGGACCGTAACCCCTATTGGTGGGGTCGCGGTCCGGCTTTATTTGGAGGGAGGGGCGTCTACAAGCCGTGTGGCCCGTTGGTTTCTAGAATAAGAAAGATTTTCGGAACAACAGATCGAACGACGCCATATTCCTTCCGATAAACGGGCAAGACTTGGACTGCGGCTGGTGCGGTCTTGCGTGTACACGACGGATCGAAGAGGACGCCCGGGTGTGTTGCCAGCCAGACACTAACGAGGGCTCACGAGAATCGAGGATATGCCATGAAGGGAAGGGCGATCGTACCGTTGGTACTTGGTTTGGTTGTCGGCTTGGTTGCCGTCAAGTTTGGCGTGGACGCCGTTCGCTCCGCGCAGGGTTCGAGCCAGATGAACGAGAAGATCACGGCCGTCCGCGCGAAGCAGGACATTGCGGCGTTTCAGAAGATTACGCCTGATCTGGTCGAGCTCTTTCAGACGATCGACCCCCAGTTTGCTCCGAACGGAGAACGGATACCCAAGTTAGAGGATGCCATTGGTCGTGTGACGGGCAAGGCCATTCCTCTCAATGCGCCGGTTCTCAAGTCGATGCTCGCGCCGGAAGGTACGCCGGTTGGAATGGTGGGTCGGATTCCACCGGGATTCCGAGCGGTATCGGTGAAGATCGATGAGGCGTCGAGCGTCTCATATCACCTTCGTCCGGGGGTCTGGGTGGATGTGACAGTCGTCATGGACGTGATGAGTGGCCAGCGTGGGCGCAAAGACACCATTTCCGAAGTGATTCTACAACGGGTCCAGGTAGCAGCCGTAGGAAAAGGCTCACAGTCGGAGTCGGATGCCGGAGCCCGTGGCGTACGTTCTGCGAAGTCCGTGACGCTGTTCGTGAAAGAGGGCGACGTGCCGAAGTTGCACCTAGCCGGGACGAGAGGAAAGATATCGCTTTCGATGCGCGGAGAGGACGAGGGAATCGTGAAGGAGACGGCGACAGCGTCCGAATCGGATCTCACGGGTTATGAGGAAGTAGCCAAGGTGGAACCTGCGGTTCGTCCTGCCCCCAAAGTGACAAAGGCCGTTGACCCGGAACCCGTAGAAACATCCCATCCGTACCAGGTTATCGTTTTTCGCGGAGTGGGTGTCGGTGATGTGCAACGAATTACGTTTGAGAACGAGAGGTCGTCACGTGTGGTGGAATCATCCACTGGACTACCGACCCGTGCCACGAGCGCGCTTCGTTCGAACTACGCGACGGGATCTCAGAGTGGGGGGGGATCGGGCTTTGGTTCGGCTCCCACAAATGCCGATACGTCGGGGACCAACGGTAACACCTTTGATAGCGGCCATTAGTTGAGGAGGACGCGTTCGATGTTCAAGAAAGTCATGGAAGACCGTCGGTTGGGACGGTGGCAATTCGGCTCCGTCAGTCGTTTCGTGGTGCATCGGGCTTGGCTGGCGGCGGTGGTGGCCGTGGTCGGTTTCATGCCCTGTGCTCTGGCACAGCGCCCGGACGGCGATGGATCGTTTGACGCTCGCGTGCTCGACTTGACGAAGAACCAGCACTTGACGATTCCCGTGAACCGGAGTGTCACTGTTGAGACCTCGGTGGGTATCGCTCGAGCCGACGTGGTGGCTCCGCAGGTCGCGAACGTTCAGATCATCAGTCCGACCCGGATGCTCATCACCGGACAAAGTTTCGGGGTTACGAGTGTCGTGCTGACAGATTCGGACAACCACCAATATGTCTTCGAAGCGACCGTTGAACTTGACCTTGAGCCACTCAATCGTGCGATCCACAGCATCGATCCGTTGGCTACGGCCCAGGCGGAGTCGATCCGAGGGCATATCGTGTTAACGGGGTCGGTCACGAGCACTGCGCGTGCGCGTCGAATTGCCGATCTTGCGCGGCTCTTCGTTCCCAGCGGAGATGAGGATCCCGCATCGTTGGTTCAGAATCACATGGAGATTGCCGGCGAGCAGCAAGTACAACTCCGGTGTATCGTAGCCGAGGTCACTCGGGCTGCCACACGCGAACTTGGTGTGAATGGTTTCCTCGCCGGTGAAAACTTCCGCGATATGTTTTTGGTCAATCAGCTCGGCGGGATCAACCCGGTGAATATCGGTGCCGCTGCGTCCGCACCGGTCACACAGAACCTGCCGTTTGTTACTGATGTAAAAGGCCTCAACTTGCAGCCGACGACGCCGTTGACTTTGGGTTTTCCCCGTGCCCAAACACAGCTTTTCATCAAGGCGATGGCCGATAACAACCTTCTTAAGGTGTTGGCTGAGCCGAACCTCACGGCGATCAGCGGCGAGACGGCCACGTTTCTTGCCGGTGGTGAATTTCCGATACCGGTGCCGCAGGGTAACCAGCAAGTGACGATTGAGTTCCGTGAGTTTGGTATTCGATTGAATTTTACGCCCGTTGTTCGTGGGCAGCAGCGGATCCGCTTGCGAGTGGCTCCGGAGGTTTCGGAGTTGGATTTCACGACGGCCATCCAGATCGAAGGTTTTGTGGTTCCCGGGCTGACCTCGCGTTCGACGGAGACTACGGTTGAACTGGGCAACGGTCAGACGATTGCGATCGCCGGTCTGCTTAGTGAGAGTGTTCGTGGTATTGCGTCGCGCATCCCCGGCGTGGGGGATGTGCCGGTGCTGGGTACGCTGTTTCGTAGTGTGAGTTTCCAGCGTTCTCTGACGGAGTTGGTGGTCCTGGTGACGCCCGAGATCGTGGCACCGCTTGACCCGCATCAGAAAGTGAAGATTCCCGGCGAAGATATGAAATACGCCAACGACTATGAGTTGTTCGCTCTGGGGATGCTGGAATCACCCGAGGATGCGAAACCCGCTACGGACGTTGACGGGGGTACCGTGCTTCAGTCCGAGCCGGATGAAATGAGTCTGCATGGCCCCTGGGGGCATGCCGGTGCGGGTGACCGCTAACGATCCTTCTTACGAATCATTAAGCCATAGCGCTTACGAAGCGTCGTACATCATTGTGCGGCGTTTTTTTCATGCAACTGGCCGCGCGGGGACGTTGCGATGAACGAAGGGTAAGGGCTCGGCGCGTGTGCGATGGGTGGGGGGATGGCTCGTCCGGTAATGGAGCATTGAGTTTCCGGCGCGCCGCGCGCGGTCGATCTGTCTTTCATATCGAGCAAGGTCCGATCTTTCATGATTAACGGGGTCTACGATGATACGATGCAGCAACGAACCATGGCTACCTTCGTGAAAGCAGGGGAAACGCAGGGGATATCGGAAGTTGTCGGACAGGCCTGCGGCAAGGCAGAGCCGTTTTGCGCGTTTGAACTAGCCGATAGTACGACTACGTTGGGCGCAGGGTGACTCCACGCGGCAGCGGGCGGGGTGTGTCGTGTTTTCGCATTCCGTGTTCGGAAGTAGGTCCGCAGGGGGGATGTCCTGCGTGGCGCATTCGTCCTGGCGAGCATAACTCGTCGGCAGGTGCGGTGCCGCCGTGTGTGCAGGGCGGCGTGGGTTCTGGAAGATCGAAGCGGGTGTTGGGGTGGTCATGGCGCAGGATGTCAAGTTCATCATCTTGAACGGCAACGAGAAGTTTGGCGCGGAAGTGCGTGAGGCACTTCTTAAGATCGAGGGTGTCAAGATCGTGGCCGAGGTGGATGAGCCTGCCCTGCTGGGCCAGGCCGTCACACAGTTTCCTATTGATATCGTGCTCGCGAATCTGGACCCGGCACCGGAATCGGTACTCCCCATCGTGGGTGATGTGGCTGCCGCGAATCCGGATCTTGCAGTTTTTGCCTCCTCCCGATCGACCGACGGTCACCTGATTCTCAAGGTGATGCGGCTGGGTATTAAGGAGTTCTTTCCCCAGCCGCTGGATGGCGCGGCCCTGCGCGAGGCGGTGGACAAGATTTCCGAAGGTCGAAAGACACGCACGACTCAGGGTAAGTTGTTTACGGTGATGGGATCGGCCGGAGGTGTCGGATCCACAATGCTCGCGACGAATTTGGCGGTCGAGCTAGCCATGTTGAGCGAGGGGAACATGACCCTCATTGACCTCGACTACCGTTACGGGCAGGTGGCCACCCTCTTGGATGTGGAACCCAGCTACACGTTGGCCGATCTCGCCGGTGCACCCGAGGAACTGGAGCCGACCGTGTTGTCCAAGGCTTTGGCGACGCACTCCAGCGGTGTCAAGGTGCTGGCACGACCGAACAACCTTTCCGAGGCGGACAACATAACAGCCGCCGCCTGCATGGGGGTCTTTACGACGCTCATGCAAATGAGCGACTATGTGGTGGCAGACGGACCCACACGGTTTGATGTGGGGGGCAAGTCCCTCTTGGCGCTGTCGGATTGTAATTTGCTCATCGTGCAGACGTTGGTGCCGTGTGTGCGTAATGCGATTCGAATCATCGAATGGATGCGCGAGTGTGGTCATAATTTGGATCGTACGAAAGTGATCTGCAACCGGGTGGGGCGAGAGTCCGCCCACCTGACCGTAAAGAATGTCAGTGAAACCCTCGGAATGCCTGTGGCGGCCACGATACCGGAAGATTGGACTACGGTGAGCGGGGCCATCAATTTGGGTGAGCCGTTGAGTGAGCACGACCCCAAGAGCAAGGTACGGGCCGCGGTTCAGGGTATCGCCAAGACCTTGCATGATCCCGAAGGCGCGGCCGAGGATGAGGCGAGGGGCAAGAAGGGGTTGATCGGCAGGATTTTTGCACAGAGTTGAATGATCGAAGTCGCCGTGTGGCGTCGTCGCCGGCTTATCGCATGGCGCGGCCGGCCGGCTGAGACTAACGGGGGTGTCACTAGTGTTTGGCAAGCGGATTCCGAACAATACGGGTGCAACGCCGGCGCAGAAGCCGGCAGCGAGCGGTGTGTCCAGCGGGGGCTCTCAGGCGTTGGCGGCACCGCCCAAGCCACCCTCTCCGGCGGCGACGCTGTCTAAAACCAAGTCGCGGTCATCCAAAGAAAGAATCGAGCAGTTTAACGCCCTCAAGATGCGCTTGCACCGCAAGCTGATCGATCAGCTTGATCTGACGCGGATGGTCGGTGACGACGAAAGCTTGCGGGAACAGGTACGTGCGCTGGTTTCTCAGCTCGCCGATCAGGAAAACACGCTCCTGAATTACAACGAGCGACAGCGTCTGATCAATGAGGTGTTGGACGAGACGTTTGGTCTGGGCCCGCTGGAAGTACTGCTCGCAGATGCGACGATCAGTGACATTTTAGTCAACGGTCCGAAGCAAGTCTACGTCGAGCGAAGCGGTAACCTCGAATTGACTGAGATTGAGTTTCGTGACAATGCGCACCTGATGCACGTGATAGACAAGATCGTGAGCGCGGTTGGTCGACGATGTGATGAAACGTGCCCGTTGGTCGATGCCCGACTCGCGGATGGTAGTCGTGTGAACGCGGTGATCCCGCCGCTCGCCATCGACGGCGCGAACATGTCGATTCGGCGTTTCGGTGCAGATCCGTTGACGTGGGAAGACTATGTCAATTACAAATCGGTCACCCCGGAAATCCGCGACTTTCTTGAGGCGTGCGTCAAATGTCATCTGAACATCGTGGTGTTGGGCGGTACCGGTTCCGGCAAGACCACGCTGCTCAACAACCTTTCCACATTTATTCCTGACACCGACCGAATCGTTACGATCGAGGATGCTGCCGAACTGCAACTGCGGCAGCCGCATGTGGTTCGGTTGGAAACACGACCGGCGAACATCGAGGGCAAGGGGCGTATTAGCATTCGTGATCTGTTGATCAACAGCCTGCGTATGCGTCCGGATCGTATCGTGGTGGGCGAGTGCCGCGGTCCGGAAACGTTGGACATGCTTCAGGCGATGAACACGGGTCATGATGGGTCGTTGACGACGATCCACGCCAACAGCACCCGTGATTCCGTCGCTCGTGTCGAGACGATGGTGATGATGGCCGGTTTCGAACTGCCGTTACGAGCCATTCGGCAGCAGTTTTCTTCTGCGATTCATTTGTTGGTTCAGGCGCAGCGTCTTACGGGCGGACCCCGAAAGATCGTGACGGTGACGGAAGTGACCGGCATGGAAGGGGACATCATCACGATGCAGGACATCTTCTCATTCGAGCAGACGGGGTTGTCTTCCAAGGGACGTGCGAGAGGGCAATTCGTGTCGACCGGGATTCGTCCGTCGTTTCTGGAGCGTCTCCGGACATCGGGATATGAACTGGATCCGGAGATGTTTACCCGGCGCGTACTGCTTACGGACGATGGCGAATAGACGCTTCAGTCGGAGAATGAGATCATGGTGTTGTCCTTTTCGCAATTGATGCTTGCTCAGATGCCCGGTTGGGTGGTGTATATTCTGCCGTTGCTCGGCTCGATGCTGTTGTTCTATGGCATCTTCCAGGTGATCGCGGAGACACGCACGTCGAGTCGAAAGCGAATGCAAGATCGGTTGGCCGGCGCGGTCCGTCACAAAAAGGAAAAGGATGCCGTTGACCTTCTGCGTCGGGGGGCGATGGGGGCCGCAGATAGTTTTGCCGAATCCATACTCGGCAAGTTAACCGTAGTGCCCAAGCTACAGACCTTGTTGGATCAGGCCGCGGTGGATTGGTCGGCCTCCCAGACGCTACTCAACCTGGGCGGTGGTGCGGTGGTGGGATCACTGGGAATCCTGGTGATGGGCTACAACGTCATGGTAGCGCTGGGTTTTGGTGTTGCGATTATCGTTCTCCCTCTGCTATGGCTGAGTTTTCGTCGTTCACGACGCATGAGCAAGCTCGCGAGCCAGTTGCCGGATGTGTTTGAGATGATGAGTCAGGCACTTCGTGCCGGGCATTCGCTTGCCGGGGCGATTCAGTTGGTCTATGAGCAGATGCCGCCACCCATTGCCACGGAATTTGCGCAGGTCTACCACGAACAAAATCTGGGTGTCAAGGTCGAAGAAGCACTCCGTTCCATGGCGGAGCGTGTGGATTCGCTCGACGTTCGGTTCTTCGTGACGGCCGTGATGATTCAGAGGCAAACCGGTGGTGATCTGGCTGAGGTGCTTGACAATATCTCCGGTGTGATTCGCGAGCGCATCGAATTGGCCGGATTGGTGCGTGGGTTGACTGCGGAAGGCCGATTGTCCGGCTGGGTGCTTTTTGCCCTGCCGGGGATCGTGTTTGTGGGTTCGATGTATCTCAATCCGGAGTATGGGTCGGTGCTGATTGATGATCCCCGCGGTCAGATCATGCTGGCGGCCGCCGTGGGTTTGCAGTTAATGGGCATAGCGATGATTCGCTGGATCGTCAACATCAAAGTCTAGCGCTGTGTGACGATGGGAGTCCGGCACGTCGCGAAGAACGGTGAATCGTGTGCGATGCCGGCGTGCAGGGGGCGTGGTGGCGGGCTGAGCCAAGCACCGGGGCGGTGCGATGAAAGTAGACGGAACAGGCGGTATCCTTTGGGAGCTTAGGTGATGACGCTCTATTTATACGGCGGTTTGCTCGTCGTCAGCATTGTGATGGTCGTGTACGCCCTGTGGCCCAAGTCCACAGGTGATGGCGACGCCGTCAAGCGACGTATGGCGGGCAGGGGCTCGCGAGATGCGGTGGCTGCCATTCGCAAGCAGGCGAAAGACTCTGTGGCGAAGAAGGTCATGGATACCGTGGCTCCGATCGCCGTGAGCAAGACCCAAACGGAGAACGCGGAGCAGATGTCCCGGCTTCGCATGCGTCTCTGTATGGGCGGTATTCGTTCCGATTCTGCGCCGACTACGTTTCTAGCCAGTAAGACAATGATGGCCGTCATCCTGGGCATCGCCGGTGCCGCGTATATGTGGTCCAAGAGTGAAACGATGATGAACGGGATTGGTGTGACGCTGCTGGCCACGGGGGCCGGCTTTCTTGCGCCAGACCTCTGGCTGGCGTCGGCTATCTCCAAACGCCAGGAAGCCATCCGACACGGCCTGCCCGATACGCTTGATCTGATGGTCATCACCGTCGAATCCGGTCTCGGCTTGGATGCCGCCTTTCAGCGCGTGGGTGATGAGATGAAGGCCGTACACCCGGAACTCGCGGCGGAATTGCAGGCGGTGACGATGGAAGGGCAGATGGGCATTCCTCGTTCGGAAGCCCTATCCAACTTCGCGGAGCGGACCGGTGTCGAAGAAGCGCGGTCACTCGTGGCGATCGTGAATCAAGCAGAGCGGTTCGGTACGAGTATTGCGCGGGCGTTGCGAAACCAGTCGGACTCGCTTCGTATCAAGCGGCGTCAGGCGGCCGAAGAGCGGGCGCAAAAAACCACGGTGAAGCTTATGGCACCGTTGATTCTGTTTATCTTCCCGGCCATTCTGGTGGTGCTGGCCGGACCCGCTGCCCTGAAGATGATCGAGACGCTCAGCAATACGCCGGGGCTGTTGTAACGGCGACACAGGTGTAACGGAGACACAGGCGCGGGCGGATATGGCCGGGGTGCCGCCGGACCCCTGGATGCCGGTCTGTGGGGTCTTGGACATTGGCGCAATCGCTGTTACCCTCTCCCGTTGTTCCCCCAAGAGGCCTGAGGATGGGGTCTTGCGTCTTCCGCGATACGAGCGGTAGGTTGGTGGTGATGGGGCGGTTTACGAATCGGGTCAAATGGTTCCTTCCTAGGCGGATGGGCTTGGCGGTTCGGTCGCTACGGTAAGACGGAAACGGTTAGATTCGTGGCCCTCGAAGTTCCTGGATATGCTTTCGGTCGCTTGATTGGTACCGGCGCGGGGTCCAAGATTTACCTGGCGACGCACGTCGTGACGAAGAAGCGGTTTGCGATCAAGCACGTCGAGCGCAAGAGTGCCGGGGATGATTGCTTCATCGATCAGGTCGAGCTGGAATACGACATCAGCCACCAACTGAGCCACCCTTCGCTTCGGCACAGTTACTCCATTCATCGTGTCAAAAAGTTTTTGCAGGTGAAGGAAGTGGCGGTGGTGATGGACTATGTGGATGGTCTGTCGCTGGAGGCGGCTCGCCCGAACCGGCTCGATAGCTTTCTGATCGTTTGTCAGCGAATCTCGGCCGGACTGCATGCGATGCACGAAGCCGGGTATGTGCATAGCGATATCAAACCCAACAACATTATGGTCGCCAAGGGCGGCGTCGTGAAGATCATTGATTTTGGTCAATCCTGTCCGCTCGGCCACAAGAAGGAGCGCATCCAGGGAACGCCCGACTATATCGCACCGGAGCAAGTTCGTCGGATGCTACTGGACGCGCGAACGGATATTTTCAATCTCGGCGCTACGATGTATTGGTTGTTGACCTCCGAAAATTATCCCACCGCGTTGCGCAATGAAAACACACGGGGAGGGATCAACCTGATGTCGGCGGATAAGCCACTTGCCCCACACGAATTGAATGATAGGATTCCCCGGGCGCTCTCCAATTTGGTGATGGAATGTTGTCGTGACAATCCGAACGACCGTCCCGACGATATGAAGCAGCTATCCGCCAGGTTGGAAGCGATCAAAAAACTTTGGAAGAAAAGTCGTAGCGACGCCCGAAAAGATCTGCCCCGGGATACCGATGCAGGAACCCTGGGGCCGCCGGATGAGGAATCATGAACGACGCGTTCAAAGCCGCCGATTGTCTGCATGAGGCGGCCGAACTTAATCTCAACGATCCGCTGCGCGAAGGTTCCCTTCTCGTGTTTCCCAATTATGGTCAACTGGTCATGACGGGAGACCTGCATGGGCACGGACGGAATTTCGAAAAGCTTCAGCACTATTGCGATCTGGAGCATTACGCGCCGCGGCATGTTATTCTGCATGAGATCATCCATCAGGACATCAGCGGGTTCGAGGATACGGATCAGTCGTTCCAAACCTTGATCGAGGCGGCGGCCTGGAAGTGTGCGTTTCCGGATCAGGTCCATTTTCTTCAGAGCAATCATGAACTCGCCCAACTCACGAGACATGAGATCACCAAGGCCGGGCGCGTCGTTACGGTGGCTTTTGAAAAGGCTGTGCATGAGGCATTCGGCTCGGGTGGGAGTGATGTGCTGATCGGTGTGAACGCCTATATCAAGTCGCTGCCGCTCGCCGCGCGGACGGCCAACCGTGTCTTCCTGTCGCATTCGCTCCCTGCACCGCGAGAGATTCCGGCATTTGACATGAGCGTGCTTTCACGCATGCCGACGGAGGCTGACCTGGCCGATCGGGGGGCGGCCCACTCGCTGGTCTGGGGGCGCTACCACACGGAGTCGGCGCTGGCCGCGCTCGCCGACATGCTCGATGTGGACGTTTTCATTTGTGGGCACCAGCCCCAAGAGATGGGGTATGATATCTGGCATGATCGGCTCATCATTCTTGCCAGCGACCACAACCACGGGGTGTTTCTTCCGTTCGACCTGAGCAAGCCGCAGACGACCAAGTCCCTCGCGAAACACGTCCGGCCCTTTGCCGGCATAGAAATCGAATAGCCCGCTCGCGCAGCGCCTTTTTTTGGATGGTACGGGGTGTCCTGTTCTTCGAGTACTCGCGAAGGGTGCGGGATGGACTTCGCATGAAAAACGCCATTCGCCACGCGCATCGGTAACGCCTTCATTCCCCTCCCGAGCCGCAGGGTTCACCCGGCGCGGTTTCCCAAATGTCGTGTTCCGCTCGGCACTGTATCGTGTGTCGCTGGTCTGGTGAGGCGAGCGCGGTAAGATCGGTGGCGATGGGTGTGGATGAACTGGCATTGGTAGAGTGGCTTCGCACGCGGTCTCACGGACCGGACGACGCACGGCTGCCGGTTGGCATCGGTGACGATATGGCCGTGCTGGCCGTGCCCGGCGGTAGCATCCTGTTTTCCTCGGATATGCTTCTCGACAGGGTGCATTTCGACTCACGAAAGCATGATTTCGAGACCATCGGAGGTAAGGCCGTCAACTGTGCGCTCAGTGATTGCGCCGCGATGGCGGTCTGCCCCAAGGCGGTGACGGTTTCGTTAGCATGGTCAACTGACATGGCGGAGGCAGACGCCAAAGCGCTGATGAACGGTGCGTATGCGGCCGCGAATGTTTTTGATGTGTCTGTCTGCGGCGGCGATACGACGCGCTGGTCGTCGCCGTTGGCGCTTGATGTCGCCGTGGTGGCCGTGCCCCATCCGGGTGTGAAGCCGGTGTTGCGCAGCGGGGCGCAGGTCGGCGATACGCTGCTCGTGACGGGGCCACTTGGCGGAAGCCTGTTGAGCAAGCATGTCTCGTTTGTGCCGCGTGTGCGGGAGGCGAGATCGCTGGCCGAAGGTTTGGGGGATGCCCTGCATGCCATGATCGATATCACCGACGGGCTTTCACTTGATCTGTGGCGTGTGTGCGAAGCCTCCGGGGTGGGTGCGGTGTTGCAGGAGACGCAGCTTGGTGAGGCTATCAGCAAAGACGCCAAGACGTTAGCCGCTCGCGATGGGCGGTCGTCGCTGGATCATGCGCTTTCGGATGGTGAGGATTTCGAGTTGCTGCTCGCGGTGGCCGGGGATGATGAATCTCAGGAACGGCTATCCGTGATCGGGTTTCCGTTGATGCCTATCGGGACGGTGACACAGGAGGGGTTCCGTTTTGAGCAGGCCGACGGAAGCATGGTGCCGTTATCACCGAAGGGGTTTGTGCATTGAGTGGTGAGACGCTTGAGGCGTTTTTCGAGTCGTGCGCCGTGGAAGATACCCTTTCGCTCGGTGCGGCCTTGGGGCGTGCGTTGCCCGGTTCGCTGACGATCGGTCTCGTGGGTTCGCTCGGAGCCGGTAAGACGCATTTCGTTAAGGGAATCGCCATGGGCAACGCGGCTGCCGACGATGGCCTTGTGACGAGCCCGACGTTTACGCTTATGCACGAGTACGCCGGGCGTTTGACGTTGTACCACCTCGACGCTTATCGGCTCAAGAGTGGTGCGGAGCTTTTGGCGCTGGGGTTTGACGAGTTGCCGCATGAACGATCGGCCGTGGTGGTCGAGTGGGCGGATCGAGTGCGCGGCGTGATGCCGGAAGACATGATGTGGATTGAGTTTTCGATGACCGGAGAGATATCCCGTTCCCTTCACGCGGTTGCGACGGGGGTGACGGCGGTTTCTTGCCTGCGCGCATGGCAAGTGCATCCGCGTTGACACCTCGATCCGATCCTCCTATCGTCGCCTGCGTGGCGAATACCGACACCAAGTGACGTTGATGGGAAGGTGAAAGTTGGCACGAAACGACGGTCGAAAAGCGAACGAACTCCGTCCGGTGGAGATCACACGGGGCTACACGAAAAACGCGGCCGGCTCCGCGCTGATCCGTTGCGGTGGGACGGTGGTATTGTGTACCGCGTGCTTTGAGGAGAGCGTGCCGGCGTGGCGCAAAGGCCAGGGTGCCGGGTGGGTCACGGCCGAGTATGACATGCTCCCCGCGGCTACGAACACCAGGCGCCGGCGCAACCGGTCCAAGATCGACGGGCGCACTCAGGAGATTCAGCGGCTGATCGGGCGATCGTTGCGAAGTGTGGTTGACCTGCAGAAACTGGGTGAAAACTCGATTTTGATAGATTGTGATGTCCTGCAAGCGGACGGCGGTACGCGCACGGCCAGCATCACCGGGGCTTATGTTGCGATGTCCGACGCGGTTCGTGTGGGGCTCAAAAACAAATGGATCGCCAAGTCGCCGATCACGGAACCGGTGGCGGCGGTGAGCGTGGGGCGCGTGGGCAAGCGGCTGTGGCTCGATCTGAATTACGAGGAAGACGTGGCCGCCGAAGTCGATATGAACGTCGTGATGACCGGCTCGGGCAAGTTCATCGAAGTGCAGGGCACCGGTGAAGAGGCGACGTTCACCCGGGCCGAACTCGATCGGCTAGTGCGGCTCGCCTCGCGGGGGATCAAACAGCTCGTCGAGATTCAGGCCAAGGCGTTGAGAAAACGGATCAAGTGATCAGGATGCGATTGGAACCATCGACATCCGTAGTTCCGATGACCGTGCCGGTTGTTTTCTCGGTGACCGTCGTGATCAGCGTGTTGTCGTCGGGCGGATGCGCCGCACCGGGACGGTCAGGCGCTCCGTGGACGATTGTCTGCGCGGAGATGAAGGGCACGAACCGCGTTCAGCTTGCCGAGAGCGTGTCGGACACCCTGAAGCGTACGCCGGGTATTCGTCCGGATGAGGTGTTTGTTGTGGATGGATCGGACGGCGTGGCCCGGCTTTGTTACGGTCGGTATGACAGGCGGCTGGATAAAAAAACCGGCAAACACACGACGCCGAAAGCGCTGCGACACGACATGGATCTGCTCAGAGAGCTGGGCACGCCGGATGGCCGGCGGATGTTTATGCGCGCGATGATCGCGCGGACGCCGCAGCCGGATGTGGGCAATCCTGCCTGGGATCTACGCCAGGTGAAAGCGGCCTATTCCCTCCAGGTGGCTGCGTTCGAGCCTACGGAGGACTTTTGGGAATACAAAAAGGCCGCCGCCGACTACTGCGCAATGCTCCGTGCGGATGGCTACGAGGCTTACTATTACCACTCAGCGTCCTCGAGTGTGGTGACGGTGGGTCTTTTCGGCCCCGATGCGTTTCAGATTCGCAACGACGGGCGATCTTACTACAGTGACAAAGTGCGTGCGCTCCAACGCGACGAGGTATTGAAATACAACCTCGTCAACGGCCATATCTTCAAAGTCAAAGGCGACAACGGAGAGTTCATCAAGATGCCGTCGCGCCTCGTTCAGGTGCCGGCTCCGGCGGAAGATACGCCGTGACCACGCCGCCGATCATTGTGATCGCCACGACCAATCAGGGAAAGCTCCGGGAAGTTAGGGCGGTGATGTCGGGCCTGCCGTGCCAGTTGGTGAGTCTGGCGGACTATGCTGACTTACCCGACCCCATCGAGGATGCGGACTCCTTCGCCGACAACGCCGCAATCAAAGCCACCCATTATGCCAACCTCACCAGTGCGTGGGCATTGGCCGACGATTCCGGCTTGGTGGTGGATGCGCTCGACGGCGCGCCCGGCGTGTACTCCGCGCGATACGCCGGTACACCGGCTGATGACGCGGCGAATAACGCCAAGTTGATCGCGGCGCTTTCCGACGTGCCGCAGCAACTTCGGACCGCCCGGTTTTGCTGTGCCATGGCCCTGGCCAATGCGGACGGTGTGATGGCCACAAGTTCCGGGGTGATCGAGGGGCTGATCGTTGATGGGCCGCGTGGTGACAACGGGTTCGGCTATGATCCCTATTTCCTCGTTCCCGATCTGGGAAAAACCACGGCCGAACTGGCTCCGGATCACAAAAACCGTATCAGTCACCGTGGCCGGGCGCTCGCCGACATTCTGCCCGCCATTCGAAAACTCCTGATCCCGGGCGACGGGTAGCGGGTGCTGCGTTTCTTGCGGTTGTTTCGACGCCGCCGCGGTTGCCGCTCGGGAGTGATTCGATACAATTCGGCGCGTTGGTGGGCAGCAAGTTCTTGTGCGTTTCGAGGAGTGTTTCGTTGCAGAATCCGTTGGTTCCGAGAATGATGTTCTTCACGAAGGGCGATGGCAAGCACCGCCAGAACCTTCAATCGTTTGAAGAAGCGCTGCGGGATGCCGGTATCGCTGAGTTCAACCTCGTGCGCGTCAGTAGTATCTACCCGCCGGGCTGCAAGATTGTTTCTCGAACCCGCGGGCTCAAGGAGCTCCAACCCGGACAGATCGTCTTCTGCGTGCTTGCGGAAATCCGCACCAACGAGCCCAACCGTCTCGCCTGTGCGGGGATCGGGCTTGCCGTCCCGGCGAAGAAGGAACACCACGGCTATATCGCGGAGCACCACGGATTCGGAATGAACCGCAAGACGTGCGCCGATTATGTGGAAGATATGGCCGCCACCATGCTCGCGACGACGCGCGGTATCGACCTCGACCCGGACAAGGCGTACAACGAGCGCAAGGAAATCTATCAAACCCAGGGTCTGGTCGTGCGCACGCGGGCGGTGGTGCAAAGCGTTGAGGGTGATAAGAACGGTCTGTGGACGACGGCGCTCGCGGCCGCCGTCTTTATTATGTAGAGGCGCGCTCCGCGCGATGCCATCGTCATGCCCCACGAACCGCATAGTGCCGATTGCCCCAAGAGACGAGGATGGCTGGACGGGCCGCCGATCGAGCCGTTGGAGTTGGCGGGTAACGAATCGGTCGTCGATCTTATTGATAACGTTTACGCGCGAAGTGGTTTCAATGGGCGGCGGCTGGCCGAGGGAGCCCAACTCTACCGGCACATGATCGACCACGACGCGACGGTATGCCTGACGATTGCCGGCGCGATGACACCCATCGGGATGAGCGGCATCTTCTCCTCCCTGATCGAACGCGGCATGGTTGATTTTATCATCTCGACCGGGGCCAACCTCTACCACGACTTGCACCGCCCGTATGAGTTCCCCATGGTTCAGGGCAGCCCGGAGGTGGACGACAACGCGCTCGCCGACGAGGGCGTTGCCCGGATTTACGATGTCTTCATCGCCGACGACGACACGCTGATGGCCACCGACACGGTCATTCTCGATGCGGTCAAACAGATGGACACTTCGAAGCCGTTTTCCACGGCCACCTTGCACCACAAGCTCGGGCAGTTGGTTGCCGAATCGGCACCGCACCCGGAGAAGTCCTTCGTGGCGACGGCCGCAAAGTACGATGTCCCGATCTACACGTCCTCTCCCGGAGATTCGTCGATCGGTATGAATCTGATCGTGCCGCAGCTTCACGGCCAAAACATCAATCTCAACCCGTTGCTCGATGTGATCGAGACGGCCGCCATCGTTCGTGATTCCAAGACCAACGGCGTGGTGGAAATCGGCGGCGGCTCTCCCAAGAACTTTTATCTCCAAACCCAGCCGACACTGCACCAGATTTTGCTGGATAAGTCGAAGGGCGGGCATGATTACTTCCTTCAGCTTACGACCGATTCGCCGCATTGGGGCGGGCTGTCCGGGGCCACGCCCTCCGAAGCGCGAAGTTGGGGCAAGCTCAAGGACGCCCACAAAAACAACGTGGTCGTGTATTCGTGTGCGTCGCTTACGTTTCCATTGATCGCACAGTATGCGTTGGTGAAAGCAGCCCAGCGCAAGCCGCGCCGGTTGTTCAGACGCATCGGCGAGATGACCGGTGTGATGCGTGAGGTCGCCGCGAATCATCCGGCCTACCGTCAGCAGTACGCGCAGTACCTGGACGACTCAAGTAAGCAGTAACCCGTGATAGACCGGGTGGCCCGTGGCTTTGGCCGTGGGGGACGCGAATCGCAGGTAGGTTCTTCTCCAACGGAAGTGAGCGGTATCTAGCTTAAATGAAAACCTCATGAACCCGTTACCGCAAAACTTTCTCGGTCTCGCTCCCGAACATAGTGGCTACGACACCGCTAGGTTCGTCGTGCTTCCCGTTCCCTATGACGCGGCCACCAGCTACAACCCCGGTGCCCGCTACGGTCCGTCTGCGATCATCGGCGCGTCACAGCACGTGGAGTGGTTTGATGAGGAACTGGTTGGTTCGTGTTATGAAGCTGGGATCGCCACGCTCAACCCCATCGAGCCGAACCTGGCCGGTCCCGAGGCGATGCACGAGGATCTTTTCAAAGCAGCCCGGCGTGTCGTTCGAGAGGGAAAGTTTTTGTTCGGGCTCGGCGGTGACCATAGCATCACCTCGGCGCTGATTCGCGCCGCCATGACCAGGCACAAGCGTCTTTCGATTTTGCAGATCGACGCGCATCTGGATTTGCGCAACACCTACCACGGGACCAAGTTTTCTCACGCCTGCGTGATGCGTCGCGCGGTGGAGTTGGGTGCGACCGTCGTGCCCGTCGGTATCCGGTCCATGGACGAAAGCGAATATCGCTATCTGCGTCGTGCGAAGATCCACCCCATCACGGCGCTTGATTGTCACAGCGACGAAGGCTGGTTAGATCGCGTGCTCGACGCACTCGGCGATGTGGTCTATGTCACGTTGGATATTGACGGCTTTGACCCTTCCATCGCCCCGGGCACCGGAACGCCCGAGCCGGGCGGGTTGGATTGGTATCAGGTGATCGGTCTCTTGAGATTGGTGGCCGCCGAGAAAACAATAGTTGGTGCCGACATTGTTGAAGTCATGCCTATTCCGGGTCAGGTCGTGACGGAATACCTGGCCGCCCGCTTAGCCCACAAGCTCATGGGCTACATACACCTGGACGCGTAGCGCGAACGCTTCGTGTTTTTTAGTATTTCGCCGCCGACGTGATCAGCAGCGCAGCCCTACGGGCAAACCAACGGTCCCGAGAACGGATAGGGGTTCCCCAAAAAGGCCTGAACGGCTTGGGTAATATCCTTAAAACTTACGGCGTCAACGGGATTCGGTGAGTCGCCGTCAAGTTGAGTGCGAACTTTTCCCGGACTGGACGGCGAATCCAGAAAACCTTGGACCGTGGCCGAAATATCCAAAAAGTCCGGCTGAACCAGTGATTCTCCTACGAATGGGGCCACGATATCGCCCCACGCCCGCGTCGTCACGACGAGTGCGGCGGCCCTTGCGCTCCTGTTGGCGGCACCACAGCTAAACGTCGAAATGGCGTATGTGGCTGATGGCACGACACCCTCACCGTACACATGTAGCAGACCCACCGTGCTCCAGTCGGTGAAGAACGGATCGCATTGCAATCGGCTGGCCGTGAACGTTCCCAAGGTACCATCCGCATACTGCGCCGGAGGACCGGCCCAGCGAACCTGACCATTGAAGCCGTCAAATGGTGCCGGTAAAGAGTCCAGCAAGACCTGGATGGCTGTTGTGCCGGCGGGTGCCGGAGGTTCGAAGGCAAGGTAGCGATTTTTGTCGATACCGCCGGTCTCTGCGAGCGGGGTACCGCCGGCCGCACAATTGATGATTTCGAAATTACCACTGTTGATATTGAAAAAGACATTCCCCGCACCTTCTACCTTGATTCTCGCAGTGGTCGTGTTGAGCGTGGTGACTGTGACGGCTTCGCTTCCGTCGTTGGGGGTGTTCGCCGCGAGCACGGTGGGAAACGTGAGCCCACCGTCCGTCGAGAGAAGGATATTCACCGTCGGCGTGTTGACGAGTCCCGAATCGGTACCGGCGACATTCCACGTGACGGTGCCCGAGCCAACCCAGCTATCCGTGGAGGTCGGTGAGGTGACCGTGAACGGACCGGCGCTGGCGTCCACCGTAAGCAGTGTATCATCCCGTTCGACTCCGCCACCGTCGGGTTGATTGTCGCGGACCGTGACGCGAAACCGCATCGTCCGGTTGGTCGTGGGGAGTTTTTCCGAAAAACTGGACGATCCGTTCAGGATGCGGCTCAACTGAGGGAACGTGCGCATCGGCTCAAGTACCGGGTCAAACGAACGGAAGAGCGGTATGACGCCGTTGTCCGGCGCGGAGAGCGGTACGGCGTTGCCGAGATCGTACTCCTCCCAGGTGTAGGAAAGCACTGCGGAGGCGTCAACGTCGGACGCTGTGGCCGTGAGCGCGAAGGGGGTGCGACTGGGGATCGTATAATCCGGTCCGGCGCTCACTGTGGGCGGCGTATTACCGGTGCCCCCATTGGAACTACACGTTGAACCGAAGCCCGTTTGGACATAACTGCTGATTTCGAGGATGTTGACCGCATGGAAGTAGGGGTCGCTGTGGGTCTGTAGGTTGTCCGAACCACAGATGCCGGCGTAAGCCATGATCGTTGATCCGCTACCCGGTTCCATCGCCGTGGATCCGGAACGATTGCCGCAGCAGCAACTTCCCGCGGTGCCGTTGAAGGAGTGGCTACCCCCGAACTGGTGACCCATTTCATGCGCAACGAAATCAATGTAGAAGGAATCTCCGATAGGGGCAGGCAGTCCCGTCACACCCATCGCCTTGCGTGATCCTCGACAAACCGCCTGGAACGACGCCACGCCGCCGCCGCCCGTGCTGAATACGTGACCAATGTCATAATTGGCCGAGCCGATGATGGCGTTGATGGCGTTTTGATTCTGTGACAACATCGCGAAGCCATCCGTGTTGCTATACGGGTCGGAAGTCGGGGAAGTGAAAATGATCAGATCGTTGTTCCCGACCAGTTTCATCCGTATGGCAAAATCAATTTCATAGATGCCGGTGACGCGGTTGACTGCCGTAACCACCGCGGCCAACCCGTTCGCCACACCGCCGCCGTGAAACTGCGTGTATTCCCCGGTGGTTGCCACGGCTAGGCGATACGTGCGTAACGTATCTCCGCTCGTCGCCGCGACAGTAGCGCCGGCGACGGTTTCGGATGCGGGGTTCGGTCCGCCGGCTTCCGGCGCGAGTTGATTCGTCAGGCACTCGAAGGCACCGGGTGCGGCGTTGATGAGGTCGCGTTTGTAGTAGGAAGCGTAGTTGACGGAATCGCCCCGCCAGAGTGGATCCACATAGACAGCGCCATTCGGCGAGAGAATCTGCGCGTGAAACCCGGCTGGCGTACTGTCGAAGCGAATCGACGCGGCTGGGTCATCAATCCCGCGGCCAACGTATGTCGTGATTTCCGGATACTTGGCGGCCAACGCCGGTTCCATCACCGGTGAGGACACGAACGAAAACCGCGCCATGCTTCCATCCGGCATCGGAAGCGAGATGATCGCATCCGACTGGTTCAACGCGACAGTCGATTCCGAAGGCGCGTTCGCTAGTAAGTCAGCCAAACGCAGCCTATCCAGCCTGGCGGCCTGGTATGTTGTAGGCTGAACCCACGGTTCTGCCGCGGCCACAGCTCTGGCATCCACGTCGACCAAAGTCCAGACGGTATCGCGCTGCGCTGTGGGCTCAGCGGCCGAGATCACGCCCGCGCAGGATGCCAATAAAACCAATACGAAAATCCGATACGGCGCAATCCGCAACATCATAGAAACCTCCCGGTTGGTTATCTGGCAGGATACCCCTTCTGATCGTCCGCCGGGATTGTAGCAGAAACTCAGTTGCGAATCGATAGCCCGGGTTGAACTTTTACCAAGCTCGGTCAGAGGTGCGATTGCGGGAGATCATGGTCCGAAAACATGACGCACGCTGACTTTCCAACCGCGCCGTGGCAGGAGCATAGGGGTGGACAGGAGCATAGGGGTGTTCGTCAGCCAACTTTGGCCGGGTTTGTCCGCAGCATCATGTCGTCGCGATCTACGACCACCGCGGAACCGGGAACCACCGGTTGAAATCCGTCGCAGCGAATCTTCCGATTCGTGCGATTGGCCGCCACCAATCCGTATTGGAGACCGACCACCCATTCTATCAGTGATGCTGTTAAATCTGTACGGTGTATTGAATGGCTCGTGAAATCGGCGTCATGACCCGGTACTTCTATGCGAACAAGCTCGGCCCCACACGCTCGCGCTTGCCGATGGGCCTCCGTGTCAAACAGCGTGTCGTCCACGTCCACGGCAACCGGCGGTGTCGCTGGACGCCACGCGTACTTTGTACGATCGGAGAACGTCTCGCCGAATGGTGGTGCGTAGGCGTAATAGTCGCCGGCGGAGAAGGTTTTTTGTAGCGTGGGCAGCCATTGGGCATACCGCTGGTATCCTCCGCGACTCGCAGGAATGACGACCCGGGCGCGGTTGAACGGCACCGAAACCACGTCGATCAGTGCGGCAAACGCGCCCTCTTCGGCCTCGATTTCCATCTCCTGAAGCGGTGCCCGGTGGCCTCTGCGCCACCCGTAACGACCGTCCCAGCCCGCGACGATCGGTGCCCAGGCGAGCCGAAACTTGGAAGCCAGCGATTCGCCATACGGGCACGTATGTGGCGGCATACGAACCAACTGCTTAAACCAATAGAACGAGCCGTAGACACTTTCCGCATCACCGGAGTGAAGCCCGCTTCGTATCAGGATGACGGGCTTTTGACGGAGCGGTAGCCCGAAGGCAGCGTCTTCTCGGCCAATGGTGATAAGCTGGCTGGTGATCTCCCTGGCCGGGACATCCTCCGAATGCTCGACAAACTCGGGGAAGCGGATGTTCATCTCCCGGAAGATGTCGCGGATTTCGTATTCCTCTTGAATCGGGGCGGCATACTGGCCGAGGCAGTGCTGGGCGTGGCCCAAAGTATTTCGCAGGAAATACAGGGCCATCGTGGGATCTCCCGAAGAGGTGGGCACGCACTCCACGGGCTCAATATCCAGCACGAACAGCCCGCCGTGGGGCGTCTCGCGGTACAGGCAGATCGGCTTGTCGGAGGTGCTGTCCTGGTTGCACATAGAGTTCAGCAGCGTGATCAGGTGGTGCCGTTTGCAAAAATTGCTGAAGTCTGCACCGGTGCGAAACTGATTTTGCGCGAAGCCGCCGGGCTGGGCACCCGAACCTGCATAAGGAAACATGTCGTGAAGGGCGAAGCCCCGCGTGGCGTGATTGGCGAAGACCACCTTGGCACAGATCGGGTCGTCCTCCTGCTCCACGCGACGCACACGAACGGAACCTCGGGAGAGTGTGGCGAAGGCGGTGGTGGATATCACCACGATACGTTCTTCGGCCAGCTTCATCAGAGCCGTCATGGATCGAACGCCGACCGGAGGCGCATCATCCGGCAGCAGCACAGCGTCGGACTTCGGCATCTTCTTTGAGAACTCGGAAGGGGCGATCGTGGTGACGTTTCTCCGACCAAGCACCGTGCGGAGAATGCCGGTGAGCGGACGATCTTCGGCCGTCGTCGAGCAGAGGGCGACGGACTTGGCGACCCGCGGCGCGGGCAGGGAGTACCCGGGTGCGGGAAAAGCGATCAGGTGGGAGGTCTCCTCCGGTTCAAGCACGCCGAGAACGGCCACGCGGTGGATCGTGACACTACCGCAGGCGTGTTCCAGGCCGATTTCGATGGCCAGACGCCTGGCCCCCTCGGGCACTTCGATATAGCCACGAACGGTAAAAGGTTCATAAGCTATTGTTATAGCGTTTGTTATGCGTTTTTCTCCGGCCGGCTTGGTCTTGTCGAACGGCTGGGCGGTCAATACCAGTCCGGACGATTCGCACCGGCCCTGCAGCTCACAAGAGACGGTGGCCTCGACCCGGTAGAACTCATCCGGTTTGCAGGTCACGGTTTGCGAGAGCATGGCCAACTCTACCGGATTGTCACAGCGGATGGTGATGCCATCGCCGCAGTTGGGACGTTCGACCACGACGGATTCGTCGGTAGTGCCCCAGTCCCAGCGCAGCGGTTTCTTCTTGCCCTCGGTGAAGGCAGGGTTCTTGATCATGTTTAGCGTTTTCGTCACGGCAGGCGTTCCTCCCAAGTTGGACGACAGAGGTGCTTGTATACAAGGAGCATCCGATTGAGGCAACGATCTCACGCGCCGGAAGGGCTAAGTTTTTCTCGCGGACATTTCTGAAAACCGTGCGATCGAGGTCGCCAGATCGGGCCGCCTGGATTATGATGGCGGGTCATGGGTGACTCGACGGACATGACCAATGGCGAAGCGGTCGTCGCCGATTGTGCGACTGAAGCGTCGTGTGATTCGCCGTTGGCGTCGTCCGGGGTGTCGGCCGCCTCTGTGATCGAAGCGATTCTCTTTTCGACGGATTCTCCCTTATCCGCTGGGAAGATCGCTCAGATGCTCGGTGTCGGCGACGGTCACGACGTCAAACAGCACATCGAATCGCTTAACGAGAAGTACGATGCAAGTGGGACGGCGTTTCGCATCGAGTCGATCGCGAAGGGCTATCAGATGCTCACGCGGCCGTTGTACCACAACTGGGTGAAGAAGCTGCAAAAAGCACGCGGCGAAACGCGGCTATCGAGTGCGGCGTTGGAGACGCTGGCCATCGTCGCCTACAAACAGCCGGTGCTTCGGGTCGATGTGGAGGCCGTGCGTGGGGTGGCCGTCGGCGACATGCTGGTTCGTCTCCGTGATATGAATCTCGTGCGTATTGTCGGGCGTGCGGAGGAGATCGGCCGGCCTTTGCTGTACGGCACCACACCTCATTTTCTTCAGGCGTTTGGACTGGGCACGCTGAAAGACCTTCCCAAGATCGATCCGGATCAACCCGGTAAGGTACCGCCGCTCAAAGTGGCCGAGCCGGAATGAAGGGGTAGGGCATGCTATGGTATGACGTCGTAAGCGATTGGCGGATCGTATGTGATCCGTCGTATCATCGCCTCCCCCACCTCCAAAGGTGGCTGGCCACCCGGCCACGCTTCCGATAGCATCGAGACATGTTCCGCCAGGAGCCGCCCGCACAAGAGCGGCGACATTTTTTGAGGGGTCCATCACTCGGTATCTGTACTGATAGGGAATCGCATCGCGCGATAATAGTACTGGCGTCCTCGTTTTGTATTTTATTGTGGTTTGGACGTGATAACACTTCGATTCTCGAAACGTTATATTCCAAGGAAAGCGTGAACCGACTATAGTAACGCTTCGAGATGGGGTAGTGGGCGTGCCGGTTGGGAGGGACCGACGTCCGGCGATTCCCGTTGCGAAGCGCAGCGTGGTGGTCGCAATCGCACTCGGAGTGGCGAAAGAGGCCTGTCATTTGAAACCGGTGCAAGGTGCCGACATGGTGGACGTAGTGAGTCGTTTCTTGGTGTGGCCAAGTTCTCGGTGTCGGCTGTTTGCACTGATGGTCGGCGTCTGTCTGTCGTTTCAAGCCCCGGCGTTCGCTCAATTGTTTTCTCGGGCTACCGTGATCGAAAACGCTCGTATCATCACCCAGGTCGGCCCGGTCATCGAACGCGGGTCGATCGTCATCAAGGGGGGGCGTGTCGTGGAGATCGGCTCGGAAGTGAGCGTGCCGATGTTCGCTAAAAAAATCGACGCCACCGGCAAGACGGTAACGCCCGGGCTGATCGATGTGTGGAGCGGTTTGGGTCACACCGGAGCGTCGGAGTCGGCCGATCCGACCGCGCGGGCGTCGGACGCTGTAGCGTCCTACGATCATCAGGCCTTTCGGGATGCGCTTCGGAACGGCGTGACCACGATGTATGTCGGCACGAACGGCGGGTCCGGAGTGAATGGTATCGGTGCGGTGTGGCAGATCGGCTCGGGAGCATCCGGTCCGGTCGCCCGGGTGATCGATGACGATGCGGCGCTCTGTATCAACTTTGGGTTCTCCGAGTCGACGCTGGGGCGATTGAAGACGTTTCAAAAAGTCCGGAAGGCGTTTACGAAAGCCGTAGAATACCGTCGTGCCCTGGAGGATTACGAAGAAGATCTGAAAGAATACGTCGAAAAGCTCGACAAACGACGCAAAGAGAAGGAAAAGGAAGAGGCCGAAAAAGCGGACGGCGA
>JAJRSP010000150.1 GCA_024278775.1 Planctomycetota bacterium
ACGGATGCAGCCGAGCGAGACGCTTTTGCCGATGGTGTCGGGCTCGTTCGTGCCGTGAACACCGTAGCGCAGTTGGCCGACGGCCTCCCCATCAACACCGGTCAAACCAATCCACCGCCCGCCCAGCGGGTTCTTCGGGTCGTCGGCCGGGATGATATGCCCACCGCGCGGTGGATAGTACGTCGGGTTCAGCAGCTTCGTACCGACTTCCCAGGTTCCCGTCGGTGTGCCGTTGTCCAGACCTAGCCCGACTCGGTATTGCCTCACGAATGTGTTGTCGAGGTATATCCCCATGGTGTGTGCGCTCGACTCCACGACAGCATGAAACGGGCCGCGAATCACCTTCAACGTCTGCCCGGCTCGAATCATATTTTTGTTGCGAATCCCGTTGATATCGGCCAGCAAATCATCCGAGATCAGGTTGGCCTTCGCGACCTTGCCAAGCGTATCACCCGGTTGAATCACATAACGGAAAGTAAACGGGTCATCCGGAAGTACCCGCGTCGAAAAGATAGTTTCCGTACCGATCCGAGTCAGCTCCGCCCGCAACAGAGCTCGCTGCGGCTCACCCACACCGGAGGCCAGTGCATCAGAAAAATGAGCCCGAGCGGCCACCAGATCGTTGGCCTCGAGCGCCCTTTTTCCGGCTGCAATCAAAGACTCAACCCGCTGGTTCCGCTGCGATGCAGATGCCGACAGGGCCACACCGGACGAACCGGATCCGGAGTCAGTGGCCGTTTTGCCCCGTTCCGGCACATCGGGATCGGGTGGATCCGCCGAGGGCCGCTCCGGGCGATTGGTGACCAAAACCGGATGGGAAGACGTCTCCCGGGAGGGAGCATCCATCGACTCGGAATCTGCATCGTAGAGCCACCAGACGCCCACGGACAGCAAGAGCACCGCAAAGACACCGCGAAGCGGATTGCGACGTCTGCGTCTGTAGGTTGGATACCTGGCCATGACCTCGCCTCCCTGCCTCTGGTATACCAAGACCCTGATGCACCAGGTCTCTGGCGCACAAAATACGTTTGCCGCTCACTCCGTCAAAACACCGCAGGCCAGGATAAACTCGTTTCGCCCAATTGCAAGTCACATGACACCTTCTAACGGGCGAATGGCCGAATCGGCGGTCGTAAGCCATGGGAGGGCAGGTCGGGCGGGTGCCCCGTCCCTCGCCCTGGTCCAAGCAACGAGTACTCGAAGGATGGAGGACCCGCCGCAAGTGTCGCGCGCCATCTTCCAACCCTCGGCTTCGGCCGCCCCTCTCGTGTCACAGCTTGACGGCACGTCCAACTACACCTTGAATGCCAATATGTGAACCGGGTGGTCTGCGCGACGGTGCCGGCCGGTTCAGAGATTGGCAGGACAACTGACACCACCGCAAAGAAACAGGAAGTGTCCCCTGCGGTCGGTCGCGGGGGTAGTAGCAAACAATGGCACAAGAGTGGCAGGTAGGTCATTCCACCGGGCGATGTTCGGTGACCGATCGGGAGCTGACCGAAGGCGAGGAGTTTTACGCCGTGCTCTTCGAGGAGGGCGACTCATTTCGCCGGATTGATTACAGCCTGGAGGGTTGGTCCGGGCCGCCCGAGGGTTCGTTTTGCCATTTCAAGACCCGCGTTCCGATCCGGGAGAAGAAAAAACGCCTTCTCGTGGACGATGAGGTGTTGATGAACTTCTTTCTCCGCCTGGAGGGAGAAGAAGACCCGGCGCGTGTCCGCTTTCGGTTTGTGCTGGCACTGATTCTGATGCGTAAGCGGCTGTTGCGGTATGAAAACTCAGAGACGACCGACGGCCTGGAAATATGGACCATGACGACACCGAGAGATCACATGACGCACAAACTGGTCAATCCGCGTCTTACGGACGATCAGGTCGAGGACGTAAGCGAACAGATCACGGGTATCCTTCACGGCGATATGGGCGCGTGGTCGGAGGTGGACGTAGAGGACCAAGACCCGGCGATACCTTCGACACCCAGCGAGCGACCGGATGAAAACGGTTAGTCACCCGGCCCACCATCGACCAGCACATGCCCGCCTGGTGGGGCTTTGGTCGTGCGTGTGGGGTGGGGTACTGATGAGTGGTTGCCATGCGCCTCAGCGGGTGCGGCCCCCCCTCGATCCGATTTCACTGGGGGCGTCCATACAACTCATCAACGCAAACACCGCGCGCATCACGGCGGCGCTTCGTGCTTCGGGTCCGGTGGATGGCGAAGTGGTGAACGCTGACGGCAGGCGTGTTTCTTTTCATGTCGATGGCGTGCTCTTTTTTCTTGAACCCTCCTTCCTCAGATTCGACTTGAAGAAACTCGGTGAGCGTCAACTGCTACTCGGTTCCAATGCTTCCGGGTATTGGATGTACACCAAGGAAGACGGCAAGTACGTCTGTGGGCAACACGATGACCCGAACGACCTGCCGCCCGATCTGGCCATTCGCCCCGATCAGATTGCGGACGCCCTGGCGTTGACACCGCTCGACACGGCGGAAAGCAGTATTGAGATCGTGCAGCGCATCGTGGATGATTATCAGCAGCTACTGTTCCTCACCAACACGGAATCCGAACGGATCGTGATCCAGAAAGAATACTGGATCGACCGTCGCGCGCCGCGTGTGGTGCGTCGCGTGGTGTTCCGAGATACACGGGGTGCGGCGGAAATGGTGTCGACTTTGGACGACTACCGGGTGCAACCGGAGAGCTCGCTCTATCTGCCGCACACCATCGGCGTATCTTGGCCCAGCGAGAAAATGTCAATACGATTCTCCGTCACACGGTGGCGTCTCGAACCCCGGGTCACGCAAAACGGCCCCCAGTTCGCCACACCTCGTGAGTGCCTACCGTAACCCATAGGAAACGACCGCCACAGTGAACGCCTTCCCACTGTTCGATACACACCGCCGCCCACACTTGTTCGTGACGACCACAGTCCGCACGGTACGCCACATCCCGAGGTGGTGTCTTCTCGCCGCGATCTGGTCGGTTTTCTCGCTTTTTTCAACCATGGCATTGGCACAACACACCCGTCCACTGGAAATCGGTGTGATCGGCGGTGACGGCGTGCTCTGGGCCTACCGACGCGATGCATCCGAAACGAACAGTGCCGACCTTCTTCGCTTCTGTTACCAGATGACGGACGACAGTTCCACACACCGGTTTTGGCCCGGACCGGTGGTCGTCGGCGAAGTGGCCGTGGCAACCACCCAGGGCACCGGACTCCATACCTTTTTTCGTGACGGGACACATCGCCACTACCTTCCCGATCCACGCATCATGCGAACGGGACCGCCCTTTTCCGATCTCGGTGAAGTGGCCCTGCCTCTTCAAACGCCGCCACTCGCGGTATGCTGGGACGAAGGCAATTTCTGCCTCGTGGCCGTCATCTCAGCGGCACAAGCCGCAGCACTTCCACCACCGCACCACGAGGAAGCAAAGACGACCACAGGTCAGACAACGAAAGAGAACGCCGAAAAAGCTACGTCGACGGAAGACCCACCCGAGACTCCGGCCTCAATGAGTGTCGCATCGCCGCAGCCGGCCATCCCCACACCGTTCGCCCTCGCACGGTATTCCGCTCGGCAATGGATATTGGATCGCGCGACGCCACCGGACCTCGGCGCGGAGGGTGTGATCGTGGGTGTTCTCGCCCGAGACGGCACGACCCACCTCGTCTATGCCGACGGCGTGGGCTCACACACACTTCACCATCGGGTGCTGCCCGCCACGGGTGATACATGGTCAGAAAAAACCACGTGGAAACTTTCAGCCCATACGGAACCCGTAGCGTTGGGATGGCAACATGATCAGCCGGTCGTGGTCTTTCGCGAAACGGCTCTTAACGGCGTCACCATCGGCACGATCAGTATGGTAGAGGGGAAATGGAAGGCCGGTCCCCTGTTGGCAAAAAACGCCGCCGAGGCCGAACGGTTTGAGGATGCACCGGAGGCTTCCGTCGCAGGGGCTTCGGTGGTTGTCGCCATAAGCGACCCCCAGGGTGACGTGCGTATCGGAACATGGTCCGTCGCCAGCGGCGGCGTGGTGCAAGCACCGGCGATCGCCCCCCCCCTGGCTCCGTCTCTCTTTCCCAAAGCGGACCCTGCCGCGCGACACATTCTCCAATACGCGATCCTTCTGGCAGCGCTGGCCGCGGTCTTCATCTGGCGGCGCGACAACGTCATGCTGCTCATACCCGTCGGTAAGCACAACCACTACGCCCGATTCCAACATCGGTTTCTCGCGTTCACGATGGATCTGGTGATCCTGGCCCCCGTTTGGGGCTTCATCCTCTACCGACTGACAGATCAAAGTGACCAGGGGATCACGATCGCGGAACAACTGATGCAGAATCGCAACACGTTGCCGGCCGCCTGGTTTTGGTCGTGGGCCATCATCGGCGCGGTGTTTGCTCCGTATGCCACGATCTTTGAGCATTGGCTCGGGGCCACGCCGGGAAAGCGCATCATCGGTTGCCGCGTGGTGACCGAACGCGGACGGCCCTGTTCATTTCCGAGCATCCTGATCCGTAATGCCGTGCGTCCGATCGAGTTTCACTTTACCGCCATCGCCCTGCTTGTGTTTCTCACACCAAGCCGACAACGACTCGGCGATATACTCTCCGGCACCATCGTAGTGGAGACCGCCGACCGCGAAGGCGTGGAAGGCAATGAGGCCGACGACGAGAACAGCGATCACACAGACCTGATCGCGTAGCCGGCGTGCCAAACCCCTTTCTCAGCACTACGGTGCGGACCGAGGCGCGTCTCGCTTCGTATTCACGCCATCGCCTCAACCCTTTCCCATTCCGCTATCCGCAAGGGTCATCCCCGCGGGATTGACCGATAATTTCAGCGAGGGCATCCCCGTTCCGATGATGTATGGGACGTTGCAGTTGTCATGCGCGCACGCTCACGTTGCTCCCATTGGCTGAGCTGGCCGAGGGTCGTCCGGACGCGATACGCTGACACGTATTGAGGAATCAACCATGTACGCGAATTTTTTCGGGCTGCGTTGCCTGCCCTTCGAGGACCGGGCCGATCCCCAGTTCACCGTGCTTTCTGCGGAACTCGAAGAAACACTAGCCGCCTTGGAATATGAAGCGCATTACCAGCGCGGTATGGCGCTCGTCACAGGGGCCGCAGGCGTCGGGAAGACGCAGATGATACGCGCGTTGCTGTTACGACTGCACTCCACCGATCACGTGGTGGTCGTCACTAGGAACGCCAACGCCAGCTCGGATCTGATTCGCGATATCTGCAAAGGGTTTGGTGTGTCGTTGGCCTCAGGTGAGCAGGAAACCAGGCTCACCACCCGGCTACGACGTCATTTGTCCAGAAATGCCAAAGCGGATCACAGCTCGGTTCTGATTATCGACAATGCGGAAAACCTCACGGACGCGGAGATCGAGCTGCTGTCTTCGCTGAACGACCTGTGCGACAACACGATCAAGCTGCTGACCGTAGTGCTGGTGGGTCAGCCACGTATCCTTGATACGTTGGAACAGCCAAAACTCGAACGCATCAAACAAAAACTTTTCAGACACCGCACCATCATGGCGCTGCCTCCCGCGGGCATCCACTCGTACATTCGACACCGACTACAGATCGCCGGAGCGGCCGAGTCGGACATCTTCACGGATGATGCCGTCACCTCGATTCATCGGATCACCGGCGGCGTGCCGCGGCTCATCAATCAGACGTGTAATGCCGCGCTCATCGCTGCATACGGTAGCAACGAACGCCTGGTCACGAGCGCCACGATCATCGACGTGACCGGCGGACACACCGGTGCAGACCCGCGGTCGCCATCCGTTCGGGAGCCCCGCACACCCACGTCAGACGATGTACCGACAGAACCCGAACACGCCGATGTCGCACCACCAGCCGGCGCACCCTTTGCCGCCCCCCCCGCGTGGAGCGATGACGTTGCCCGCAGTCACCCGATCACCGAACACCCGGTCACCGAGAAGCAGATCGCCGAACCCCACGATGTCTTGGCCAGCGGGTATGCAGAGTTCGCAGACGGAGGCTACACCGGAACGCTCGCTTCGGAGGACTACGACGCCCAAAGTCGGTTGGAACGCAGTCTGGCTCAAGCGGAACGACTCAGTGCCACGACGGATGCCAAGCTGACACAATTCACCGCGATCGAGAGACATCTCGCGACGCTGGCGGAATCTGCCGAGCGTCTGATCGCCGGACTCACACAAACAACAGAACACGCCAACCGCTCGTTTGCCCAAACGCAGCAGCGGATGGAGGCGGTGCTCGCCCATTCCGAGCGGCGGATCAACGATATCGACGCACGGGTCACGCAGGCCGTGGAAGTAAGCAAGAATCTGACCGAATTACTCTCGGCAGTTGAAGCAGAATCCGAGCGAGCCGAGGACGTGAGCACGCGACTCGGTGCCTTTGCTGACCAACTGGATCACTCCGTGGACGAGATGCAAACGCGTACTGCCCCGCTTCTGGAGGCGGTGCAATCGGCACAAGAATTTCATGATCGACTCGATTCGGCTCACGACAAAGCCGACCACATCACGGAACGGATCGAAGCCACCATCGCAAAGCACGAGGAGGCCTTCGCCCAGCGTGTGTCGGATACCCAAGCACAGATCACTCAATCCACCAACGAGACCATCGACAAAGCCAAGGCCGAAATGGATACGGCGCTGGCCTCGGTAAAAAAAGTTGTCAGCAGCACCTTGCAAATGGCTGAAAACCGATCCCGCCTCGCGTCGAATACGTTGAACAAAGTGATGGAGTCTTCACAAGCCCGCCGCACGGAGATCGAGGAAGCCGCCAACACCGTCATCGAAGCCATCAGCAACGCCTCACTTCAGGTGGGTCACCTGAGCGAAACGGCCAAGACCATCGGTGCCGAGGCTGACGGGTTGATCGAGCGTGTGCGCGGTTTACCCGCTATCACCACTCCGATGATCGAAGCGGCCGAGTCGACCGTAACCAAAATAGAACAGGCTCACCGTGACGCCGAGGCACTGCGCGTCAGCGTCACGGATCGTCTCGTCGATTTGGGACGCGCCTGTGAGCAGACCGAATCGCTCAGTCGAAGCGTCAATTCCTGCAAGGGGACGATCGACCATATCCTGCGCAATCGGGACTGGATCGAAAACACCGTGACCACTCTGGACGAGAAGGTGCAGCGGGCCGACGACTGCGTCAAAGCCCTGACCGCACATGACAAGCATCTTGGCGACATCAAGGAAACCATCGCGGCGGCCGAAACAACGACTGCGCACCTGGAAACCGCCACCGCCGGGGCCAAACAAATCGCCGATCGAACCAATGCCATTCAGCAAAAGCTGGCCGAGATGCTCGGCTCATCCAACGGGCAACTCAACCGGATCTTCGAGACCGTACGCACCGGCTCGGCAGTCGCCGAAGATCTCACGCACCTGAACAAAGTCGCGAAGGAACTGCACGAAGCCCTGCAGGGATTGGTCGCCCACACGGACGAAAAAATCGGACGGCTCGACTCACACAGTGCGGCCGCCGGGCGTATCCTCCGTGATCTCAGCGAGGCCAACAAGCTTGGACAGGGACTGATCGAGGAAGCCACGGCCCAAGTGAAGACGTCGCAGGAAACCGCTGAGGCTTCCGTCAAAAAGATCGAAACCTTGACCGAAGATGTTTGGTCGCTGACAACCAAGACAGACGCGGTGCAGTCGCAGCTGGCCGAGCAACTCAACGACGCGAACGACATAGTGGACAAAATACGCACACTCTCCGACCCGGCGCGTGACGCGGCCGGCAAGCTTGCAGCACAGGTCAACGAGGCGCAGCAGGTCACCCTGACGCTCGCAGATCATACCTCGGCGGCGCACGAGCAACTGGACGCGATCGACGATATCACTCCACTCCTGGAGGCCGTTCGAGACGCAGACGACTCGATCCGATCCACGGCGAGTGAGATTCAGGTGGTACGGAGCGAACTCGCCAACGCCCTGCATGACGCCCAAAAACAGGCGGCGACGCTCGACTCGCTCAACTCGTCCGCAGGCACGCTCATCGAAACCCAATGCCAGATGGCCGAACGAATGGTCGATATGTCACAGACGTTTGACGACAAAATCGTCGATACCAAAACGGCCCTCGCCACCGGCGAAGAGTTGCTCGGGGAATTCATCAACCAGGGTGACGCGATCAACAAAAAATTAACCGGACTCGCCACCCAAGCCGAAAACCTCGAATCCAGCATTGATCACATCACCGCAAAACGCGACACGGTGTTAAAAAACGCCGAGGCACAAACCGCACATCTCGAAAAACTCTGCGTCGCCGTACGCAAGGTTTTCGCAGGAGTTTCCAAGGCCACGCTGGAAGCCCGCGACCAGACAGAACGGCTCCGCCAGGCCGAGGGGAGCTCTTCCGAGCAGTTGGCCGCGTTAACCACGCGCACCCAACAGGCCACGGCGACTTTGCAAGAATGGGTCGAAGAAGCCGTTCGTGTGCAAACCAGACTCGAGCGGGCCGTTGGTGCGGCACCCACGATTCAACAAACCCACCCGAAAGAAACGCTCGCGGGGCTCGGGAATGTCGTGTCGGCTTCGACACAATCGGTACGCACCCTCGATGCAGATCTGGCCATGCAGAACAAATCGGGAGGTGCCGCTGCGTCACCGCTGGCTACGCCGAACCCCACACCGAAACCCAAAAACATCGAGCAGATGATCGAGGAAGCCAAACGCGCCAAGGCGCACCCCGGCTAGCACCGTGATGCGAAAACACCATCCGGTCAGTCACCGATCACAGCGGTTGGTTTCCCCTGGTTGTCGACGGCAACAAACACCACGCTGGCCTCAGTGACATTGACCGGCTCCTCCGGATCGAGCCGCCGTCTGGCACACACCCGCACCGCAAGCGTGAGAGATGAGCGCCCGATTCGCGTCGCGTGGGCATAGAGACTGAGCACATCCCCCACGTACACCGGCTCGTGAAACTCAACCTCCTTGAAGGACACCGTCACATAGCGATGGTGTGCCTGACGCATCGCCTCGATGTAGGCGGCCTGGTCAATCAACGAAAGAATCACACCGCCGAAGATGGTACCGTCGGCGTTCGTATCGCGCGGCATCATCACCACGCGAATGGACGGCTCATGAGATGCCGGTTTGGGCTTGTGGGTCATGAATGGACTCTCCTCAATCGATGATGAACCTCGGCCACCTACCAACCAAGGCGAAGACAACGAAACACGCCAAAAATAGCAGCACCTACGACCACCACGCCGAAGAACACCGCCAACCCACCCCCCACAGGATATTTGAACCCGTACAGCCGCGCCAGGTGACGCAAGTATTTCACCTGTTCGTTGATGTTGAGTTTGCTCTCGCCGGACAGCCGCATGCCAAAAGCAATCGGCACCTCCACCGGATGGGCGCAACGCCCTTTGATGAACAATTCCAACGCGATTTTGTATCCAATCGGATCAAGCGGTGCCGCCTGTTCCCAGGTGCGCCGGCGCAGCGCGAAGAATCCCGACATGGGATCACTCAACGTCGCCAACGGCTTCGCGAGTGTTGTCGCCACCCAACTGTTGAGCCGACGGAACCACGACCAATCACCCTCGATACGCCCCCCTTCGATGTGCCGCGAACCGAACACAAAATCGCAACCATCCCGCCCCAGTTGGGCCACGAGCTCCGGCACGGCCTCCGGCGGATGCTGAAGATCAGCGTCCATCACGACGAACGTATCATAGCGAGCTTCGTCAAAACCGCGCAACACGGCACTCGACAACCCGCGATCGCCACGACGAACAATCACACGAATGGGAAACCGCTCCGCCAGCGAGGCGACCACCGCCTCGGTGTCATCCGGAGAATCGTCGTCCACGACAATCAGTTCGGCATTGATACCGGCCTGCGCGGTAGCCGCAAACAAACGCTCCGCCAGTGTCTGCAGATTCCCCGCCTCACAATACGTCGGCACGATAATCGAAACGGCCGG
>JAJRSP010000151.1 GCA_024278775.1 Planctomycetota bacterium
CTACGGCCACCGAAGCCGATGCGACGACCACCCACACCAGCGGCCAATCGAACACTACCGCGATCGCCAGCGACGCCGCGAGCAGTCGGATCCCGCTGCCGACGATGCGCGAGGCGAAAAACATGAGTGATGCCGTGGTGCGTGTGTAGGGTCCGAAGCGCCGGCCGAGATATTCGTACACGGTCGTGACGCGGTGCGTATAAAACGCCGGGAGCAGGAACACGATGATCAAGGCCCGGCCCACGAACGCACCGGCGTACATCTGCAAATACGTCCAGTCGCCGGAAAATGAATCCGCGGGCACGCCAACGAAGGTGAGAGCGCTGACTTCGGTTGCGACGATGGAAAGCCCGACGATCAGCCAGTGTTGCCGGCGTCCGCCGAGAAAGTAATCAGTTGTGTGGCGTTCGCGCCTGCCAAACCAGATGCCAATCGCGAGCACACAGACAAAGTAGGCGGCGAGCACCGCGTAATCCCACATGCCGAGCGTACCGGTCACGATGAGGCGTCTCTACCAGGGATATCGGCGAATGTCTCGGCGACGCGAGAGATGGCCCGTTCAATATCTGCAAGTCCACCGGTTTTGTTGCGCGCGAGCCAGCAGGCGCGGTAGTCCTTCCAGGCGTTGCGGATGTCAGCACGCCAGAGTTTCTCAAGGCCGGAGCCACCGCCCGTTTCATCCCCCCTTGCCAAGGGGGGAAAGAGGGGGGGCAAGCAGCGTGCGGGCATAGACTTCGCGCTAGCATGGACCATGCGTATCTTCTCCGCCCAGAGAGATACGAACTCGCATGCCGTACATAGCTCGGCCAGGTCTTGACGAGCGACGGAATCTCGTGGTTGTATCGCCCGGATCAGCCCGATGGCATCCCGAGCCGAGGCTTGTGCGATCTCCGTTGTTTCGATTGACGGCAGCGACGCATCTTTCGCCACGTCTTCGATTGGCATCCATAGCTGCTTCCACGTCATGCAGTTCTCGGCCGAGGTAGAGGCCTCGCGAAGCGCGCTGACCAGCGCCGGATCCCTAAGCCCGAAGAACTGTTTGGCAAAGAGCGAGTCAAACGCGGCCCCCGTGACATGATCTTCCCGCCACGCCTTCGCCGCACCAAGCGCGATCGCGTGCCACGAACCGGCCAGCAGGTTGAAGTGGCCGTGATCGCCCCAGTCGGTGTTGAGCAAACCCGCCGCGCCATAGGCCTTACCGGACTCGGAAAACGCGGCGATGTTGCGTTCGGCCGAGTTCATCGCGTTCACCACACGTTTCCAGCCGCTCGTGCCCGGACAGACGATCGTGCGTAACCCGGCGTCGGTGAACGAGGCCGTAGACGCATAATCCATGCGGTCGTCGTAACCCCAGTGCAACACGGTCGCGTCCGTCGGGACCATGTGATACAGCGCCCGGTGATTGATGACGACATCGCTCCAAAACTGCACACGCCGACCACGCGACGCGCAGAGGTCATGGACGCGGCGGATATGCTCCAGGTATTTCTCTCCGACGCGACCACGGAATCTCTCCAGGTTCTTGCCTTGGCCGAGGCCGTACGGCTCATCCCCGCAGATGTTGACCGTGGGCGATGAGAACGCGTCGAGTATGTCGGACCATATCCGCTCGACGAGCGTGATCGCTTCCGGGTTGACGCAGTCCAGCGTCAATCCGCGCGCCCGTTGCGGCCAATCCATTTCGGCCCAAGGGGTGGTCGTTTCCCGCTCGGCCAGATGGCGGTACTTCGGCATGGACAAAATACGTCCCATGTGTCCGAGGGTGGCCACGGCCGGCACCAGGTCGATAAAACGATCTTGGGCATAGGCGTCCAGCTCACGGATCTCGTCGGCGGTGAGACCTTCGTCCGGCCCGCAGATGTCCGGATCGAACGCGAAGACGAACGCGTGCTCGATATTGAGCTGCAACTGGTTACCCTTGAGTGTCGCGAGGCGATCGACGAGCAGCTTTAGCGTGTCGAGCGTTGGCACCTTGCCACGTGTGACGTCGTGCAGCACCCCGCGCGTATCGAAGTCCGGCGAATCTGAAATGTCACAGGCTGGGATGACCCCAGAGCCGTCGGAGCGTGCTGCCAACTGCCTCAGCGTTTGTATCGCGTAGAAACATCCGGAAGGCGATCCGCCGCTGATGGTGATCGCCCCGTGGCGGATGCTCAGCCGGTAGGCGTCCCGGTGCGGAAAGGCCCCTGGTAGACATTCCATCCGGATCGGGCACGGGTTCACGGTGTCTGCTGGGATGGCTGGGGTATGCTCCTGTCGTAGCTCAGCAGAGAGGCGATCCAGGGCCCGGTCGAGACGATCATCCTCCGTATTGCCCTGTATACGGAGACCGGCTCGGATATCGCATTCACCGGAAAGCCGTGTGAACTCCCGAGGCAGCGGCAGCACGTCGAGGCGTGGTTCCTGGGGCGTGGGTGTCATCAAAAGGTTCCCCGCGGTTCGGTTTCAGGCGATCGCACAGACGCCCGATATTTATATTGTATGATTGCACAAGAATCGTCTTCTAACGTCAACGGCTTGGCGGGGCTAACGGACCCGGCCATGCCGCAGTGCCTCGTGGTGATGTACCACTACGTTCGCCCGACCTCCGCGCTGCACGGTCTGCCCTCTTTTGCCTCGGATGGGCGTCTGGATGCTTTGAGCGTGGATGATTTCGAGGCTCAGCTTGATCGTTTGTGTGAGCGATACGAGCCGATCGATTGGCCGCGACTTTGTGCGTGGCGAGAGGGGCGGTCGGAGCCTCCGCATCGTTCTTTTCTACTCACCTTTGACGACGGCCTCCGCGATCACGCACGTTATGTCGCGCCGGCGCTTCGACGTCGGGGGCTGCACGGTGTCTTCTTTGTGCCGGGGATCGTCTTGGCCGAGGAATGCTTGCTTCCCGCGCACATGCTCCATCTGTTGATGGCGCGTCTCGGTGCGCCGAGGCTGAACGAACTCTTGCGTGAGCAGCTTTGCGAAACCGGTGACGTTTCGAAGGGCTGGCTCGATGACACATCATGGCACGCCGAGGCCGAGCGGCTCTATCACTACGAGACACCAGGTCGCGCACGATTGAAATACCTACTCACCATGCGCCTGCCTGCACACACGCGCAACCGGCATCTCGAACTTCTGTTTCGGGCGCGTATCGGTTCTCCGCGTCGGTGGGCACAAGACTGGTATCTTAGTTGGGACGATATTGTTAGTTTGCAGTCGGGCGGACATACGGTCGGTGGACATGGCTATCTGCACGAGCCGTTGGAGCGGCTGTCGGAGGTGCAGCAAAAGGAAGATATGGTCCGGGTGGCTCGGCTTTTTCAGGATGGCTTTGGTCATGCCCGGCGGCCGTTTTCCTATCCCTACGGTCGTGTGGGTGATTCGACGCCGTTGCTGTGTCGTGAGGCCGGCTTCGTCCAAGCGTTCACCACACAGGAACGCTGGCTCACGCAGGCCGACGATTGTTTTCTCTGGCCGCGAGTCGACACGATTCATGTCGATCAGTTCATCGAGCAGGAGGCATCATGTCCGGCCACGCCGTAGGGACTACCGCTAGCGCGACGATGTATGCCGAAGACGGGTGGCCCATCGCTTTAGCGGTGGGAGGACGGGTGGCTCATCACGTTAGCGGTGGGGGACGCGATTCGGAGACCATTCGAGGGTGCAAGACGGAATCGGCGGGTGCCCCATTCTTTGCCTCAAGGCAAAGGGTGGGGGACGAAATCGGAGGCGATCAAGATCCGGATGGGGAACGGAGTCTTGCGACAACGGAGACAGTCATGATTCCAATGGCGAATGGAATCTCGCATGCGAAGTCCCAGTCTGCGTGCGTACCTGTCTGCGTGCAGACACGCACAGGCAGACACGCACAGGCAGTCGTCCCCCACCCTTCGGGAGTACCCGAAGAATGGGGCACCCACACCAACGACAAGCCGCCAAAAGTGTCTTGCACCCACCATTCGAGTCTTCTATCTCTAAAGGCGAAACCCCGTTGCCAAGGGGGGAAAGGAAGCAAATCAGTTGGAATCTGCACTAGAAACTCCCGTTGACGCGAAGACAGACGCCACGAATTGTGATCGGGCAGCGTTGCTGCGCCGTTTTGTCGAGGCCTATTGGTTGCGTCCGGAAAACGCCTTTTGGATGACGTTGCGAAGCCTTGCATTGTCGCGGGTCTCGCTATCCGCACCGGCGATGGATGTGGCGTGCGGCGATGGGCTCTTCACGTTTTTGCATTGCGGCGGCGCGTTTGATCCATCGTTCGACGTGTTTCAATCCGTCTCCGCGCTCGACCGGGTGCATAGCGAGCACGCCGACATGTTCGACCATGCGGGCGAGAACTACCGGCCAAACATCGTGCGAGAACCACGGCAACGAATGACGGTCGGGCTTGATGCGAAACACGCGCTTCTAGCGAAGGCGAAGCGCCTGCAGTTCTATGAGCGTCTCATCGAGCAGGACGGGAACCGTCCGCTGGTCGTGGCGGACGAGTCCTTTGAGACCATATACTGCAACGCCGCGTACTGGATCGAGGATATCGACCCGTTCCTGAGCGAGCTGCGGCGAATCGTTCGCCCCGGTGGTCGTGTCGTGTTACAGGTCAAGCTGGACAGCATGCGCCGCTACAACCTGGAATCATGGGCCGGTTCGCTCTCTCAGAACTTTCTTGAAATCATCGGACGTGGGCGGTTGGATTGCTGGCCTGCGCTGACGGACAGAGCCACGTGGGAATCGCGATTCTCACGAGCCGGGCTCGCCGTCGAACAGGCCGAGCCGTTTATCACGCCAACGCATGCCCGGATTTGGGATGTGGGTCTCCGTCCCATCGCCCCCATGCTCGTCCGCATGACCAACGCGCTCGCGCCGGAGACACGTGCGGCGATCAAATCCGACTGGGTTGATCTTTTCTGCGAGTTGCTCAACCCGATCTGCCGCGCTGACTTTTCCCTGGAATCGCAACCCGACGAACCGGCCGAGATTCAGTACGTACTCAGCCGCCGTCACTGACTGGCAGACGATTCTCGCTCCAGGCTACCGATGGAACAGGACCGCCGTGTCAACGGGGCAGGGGGTGTGACTATTCTCGGGCGCCCACGCTTGCGTGGGCATAATCAATCCACCATACGATGCAGACGCACATGGCCACATAAGGATCAGTCTTGGCTTCGCAGTGGTTCGGGATTCAACCCGGCATGTTCCCAAGCGTTTCCCAGAGCAATGACTTGAGATTGAACAGCGCGTGAATGGCAACCGGTGCCATGAGTGAGCCGGTTCGTTCGTACGCATAGCCGAGGAGGAGGGATAGAAAGATCAGTGCCGGGACGGCATGTGGCTGCGGGTAGTGGACCATACCGAACGCAATCGAGGTGAGCACGATGGCTGACCACCGACGATCGAGCACGCCTACAAACATCGTCTGCACAAAACCCCGAAAGAAAAACTCCTCGGCCAGTGGTGCTACCACGGCCGCTCCGAACCACAACCCCCACACCAGCCACACAGACACTTCCTTATCATGCAGCGCCAGCAGCGTGGGATGAACCGGTACCGTAAACGTAGGATCGAGCCATGTCAGCCCGGCCACTGACACCTCGGCAATCAGCGGGCACAGCCCGGTTGCGATGAGTGCGGCCAGCGGAACCAACCATACGTGACGCATGGGCCTCGATGGGCTCGATCCGAACAGGAACGCACGCACGCCCCCCGCAAACCGATGCGACGCGATCGTGATGCAGAAGACAAGCCCGACCATCTGTGCGCCGACGCCAACGAGCAACGTGGCGACATCACCTTCGGGCTCGAGCCCCACGGCGCTCGCCACGCCGGCCAGAGCTAGTGTGGCCAGCAGATATCCCGCAGTCGCCATTGCGACTGCGTCCTCACGAATCGTATTCGGACGAAGCGGGGAACCAGCTAGCCAGGGCGTACTACGGATCAGACGCCTTACCACGATCACAAACAAGACGGCAACGGCTGATGCGGCTATGATCTGATCTATCGTCAGGAGCGACATCTGCATGGGCGGTATGACTTCTGCGCCGGCATCGGTCGCGCCGCCCCCGGCGATTTGCTGTGCGAGTTGTATGGTACCGGAGAGCATGGGCATGACTATATTGGACACCATCGTTGAGTCCAAACAAAAAGAGGTTGAAAAGACAAAAAGATCGCGTAGTCAGGCAGAGGTCACACAGGCGGCGGTTGAAGCGGAGCAGCCTCGCGGGTTTGCCTCCGCTGTCATGGGCCGCACCACCGGAGAAGTTCGTCTCATCGCAGAGATCAAGAAGGCCTCGCCGTCAGCCGGGGTTCTTGTTCCGGCGTTCGACCCGGCCGAGATCGCGCGGTGCTATGAGCGGGCTGGGGCATCTGCGATTAGCGTGCTGACGGATGAACCGTTCTTCCGTGGGCACCTCAAACACATTGCCGAGGTTAAGGCGGCGTGTGGCCTGCCGGTGCTGCGTAAGGACTTCATCCTTGAAGCGTATCAGGTCTATGAATCCCGAGCGGCCGGTGCCGATGCCATCTTGCTGATTGCCGATATTCTCGACGTGGGTCTCATCGAATCACTCTGTAACCTGAGCGGACAGCTGAGCATGGCTACGATTGTCGAGGTTCATTCGCGCGGTCATTTTGATGCCGTTCTCGGAAGACTAGGATTACCCGCGCCGGAAAAATACCTGCTCGGCATCAACAATCGAGACCTCTCGATCCAACAAACGGACCTTGCGGTTTGTGAGCGCCTTGGCGCATTGCTTCCACCGGGGGCGACGTTTGTGGCCGAAAGCGGCATTAAGAATCGAGACGACATGGAATGCCTCGGCCGGGCCGGTGCTGGTGCGGTGCTCATTGGAGAATCCATCCTTCGCGAAACCGACCGAGTTGAAAAAATTCATGAACTACTCGGTCTCTCGTAAACAACCCTCAACTTGCCGGCAAATCCACGTGATAATCCGCTGGCACTTCTAAAATAGTGATAGAAACGAATATCGGTATGGATGTAGCTGCCGGTATACAGATCACCCCGCCAATTGTGTGTCGCGTCTCACTTTGTTTGACAAGGCTAACTTCGGCGTTAGGATACGCCGCGGTGTTGATTAGTAGGTCTCAGTAGCTACGGGCTCGGCTTACGATCGGGACGGCTAAGGAGGAGAACGCATGCATCACGAAGTTTTGCTTTCCGCAACGCATGAGATGTACTTGAAAGTGTTGTATCGGTTGCAGCTCGAAAATGAGGTTGGCCGCGTACGCGATATGGCGAAGGGGTTGGGTGTGACCGCAAGCACCATCTCGGCTGTCCTGAAGAAGTTGGAGCACGCGGGTCTCGTCATTCACGACCGGTATGGAGCGGTCAAACTGACGTCGGCAGGCAATCGAGTCGCCGAGTGTGTGGTGCGCCGGTATGAAGTGATCAAATCACTCCTTGTCGAGGTGCTCGGCTTGGATGTCGAGGCGGCCGAAGTCGATGCGTGCATGATGGAGCATGCGGTCAGTCCCGCCACCGTCAATCGCATGGAGTCCCTACTTCAACTCGTGCGGAATGACGAGATGGTTATTCCGCCCATGCATCGTATCGGGCTTGCCGTTTCGGTTTGCTCGGATTGCGAGACAAGCGGTACCTGTCAGGCCGTCGCTGCAATTGAAACACAAGAAGAGTAGAACCTTCCCTCCGAGCCGAGCAGGCCGCAACCCTGGGATACAAATGTGATGATGGAAGCCATGTTGAGGAGCAATCGATGAGAGCAAGAGCGACGTTGTGTGTTACCGTTCTTATGGCATGCGCATGGACGGCGTCCGAGGTAGATGCCGGTGAGCGTCGGTTCACCTATGTGTACGAAGCTACGACGCTACAACAAGGGGAATGGGAATTTGAACAGTGGGTCACCTGGAAAACCGCTAAGGAAGACGACCGTGATTTCGACCGATTCGATTTTCGCACCGAAGTGGAGTATGGCGTTACGGACTATTTTCAGGTGGGTGTCTACCTTTCGGACTGGCGTTACGAGGAGAATAGCCCGAAGGCCGAGCGGCGTAGCGATTGGCGAGATGTGGCCGTTGAAACCATATTGAATCTGTCGGATCCCACGACGGATCCGATCGGGTTGGCTTTATATGGCGAGATCTTGCTAGGTGATGAGTTATTCGAGCTTGAAGGAAAGATAATCCTGCAAAAAAACTTCGCCAAGCTCACGCTGGCCTACAACGCAACGATTGAGGCGGAGTGGGAGGGGAACCGTTTCAGTGAGGACAACGGTGAGTTCCTGCAAACCGTGGGGTTGAGTTATCAGTTGTCGCCGCGGTTCCTGGCGGGTGTGGAGCTTCTCCACGAGGTGTCGATTCCCGATTGGCGGGGTGCGAGTGGAAAAGGGGTCTTGTATGTGGGGCCCAACGTCTCCTACCGCACTGCGACATGGTGGGCCACGCTGACGCCGCTCTTTCAGGTAAGCGATGTGGAAACCGAACCGGATTTTCAGATGCGGCTTCTCTTCGGTGTGCCTTTGGGCGGTTAATCGAAACACGCCTCGTGTAACTTGTCTTTCCAACAGCATAACGGTGTTTGATGGGAAACCTACGGAATGATGAACGCAAACTGATGTCAGGTGCAAGAAGGCAGTCATGGGTCATCTCTGCGTGCGGCGCGGTGTTCCTGTGCGGATTGGCGGGCTGTTTGACGGTGGATCAGATGGCACCGCCGGTGGGTCCGGAGTTTTCGAGAGTGAATGTGGATGGCGTGACGCTGGCACTTCTGGAACGTGGCAGAGAAATCTATCTGCAGGATTGCACGCGCTGCCACAGCGTGGAACCCATCAATCGTTATTCCCAAGATCGCTGGCATTTGATCATCGAAAGGATGGCGATGCAGGCCAAAATGGGTGAATCTCAGAAGGATGCGTTAAAGGCCTACGTGCTAGCAGCGCACCGCGTGCTGACCGAGGAAGTTGGCACGGAGTGAGACACGGCATAACCAACCTGCGACGGTCTCTTCGGAATCATCGACGAGGGGGTGGGGCATTGTTGGTGCAATAGCGGCCAGTAAGCGGAGTGGTGTTCAGTACAAGTAAGGCATGGATGACAGTGTGTGATGCCGGCGTGGAGCACGGAGTTCTACGTTCGTGATAGTTCCAAACGACAAGGACGATAAGGAGAACGCAATGAAGAAATCACGGTTTTGGAGAGCGATGATGTTCGTAGGAGGTTCGAGTACGCTTCTTATCTCGGGGGGCTCCTGCCTTCCCGATAATATTTTTTCCGAGGTGGCCGGTAACATTGTGAACGGCCTGATGATAGCCGGGTTCAATATGGTCGCGGCGGGAAGCGGGCTGCAGATTTAACGAGCGGCGAAGCGGTGTAAGCGGCATGTGCGGATTAGTAAGGTCGAGATGGACACGGAGTGCGCAATGTGCGTGTTCTGCTAAGGGTGTCATATGATGACACTCGTAATAAGTGTTGGTTACTCCAGCACGAAACGGAAGGGGATTCGGACGGAGTCTGTGGTCGGTGCGCCACGGTGCATCGCGGGTCGAAAGTGGGCGTTGCGCACCGCTGCGATCGCGGCGCGGGCGAGACGTGGATAACCCGAATCGCTCAACACGTGGACCCGTCCGACCTTACCGTTGGCCAAGACCTCCACCTGAATCAGCACGGTGCCTTCCTCGCCAAGCCTCCGTGAGACAATCGGATACCTCGGGTGCGGCAGGTCGAGCACTTCCACGCCGATCTCGACACCCGCTTGGCTGTTTGGTGCCGGAGCGTGGGGCGAAACCACCGGTTGGTTGAGCGAGCTTGCTTCCCCGTGGTCGGGTGCTACCTCCCTCTCGACCGCCGGTGGTGTGTCGTTCGTGGGGGCGACGGGCGCGTCGGCAACCTCCTCAACCGGCGGTGCCTTAGTGGAGGGCTCGTTTCTCAACGTCGCATCCGATGGGGACAGGGCAGTGGGCGGGGGCAGGGCAGTGGGGGGCGTGACGACGATAGGTGGAATCGCTTCGGCCGTGTCGTCGATTGCCTGGTCAACCGAGCGATCGTCGATGGGGGGCTGGATGGTGGCCGCCGGTTCCGGTGTCGGAAGGGTGGAGTCGATAGGCAGAACCGCCCGCACCGTCTCCTCCTCCGGAGTTTCCAGTTCCTTCACTGGTTCCGGGTTCTCGGGCTCAAGCAGAACCGGAGTCGGCTGCGGCGCGATCTCAGTGCTGATCTCGATGGGTTCCTCGTCAACTTCGGGCGGCGTGTTCACGGGGGCCTCGGGATCAGGCCAGTGAGTGGATAGAATGCTGACCTGTACCGCTTGTTCGCCTCTGGCGAATTCGATCCTCGGCGGCTCGGGTGCCTCGGGGTTCCATGACACCACATAACAGGTGGTCAGTAACCCACAGTGGATGATCCCGGAAGCCCCCCACGCGATTACGGCTACCGACAACTGAAGACGTCCCTGCGAGACCGTTCCGTATCCGTCACGAGAACTCGTGTGATGGCGGACGGATGCGTGCATTGGCTACCCTGATCCCGTTGGCATCGTTCCCCCCGCGCCCTGGCGAGATCAGAAGGCGATACTCAGGCCAAGCACGAGGCTTCGCCCCGGTTCGTTTTGACCCGAACCGTGGATCCGATAATTCTCGTCGGTGATGTTCTCTACGGCCAGCGTAAGATTGACATCTTCTCTGATTTGCCATCCGCCTCGTACGGTGTACACCACATAGCTCGGCGTGCCACCCGGTGGGATGCGGCTGGTGTTGGCGCGATCTCGCGTGGACAGGTTGTCTTGAGCACCGGCCACGGTCGCGAGCGCTTCCACCCACAAATCACCGGAGGGGTGGTCCCAACGCAAGCCCGCGAGTCCGGTCAGTGGCATGAGACGGTCGATGGGTTCACGACGAAGCCTCGGACGGGACGTCGGAAACGTATCAACTTCTCCGTCGATCCAGGTGAAGTTGCCGAAGAGCGTCCACTGCGGTACGAAGCGGTAGCTTGCCGAAAGCTCGACCCCTTTCACATAGCCGTCGCCGCCGTTACGTTTGGTGACTTCGGATTCGCCGTCCACGATCCTTCCGGTTGGTACGCGAATGATGCTTTCATCGATGAGCGTCTGAAAGAAAGCGGCCTGCATCGACCAGTCTTCATACTCCGCCTTGATTCCTGCCTCGAACGATAGGAACTCCTCCGGGTTTAGTCCGGGGGCCGGCGTCTCAAACTCATTGGTCCTCGATGTATCGAAACGGGTGAGATCCGACAGGTTCGGTGCTCGAAACCCCTGTGATACACCGCCAAAGAAATTAACGTGATCCTCAACCACGTGGTAGACGAGGCGGGCGCTGCCTACGGCCGACCACCATTCATCCGATATCGATGTGCGACGCCCCAGCACCGGGTCGCTAACCCGTCCCGCGCTGGCCCGCGCGAAGTTGACCCGGTACCCGAGTATCACGTCGAGCCGATCAGACACGGTGATTTCGTCCTGCAGATAAGCGCCGACGAGATCGTAGCTCGCGTTGTCTCCGATCGGGCCCTGGATCCGATTGCGCGTGGAGAACGAATTCACGTGGTCGTGGTAGTACTCCACGCCGTAGCTCAGGTATCCGATATCGGTGGAGCTTCCGAAGTTGGCACTGAGACCGAGCGTGCCGACATCGAAACCCTGAAAGTCACGAGCACCGGAACTGCGGACGCGGTCTCGAGTTTCGTGCTGCTCTTGCCAGGACAGCGTGAGCCTCATCGTTTCGACGATCGACGGCATGTTTTCCGCCAGCAACTGGATGTACGTCAGACGTCGTCGCTGATCCAGGTCCCGGCGGCGGTCGCGGCCGACCGTGGTCCCTTTGAAACGCTTGGAATAGATCGTCCGGTGCGTTCGAGGTACGTTGTTTTGGGCGACCTCCTGGTGAACAAAAATCAGCCGTGTGTCGGGATTGACGAAGTACTCCACCTTAAGGTCGGCGTCCCATTCCTCGTAGCCGGTGTTCGGTTGATTTCCCGTGCCCTTTCCGGCGCGTAACGAGCCGAAGTCTTTGCGTGAGGCACCGAACAAAATGCCGAGTTTGTCATCCACGGTTGCTTCTAACTCAAACCGAGCGATGTGCGAATGCTCTGCGCTGGAAAAACGATAATAGAGCCGTCTACGAAAATTGGTGCCCGGTCCGTATGTGGAAGGACTTTTCGTGATCGCATTCACCGTGCCCCCGATGGCGTCAGATCCGTAAAGCACCGAACTGGGTCCCTTCACGATTTCCAGCCCGGAGAGGCTTAGCGGATCAACCGTGTTCCAATACTGATTCGGGCCGGAGCGGAACACGGAGTTGTTTAACCGAATGCCGTCGATCATGAACAGGTTGCGAAACCCGGTGAAACCGCGAATGAACGGTGACCCCTGCCCGTGAGAGGTCTTCTGTATCATGACAGCCGGAAGTTCACGAAGTGCCTCCGGGGTCGATCGAAAGGACGCATCACGAATATCTTGCGAGGAAACATTGTGCGTCGTGAAAGATAAGTTGAAGGGACGCTCCGAACGACGCGTCGCCGTGACGATGACCTCACCCAAGGTGACGGATCGATTCTCCGCGGGGGAATCGTCCGGCTTGATGGCGGTTTCGTTTTCCCGAGAAACGGGTGCCTCTTGGGCGAGGGCTGGTTCCGAAGATCCGAAGAGAAGCACCGCGTAAACCAGCACGGGGCACCGTAGACCGAGCTCAAGACACGTTCGCAGACACGACCGACGCATACTGTTTTCTCCAGGTGTGTGATGTAACCGAACACCATGAACTGAAAACGGGGCTATTGGCCGGTGGTGGGCGTGTAATCGGCAATGAGTCCATTCACAAGATCAGCGATTCCTGCGCTCAACCCATCCGTAACACCAATGGAGACACCATCTCGCACAGACCTGACGCATCCCATTCCGCACGTGATGACGATGGCGGCAGCCAGAATACCTACAGCGATCCTCGGAGTTTTCATTTTAGGTTCCTTTCTCGATTGTACTGACGAACACTTTGCCCCTTATGGGGCACGACGTTGACTCAACCTCGCGAAAGTAAAATGTCTCGTGTGTCCTGTCAAACGAGTGACGCAGCTCAGGAGTTGTCACTTGTGAGTTGTTCTTCCCGAGCCATAGCCGCGTATGACACGCAGCTCATGAGTGAAAGTATGATAGAAACGATCCAGACGCCCCAGCCGATATGACGCCACAGCCACACGCCAATCAGCGGTGCAATGAGCCCGCGCAACCCGGTGAGTGATACGTGAACGCCCATGTAAAGTTCCGCTCGTTTCGGGTGAGCAAAGTGGAGATGCCCGAGATTCCAGGCGATCTGTCCACCGCCAAGACCCACCCCCTGAAATAACGCACGCAAGGCAAACAGCGCCACTGCGATAGGTAGATGGCTGGGGCCGATCGCAATGGATTCTTCCAAGATCAATGTTCCGGCCAGGGCAAAGCCCAGCGAAATGGTCCAGCACGTCACATTGGCCACACGCATCCGCAGCACGCCGAGGCGATCGAACAGCCGCCCCCACCGGCCAATACTGCCGAGCATAACGAGGTTGGGCAGTGCCACGATGAGCGCCGTGCTGATCCAAAAAGCACCATCGGATGACAGATCCAATTCGCGCGTGATCAATGCAACCATCACCGGGATGGTCATGATGTTGGCCACCCCCATGAGCGATTGAGCAATGCAGTATCGCCGGAAGTGGCGGTCATCTCGCAGGACGTTGACCATCTGTCGGATCACGTGCCCGGGCGACATCAGCGCAGCGAGACTGAACGGTTCGGCGATGTCGCGTGCAAGTTTCCCATTCGCGTCTTCTTGCCGGTGTCCGTGAAGCTCACGACGTTCGCCGCGTATGCGTACCTTTCGTAGGAACCACACTCCGAGCAGCCCGACTACCGCGCCAATCGGGTAGAGGTACCGGTAGCTGGTGGCGTCAAGGTCGCATACGTAGGCGGCGAACAATACCGTCGGCACGGTGATAAAACGTCTCAGCCGTTGCAGGCGCGCGGTGATCTGTCCGCGGACACGAGTCGGGTAGTTTGATTTCCAGACGGCCGACCGGACCGTGATGACTCCGGATAGCAATACCTGGGCGGCGGCGATCTGAGTAATAAACCAGATGGTGCCGTGACGCGAAGGGGGTACGGCACCGATTGTCCCAGCCAGTAGTAGGGTGCCGAGGCAGAAGAACGTGAGAAGCCGAATCTTGGGACGTCCAAGCGAGAGCATCCCCCACACCAGACTGAACAGCAGGGCCGCGATGGGAGTCGCGCTGGCCACGGCGATCAGAAACTCGCTCCCATGGAAGGATTCCGCGACGACGATGCTGGCAAATTGCCCCTCGATCAGCCCAGCAAAAATGCTCCAGGGGATGAGATGCAGAAACTCGTAAAAGTAATTACGGCGAGTGAGGAACGGGAGTGAACGAACGGCCAACAAATCCAACGAAACGGCTCTCCTGCATGAGACTTCTACACCCCAAGCGTACGAGGTTCGCACGGGGAAGGCAAGGCGGAGAACACCAACGTACACGCCGGTAAAGACGCGTGAAGATGAGGAGAGAGCGGGTTGCACCCTGCCGGGGTAGAGAAAGCGGTAGGGGGCTGGGAACCTGAAAAACCGTCGTTAATAACGACGGATGACGCCGATGAGCACCCCCTGAATCTCAACATTTTGTGAATAGATTGGTTTGTATTTCGGGTTGGCCGGCTGGAGCCGCACGCGGGTTTTCTCTTTGTAAAAGGTTTTGAGGGTGGCCTCCTCGCCATCGATCAATGCGACTACGGTGTCCCCGTCACGGGCATTGGATCGGCGTTCGTAGACGACGAGATCGCCATCGCGAATGTGTTCGTCGATCATGCTGTCACCGGTGACCTCAAGCACGCCGACGGGATGGCGACTGTGGAAGACCTCTTCCAGGTCGACATAGTCGTTCGTTTCAATCGCTTCGATCGGGGCACCGGCCGCGATGCGACCGACGAAGGGCAAAAGCGTGGGTCGTTCGTCAGGCAGCCGTGCCGAGGACGTCAGGGCCAAAGAGCGTGCCTTGTTGGCTTGTCGCGTGAGGAGCCCTTTTTTTAGTAACGCCTCGACGTGCTCGAACACGGTGATTTTGCTTATGCCGAGTTGGTCTGCCAGCTCCTGCAACGTCGGGGAATAGCCCAGGCTGCGCCGTGCATCTCGAATCATAGTGAGGATTTCGAGCTGACGAGGCGTCAGGCAGCTTAATTCGTCGGTCCCGGTTTTGCGTCTTCGAGCCATTAGTTATCTCCAATTGTGAATAAAGACCCAACGGAACCATCGTCACGGCTGGGAGGAGGCCATCCGCCTCCCGCTGAGCCAGTGATAGGCGGTCTGTCTCTCTCTCCCGATCCCATTCCAAGGATCGTGCGCGAGCCAACGTCCAGGCCGTGACCGCGCGACGTACGAGGCCGACGCTCTCACATACGCGGCGGGGTAGCGGCATTCGGACAAGCTGAGTAGCCCGGGGTTGTGGGCTTTGGCCCGGTGGGGAAGGCCCCGGGAGCCACGCGGTCCGAAAGTCGCCCCCGGGACCAAGAACACACACCGGAACATCGCTGGGGTAGTCATGCTGACAGACTGCTGCCAGCCTGAGCATGGACGTTCGATATACGTTTTTAAGTATCTTCCACATAGGCCACTCCGTTAGCCTTCTGTTCGGCATAATAGTATCCAAACGGACACCGAACGTCAAGCTAAAAGTTAGGAAAATTTACGGGTCTTTTCAAAACTCGGATACACGGCATTGGTGGGGTGTCCGCCACGGCTACCCTCAATATGTGGGGGTATCGGGAAAACATTCGGCGAGCCAGCACGGAAAGTCGGGTCTTAGCGGCGCAATTGTTGCCGTAAGGTCCCGGCGTTGTCAAGCTCGTTTTTTATCGGAACCTAATCCGATAGCGGCTCATTCGAACAGAGTGGGGTTGCCGTCCGTCGTCGCGTGGGATCCTCGCTCGATGAACGGCAGCCCGAGATGGTCACACGCGGCTTGGGTGATCTGCCGCCCCTGTCGCGTGCGGATCACGAAGCCGATCTGCAGAAGATACGGCTCGACGGTGTCCTCCAGGGTGTCACGTTCTTCCCCCATGGTGGCGGCGAGTGCTTCGATCCCGGCCGGTCCGCCCTGGTAAACCTTATTCAGCGTGAGCAGGAATCTTCGATCGAGCTCATCCAACCCGAGCGCGTCGACCTGCTGAATCTCCAACGCCTCATGAACGGTGCGTTCCGTCAACGTCCCATCACCACGCACTTGGGCAAAATCTCGGACGCGGCGTAGCAGCCGGTTGGCCACACGCGGCGTGCCTCGACTTCGGGAGGCGATGGTTTCGAGCGATCCCTCCCCGCAGGGCGTGTCCAGACGGTGCGCGGATCGGTCGAGGATCGTGGTGAGGTCCGACGTGTTATAAAACTCCATGTGGAATCGATGGCCAAACCGATCGCGCATCGCACCGCTTAACATGCCGGCCCGTGTCGTCGCGCCGATCAGGGTGAAACGTCGCAGGGCGAAGTTGACGACGCGGCCGCTAAGCCCGCCTTCGATCGTGTAGTCGACGCGGAAATCTTCCATCGCGGGATAGAGGAACTCCTCGACGATCGTAGGAAGCCGGTGGATTTCATCTATAAACAGCACGTCGCCGGTTTCGAGATTCGTCAGCAACGCCATCAGGTCGGCCTGCTTCGCGAGCGACGGACCCGACGTCACACGCGGCACTTTTCCGGTCATTTCGCGGGCGATGACATTGGCCAGCGTCGTCTTGCCAAGCCCGGGCGGACCATCGAGCAGGATGTGTTCGAGCGGCTCCCCTCGTCCCTTGGCGGCCGAAATGGCGATGTGGAGCTTGTCCAGCACGACCCGCTGCCCGATCATCTCATCGAGCTGCGTGGGACGCAGGGCTACATCCACCCGTTCATCACCGGGGCGGGTATCACCGGATAGGATTCTGTCTCGTGCCATATCGTGTCACTATTGCGAAAGCCGCCCCGTCAATCACTGCGGGTGCCGACCGTTTACCCTTCCACGCCCGTTTTTACCCGATACGCCAGCCGAACCCACTCGTCGGCCGAGCCGGGGTCGGGATGTAACTGTTCGGCCCGTGAGAGCCACCGCTCCGCCTCGCTGCGTGGATCGCCCCACGCCACCAGGACCTCCAGGGCGTCACGCTGCGCCTGGGAGAGGATGACCGCCTCTTTCGGTGCTTCACCCTCAGACGGCAGGGCGAGGTCTCCCATTTTCCCTCTCAGCGTCGCGACGATCATCTCTGCGCCACGTTTGCCCACCCCGGGCATACGCGTGAGCGATTTCGTATCATTCGTCTCGATCCACGTGGCAATTCTCCGCACCGGCTCGGCCAGCGCCTTGAGTGCCTTGCGCGGGCCGAACCCCTTCACGGCCACAAACCGGTTGAAGAACAGCCGGTCCTCCGGATGAAGAAACCCGAGCATACGCGGAATGAGATTTCCACCGCCCTGGGCACCCTCGAAAAACTCGATCGTATGGAGCGTTACCGACTGACCACGGTGCGACGCCAGTTCCGCAATGGCAAACGGCGGAACGAGCACTTCTCGGGCCACGCCGTTGCGCTCGAGGATGACCGAGTCCTCCTGCACGTCCATCAGGTTGCCTGTCAACCGAACGATCATGCGCAGACCTCGGGGGTTGTTTTCCTGGACACCTCGGCCGCACACGCCAGGGCGATCGCCAATGCGTCGGCCACATCATTCGGCTCGGGCGGGTTGTCCAACGCCAACGCCACCTGCACGGCACGTTGCACTTGTCCCTTGGACGCATGTCCGTTTCCGGTCAGAAACCGTTTGATGTGCGTGGCCGCGAAATGACGCACCTCGATGCCGGCGCTGGCCGCCGCGTGAAGGATTACACCGCGTGCGTGGCCCATGAGAATCGCGGTACGCGGATGTTTGTAGTGGGCGTATAGCTCTTCGACGGCGACGAATTCGGGCTTGTGCTCTGCGAGGACGGCCGATACGTCTCGGTGCAGGGCAAGCAGCCGCTGCGACAGGGGCGGCGATTCCTCCACCCGGCAGACACCCGCGTCGACGACACTGGTGACGCCACCTGCCGCGCGAATGACCGCGTAGCCCGTGACTCGAAGCCCTGGGTCAATGCCGCAAATCACCGTGTCCATACGGTTGTGCTACTCCCTTGGTTGGTGCTTACGAACCTGACAAAACACGAACACCTAAGGGTCAGGGTCGGACTTTTGGGTGATCCTGTCAAGCGCGGGATGAGAAAAGGTGCCAGTAAAATCGCCGGGATACACCGTTCTGGAGCAGCGGATGAAAGAGTCGTACGAGAAAGGCCCAGATGGGGTTCTCGAACACGGGCTGGTTCTCTACCTGCCGGCAAAGGGCTTTCATCCCCATCTACGAACCTGTCTCTCCGGTGACTTGCGATCATCGCACGGACGCGGCATGCTGGCACGCATGTCACACCGTGAGATAGAGAAGACTCTGTTGTTCGAAGAGTCTGCCCCGTTTGTGGCGGACGCAGACACGCTTGATCTTGCCCGGCTTCGTCAGGCGTTTTTGACGCTGTTTGATCGGGTGTCGCATGAGTTATCCCGACGCGGGCTTGATTTGGACGGTGTGCTCGTGGAGCGGTTTTTACATTGTCAGACTCCTGATGGGGCTTCGGTCCGAGTGCCTCTGCCGTTTCTGGCCGACCGGTCATCCGTGGTAGGGCTTCTGACTACCGGGGAAGGGGTGGAACGCCACTTTCCCGATGAGGCTGCCATGTCAATCGTCGAAATCACCGCGGCCGTGATTCTTGAGGACCACCGCCCGTTTTGACCGGTGCGGATGGGATTCCGCACGATGCGGTGAGTGGTAGGCCCGTGGGAGGAGCACCGCGAGATTACCCTTCGGTGCGTTTCAGAAACCCAACGCTGGAGGCGAACATTTTTTCGGTGTCGGCCGGACTCCACTCTTCCTCCTCCGCTTCGAGGTCGGCCAGGTTGGCGACGCACATCGGGCAGGCGACGACGTCCAGATGGAACTGCGTATAGCCCACCCAGGGTTCTTCGAGCACGCCCATGACATACGAGCCGAGCGTGCTGCGCTTCAGGCAGGTGAGGCGGTGTTCCCGCCACACCCGCGCGACCGTGATATCCGCGGCCGATTCGTCCAAGCAGCCGAGGGCGTCCGGCTCTTGCTCAGAGAGGAACTTTTGGAGTTTTTGAATCGCGCGAAACTTGACACCGGCCACCGCCTTTTGGTCCATGTCGAGCAGTTCGGCTACGTCCAGGTTTCGCTTGCCCGCGAAGAACACCAGCTCGATCACCTGGAGGTCGTTAAATGCGCTGCGATCCCGTAATTCGTGGATGAGCCGACGGAGTATGTCGGCCAGCAATTCTTCCCGGCTGTCTCGTGCTTCGGCCAACTGTGCGATGCCGCTTGGCGTTTCGTCCGTACCGGGGACGACACGATCCCACCACTCGGGAGAGTCCTCCGGCTCGGTCAGCGTCGGGATCTTCTTCTTCCTCAGCAGGTCGTAGAGTTTGTAGCGAAGTATTGTAAACAGATACGTTTCAAGTGATCGCCCGTCGTCAAAGTTGGCCAGAGATTGCAGAAAGCCGACGAATGTCTCCTGCACCAGATCCTCGGCATCAGCCAGACGAGCCGTTCGCGTACGTGCAAACGCCAGCAGCCGACCGCTGTATCGTTCAATCAATTGCCGCCACGCGGCTTGATGACCGTCGCGAATCTGCTTGACGAGGTATTGATCTGCTTTGACGCCCGAGTCCATTGACTGCGATCCGGTTTCCGTTTTTGACAACACCCTTCAGTACGCAGTGTACGGATACTCTTGTCGACACGCCACCGACAGCTCGAAGGAGCGCGCGTGTCGGGTGCGGGGCACCTTATGAGAGAAGAAGTAGGCTTACCCCTATCGAACATGGCGTACGGCGGCGATGCACGCGATGATGGCCGCTAACGTCATGACCGATAGCACACGCAGCGGCCAATTGAATCTCCCTTTGGCTGTGGCGGAGAGCACCACGTACCCGACGAACATCAGCGCAAAGATCGCGCTGCCGGAGATGACCCACCTGGTACCACTCACGCCGAGTGTGCCGTCGAGGCGTGCATGCAGACGTTGGCCGAGCCGGCTCATGCGAGAGCCGACCCGGTCCAGACGTGTGCCGAGCCGTTTTACCCGGTGGCCGAGAGAGATCGTGCGGGAATCGCCGTCACTCGAAATGACAATTCCGAAGTGTTCATCGTCGGCGTTCAAGTCGATGTCGGTTGTCGAGGTGGCTGCGGAACCATGATCGTCGCGGAGATGTGACTCGGTTTTCTCGGTTGCGCGTGCAGTGGCACGTTCTCCTGACGAACGTGTAGCGGCGATCCCGGAGCGGTCCGAGTGGGTTGCCGTGGTGGATCTTCTTGAGGGGCCGGCGAACATGGAGAGCATCAGCACGACACCCACGGCGAGCATGGCCGCCAGTAGCGTGCCCGGTGCCCGGGAGCGTCCGCCGCGTGCGTTTGCGAGGATCACCACAAGTATTGCCACACCGCCCAGTAGAAGCAGGAGCATTGCTATCCGCCAGCTCATTCCCATTAGCTGCGGAAAGCCCACGGTGTCCATCACGCGCCTCCTTCGTCAGAGGTGAGTGGGTTGATCGGGTAGGGATGGCCGACATTCACCACCCTACCCCCATCGTCATTTGGCGCATGGTCCGCCGTCGCGGCGAGGGGAACAGGTCCGGTCAAAAAACCCTGAGACCGGCGTTTGCCTCGCCCCGTGAAAAGTGTCAAAGCGATAAACATGATCGAGGCGATCACCAATCCGCTAATTGCCGCAGCCCGTTCGTCGTCGGCGAGGCATCGCATTTGGGAAGCGGCGTCGATGTGATCCCATTCGCGTGCCACAACGGTGATGGTGGCTCCGATGGTGAACAAACACGCCGACTGCATCAGCGGGCGGAGCGTCTCTCGCCAGAAGCCGTCGCGTTTGATGGCGGTGGTCTTTCGCAGGGCGAAGATGCTGACGGACGCAAGCCCGACGCATGCAATAATAAGTGCAGTATGATCGTGGTAATTAGACGTGAGCTCCCCGGTGCTGCCTACGATGGCAAAGATAAATGTTACGATCGAGCCGATCATCGCTAAAAACGCGATCACTCCCCAAAATGCACGAGTGACACCCCAGCGCGTTCGCGGATCTGCCAGTTGATCCTGCATGTTTTGGAATTCGTGCGGTGCGTCGTTGTCGGCTGAGGGCACCACGGGTGGTCGAGCGCCGAGAGCGATGGTTTCCGCTTCGGCCGCGGAAGGTGGAGTGTCGTATGGGGCGGGGCCACCTTCGTTGGGGCCGTGGCGATCGTCATAGCCATCGCCGTAGCCGCCCCCCTCGGGACCGTCGCCGTGCGGCTCGCTTACGGGAACCAGCCACCAGGAAGACGCTTGCAGCAGAAGCGAGGTGATCCCCGCGGCACCGGCAATCGCCCCCATGAGTTCGCCCATCGCTCCGCCCGACGTGATCCCGGAGACGATGGCGTAGGTGATCATCGCCGCGAAACCCGTCCAAATGGCCCGTCCGAAGCTCAGCTCGCCGCCGGCCGACATATCGAGCGTCTTGTCCCAATTGAAGAGCATCGCCACAATTGACATCGCCACCCACACGACCATACCCCCGTCGCCATACCGATCCATTACCGGCGCGCACGCGACGGCCAGCAGCGGCGCGGCGTAGCCCGCGCGAATCAATTTAGCCGCCCAGCCGGGTCCATCTTCGACGCCGAACCATCGGTAGGCCTTGCGGCTTAGCGCGATGCCGAGCGTCAGCGCGGGGATGAGCATCCCGGCCGTACCGCCGATCTCGTCTACGTTGGTCGATGTGCCACACACGATGCCCAGCGCCACCGACAACAATGCGCCCATGAACACCGTCAGCAGCATGCGCCGCCGGCGCAGACGCTTACTGAGAAACTCTTGCCCCTCTGGAGATGGGGGGATGAGGTTTCGTGGCCGGCGTGCGGCGTCGTAGCTCGGTCGCCGCCCGTCGAGTTTGGCACGTTTTCGTTCGACTTTCCGTGCGATGCGGTCCATTCGTTTCCTGGCCTTGCCCGTGAGCGGTGGACCCGATCCGACGGGAACGGCATAGGGAGGCAACTTCGGCGGTGTGCCTCTGGGGATCGGGTTGGGCGAGGGTCGCGGCGAGGCATGTCTGGCACCGCCGACCTGTGCTACCGCGTGTTGTAAGCTCTTGGGGCTAAAGCCGGCGACGCTTTTTTGGATCTCCTCCGCACCGAGGAGTTCCTCCACCATCTCGTCAACGGTTTGATAGCGATCTTTCGGGTCTTTCTCGAGCGCCTTGCGTACGACCTTCGCAAACGGCTGGGGTAGCTGATCCAGTTCCGGCTGGGAGGTCAGGTGTTTCATGAGCACCTCGGCCATGGTGGAACCCTCGAAGGGTACGGCCCCCATCAGCATTTCGTAGAGCATGACGCCGAGCGCGTAGATGTCGACGCCTCGTGAGTAGTTGCCGCTTCCGATCTCCGGGGCCATGTAATGCACGGTGCCGACGCTGGCTGTCTGAGCGCTGTGCCGCGACACCGAGATGATCTTGCTGAGTCCGTAGTCGCCGATCTTGACGTAGGCGTCGTCGAAGAAGATGTTGCCCGGCTTGAGATCGCGATGCACGATCCCGTGATCGTGCAAATAGGCGAGCCCCTTGCCGATTTCGCGGAGGAAGAACGCGGCTTTTTCCGGTGCGAAGCCGTTCGGTTCCGCGATGAGTAGATCACGAAGCGACGGTCCCGAGCAGTATTCCATAATGATCCCGTACTCGTCGTCCTGCGTCTTCTTAACATCGAAGATGGAGACGAGATGCGGGCTCTTCAGGTTAATCACGAGGCTGACGCCGCGCAGTTCGATCTGCGGATTGTCACGAAGATATTTGATGGCGACTTCACGCCCGCCGTCGCTAATAGCGTAATAGACTTCGCCGAATCCACCGCGCCCGACCGCACGTTGAATCGTGTAGCCGTCGATCGGTCGATCGCCGTGTTTGAAGGTGTAGGCCATGATGTCTGCCTTCGTCCTATGGTGCGGATGATACCGCACGTCGCTGCGTATGATACCGTGGGCGTGACATGCCGTGGGTACCGTGGTTTCTTACCCCAGGCTCATGCCCGGCGGGCGTACCCGCCAGGGTTCCAGGGTAATCCTCGCGCCGCCCACCTCGATCGACTCACCGAGCCGAAGTGGCTGCGCGCTATCGTCGTTATGCCCGTCGCTTTTCTGGCGGAGCCAGAGCACCCGTCGACGTTCGAACAGCACCAGCGGCGGACCGGCGTGACGACATGGAATGTGGGCGTGCGGTCCTTCGCCGAGAATCGCTTGCTGGTGAAACAGGACAATCCGTCGAACGTCGTTGGGCATTTTTGTCGTGTCGCTCAGGTCGAGAACGCCCGTCGGACTTTTCCGACTCGGCACGCGAAAGGTCAGCTTGGCCGTTTTGCCGAGTACGATACGATCGCCACTTCTCAACAGGTGGTGGGTTACCACACGCCCGGCAATCTCCACCTCCTTTGCGCTGAAGAGGAAGTAGTCATCGTCCACACGCTCTACGTGGGCATGCCGTGAGGCGATGTCGCTAAACAGGGGGATGTCGGCCGGATCAGTAGCGGCGGCGCGCCCCAAGGATGCGCGACCATCGCGGATTATCAGATAACTTCCGCCGCCATCCACCAGAAGAAGCAGCTTCGTCGGGAGCGTTTCCGGTGTCATTGTGGGGGGAGGGCTGGCCGGTGATGGCTGGACCGGCGTCCTTGGGACATGGATTGGCTTGGCGAAGGGCGGCCCACTGCCTGCCTTCCCACTTCCCTCAGCGGTATTGTCGGGCGTAGTTTTCTCGGGGACGGTGCCGATCGGTCCCGCGGCGATGGCCGTGTGCAGGTCTTCGAGGTGTCGCAGTTGCTCCACGGTCTCATTCACCCACTTCGACCCCGGCAGGAGCCGTCCGAGGCTCATGGCGTGGCGTCGTGCGCTGGCGTAGTCATGCCTTCGCAGGGCGGAGGCCGCTTGGGCTGCGATGGATATCATGTCGTCCACTTCACGGCGCGCCGGAAGGTGCCGACCCAGTGAATCCAAGCAGGCGAGTTCATCGCTTGCCCGTTTGATTTTGCCCTCGGCCAGTGCCGCCTTGGCGTTTTCGATCACCTCGTCGCAAAGACGTTTTTCGAGTGCGACCGAACCCTCCGCATGAGCGTCGACCGCCTTTAGTTTTCGCATACGATCGGCGGCGGCGGCATATTGACTTTGATCCATCAGCTCTTCGATCTGCCCGGCCATGTCACCGGCTTGTTCGACACGGTCATTCGCCAGTTGGCGCAGCCTCGCGGCGTCGGGATCTTCCGTGGGGGCCTGCTCCAATAGCTTCCGACCCGCGGCGAGTGAGCCGCCCTCGATGCGTCGCTTGGCTGTGTGCAGTCGATCATGGCGAGACTGCTGACGGCGGTGCGCCTCCGCAGCCACGATCTGTATGTTCCTGCGAAGTTCGTCGATTTCATCCCGCATGACGCCGCCGGCTTCTGCTTTGTCCAGGTCCATCAGCGCTTCCGTGAAGCGGTCTGACCGGTAGTGATCCCGAGCCCGTTCGACGAATTTCTCGGTGAGCGAAGTGAGTATGGCCGCCCCTCGGCGATGTGTGCGGATGTCCGTAGCGGTGGCCAAACGGTAGGCCTCGTCCAGTCGCTCATCGCGACAGGCCTTTTCTGCGGCTCGGAGCCTGACAATTAGTAGTTGGCTGAGCATCCACAACTCCTCGTTTGGTCCCTCGGACCCACCATGGATCGTAAGCGACCCACGGTAGCGGGCAAAACCTTGCGTTTATCGGTCTCGACCCCACGCAGGCGGTTCGCCGAACTTCTCTCGAACACCCTGGGATTCGAGTACAGAGTCGGATTATTTGCCGTCAGTAGCGGTGGATGTCTCCCGAACAAGCCATTTCCCGACGGGTCACGTTTCGCCCTCAGTTTTTTTGGGCTTGGGCGGTCCAGTCCCGTAGATTTCGGGCCAACGCTTCAATGTCTTTTTTTTCGCAGAGGTGTTCGATGATCTTGGGTGGTGTTTTGAGGTTGACCATCGCTTTGCGTGCGCGGTCCCAGAGTGTGGTTCGTTTCGTATCGGATTCGGCCAGGAACAGCTCCGTCACAATTTCGCCGAGCTTGGCGAGCATGATCTCGTCACGGTGGTCGTAGTAACGATCGATGATTTTTTTCTGATGTCTTGAGTAGTTGGGCATCAACACGCTGCCGTAGTTTTCTGTTCGGGCTTCCGCACGATGTCGTCCTTTGATGAAGGCCTGAACACAGCCCGGATTATACTCAACAGATGGAAAAAGTCGTCACGGCGTTCTCGCCGAACCGGATATCGAGCGCCGTCGGAGATTGGTTTTTTCGATCTGATGTGGCAGGAGTATCCGCTAAAGTGGGCGGTGACGTTGTAATTTGTGCTATTTGACGGCCGATAGGGGGTGTTTCGTAACATTGGGCAGTTCGTGCGGGTGCATTTATTTATTTCCAGGGGCTTGCATTTCCTCTCCGTTTGGATAGAGTGGTGTCCGGTTGGTACGTCGACCGAGGTGGCTGCGCGGTGGTTATAGCGTGGCCCCAAGGCAATGCCTGGATCGTCCTCCTTCCAAATGAGCCGAATTGATCGGCCACTTTCACAGACGACCCTGAAAGAGAAATGAGTGGGTCGAGCCGCCATCGATTGGAGAACGTACGATGGGCAAAAAGCTGTATGTTGGAAATCTGCCTTACACAGTAAGCAGTGCGGACCTGGAACGCATGTTGTCGGAATACGGCACCGTGCAAAGCGCAGAGGTCATCAATGACCGCGCGACAGGCCGTAGCAAGGGGTTTGGATTTGTAGAGATGGGTTCGGACGATGAGGCCCAGTCGGCCATCAATGCGCTGAACGGTACCGACCAGAATGGTCGTGCCCTTACGGTCAATGAAGCCAGACCGCGCGAGCCGAGAAGCGGTGGCGGCGGTGGCTACGGCGGCGGTCGCGGAAGGGATCGCTACTAAGCCCACGGCTCCATCCACTGTGGCTTCGCAGTAGGAGCGTCCGGGTGGGCCCCGGTCAGGTGGTGGGCTCGGATGTGCAAGTACGAAGTATTAGGGTCGTCCGATGGGGCGGCCCTTTTTTTATCGCACAACAGTTCCGCAGTACAACGGTCCCACAGTTCAACAGCCTCGAAGTTCAATTGTCCTACCGTTCGGTAGTCCTGCGGGACGGGCTGATTGTGACGTGGGGAGTCATATTCAAACAGCTTCGTTGCGTTGCCGGACGATGTAGTTGGGATTATACTCCGGAGAGATGGAAACCCCGTTTTCCTCCGTTGGAAGGTGTGGTACAGGGGCTGTTGTGATCAGAGACGTTTGAGGCGGCGGAGTTTTCGCCCGTGAGTCGGTTGGCGCGCGGTGCAGGCTTGGGTTGGCGGCTTCGGATGACGAAACACGCGGAAGGGATTTGTGGACGCCTATGCCGTTAGCGCCGATCGAGGCCAACCTGAGTGATGACGATGCGGTGTTGATCCGTGCTGTCCGTGAATTCGCGCGGAGTGAGCTGCTTTCGCGTGACCGGGCATGGGACAAAGACGAGTCTTCGGTGGCTGAGGTCACCGGAAAGCTCTCCGAAATGGGGTTGTTGAGCCTGCTGGTTCCTTCCGAGCTGGGTGGTCTTGGTTGTTCGTACAAGACCTACGCGGCCATTCTTCATGAACTCGCCCGGTTTTCGCCCTCCACTTGTGTGACTGTCAGTGTCCACAGCATGGTGGGACGCGTGCTGGACAAAGGCGTGGCGGAGCCGATGCGCAGCGAGCTGTTGTCGCAGTGGGGTTCGCCGGACAGTCTGGGGGCGTTTTGTCTCTCCGAGGCGGGGGCCGGCAGCGATGCCTCGGCGGCAAAAGCGGAGTCGGTTGAGATTGGCGGCGGATACCGCATCAGCGGGGAAAAAATGTGGGTCACGAATGGTATGGCTGCCCGGTGGTTCCTCACCATGGCCCGGCGGCGCGACGGCGCGGAGGCCGGGATGCTCTGTGCGTATCTGATCGATGGCGAATCCAACGGTATCGAGCGTACGAAAATCAATGGAAAGATGGGGATTCGCGGCAGCGATACGGCCATCATCAACTTTGACGAGACGTTTGTTCCGGCCAATCACCGGCTTGGTAAACTCGGCAGTGGTCTGGAGGTGTTCCTGGCCGGGCTTGACGGCGGACGGATTGGTATCGCCGCGCAGGCGACGGGTATCGCCGAGGCTTGCTTGGAGGAGATGGTGAGCTACGCGCGGCAGCGGGAGCAGTTTGGGCAGCCGATCGGCAGCTTTCCTGCAGTGGCCGAGATGATTGCGGACAGTTGCGTGGAGTTGGAAGCGGGAAAAGCGTTGGTATGGCGTGCGGCGCAGGAGGTTGATTCCGGTTCCGCCAGCCGCAGTGCGAGTTCGATGGCGAAGCTCTATGCTTCGGAAGCGGCCAACAAAATCGCGTATCGCGCGGTACAGGTTCACGGCGGCGCGGGTTATGTCAACGAATGCCGCGTCGAACAGCTTTTTCGGGACGCGCGGATCACCTCGATCTACGAAGGCACTAGTGAGATTCAGCGTGTCGTGATTGCGCGGCAACTGGCACGGGCATCCTAAGGGAGATGGGCTAACGGAGATGGGCGTCTATTTCGGGACGATAGGTGGTAAGATAGATTGACTTGCGAGACATGTTGGCATGGCATTTGCTGGGTTGCCGGTCGTGGATGTGCCGAAGTGCTCGATCGGGTGTGAGAATAGAATGAAGTTGGATTGGTGCGTTTTCACGAGGGAAGCACCTAAATCTTTGACACACGGAATGTTGCAGACATAGGGGCGCATCGCTGATGGATTTTACTACTTCTGACGATCACTTGGCACTTCAGGAAGTCGCGCGTCGTTTCGCCGCGGAGCGAATCGCGCCGAATGCGCGCACTTGGGATCGCGAAGGCAGCATACCCAGTGAGATTATTACTGAACTCGGGAAACTCGGCTTTCTGGGGATTTTTATTCCGGAGGAGTACGGCGGATGCGGTTTCGGAGATACCGAAGCCACGATTATTATGGAAGAGATCGCGCGTCACTGCGGGGGGACGGCGCTGATGCTCGATGCCCACAACGCGTTGTGCAGCGCTCATCTGGTTCGCGCGGCCAACGATCAACAGATGAAAAGATACTTTCCGAAGCTTGCTGCCGGCGAGATGCTAGGTGCGTGGGCGCTGAGTGAGCCGGGGTGTGGCAGTGATGCGGCTGCCCTTCAGACATCGGCCGAACTCGATGGTGATGAGTGGGTTCTCAATGGTTCTAAGCAGTGGATCACCAACGGTCACCGTGCCGGCGTGTTTGTTGTCATGGCTAAAACCAAGCCCGAAGGCGGTGCCAAGGGGATCAGTGCGTTCATCGTGGACCGCGACACGCCCGGCTTCACAATCGGCCCCAAGGAAGACAAGCTGGGGATGCGTGCGTCGGATACCGTGGGGTTGACTTTCGACGACATGCGAATCCCTAAAGATCATCTCTGTGGCGAGCTTCATGGCGGGTTTATTGATGCGATGAAGGTGCTGGAGCGTGGGCGGATTACCATCTCGGCGCTGTCGATCGGTCTTGCCCGGGGTGCCTTCGAGGAGGCGCTTCGCTACGCACATGAGCGTCATGCGTTTCGCAAACCGATTTTCGAGCACCAGTCGATCCAGTTCATGCTTGCAGACATGGCCGTGGAGATTGATGCCGGTCGCTTGCTGACGCGCAAGGCGGCCGTTTTAGCCGACGCCGGCCGGCCCAGCAACATTGAAGCCTCGATCGCCAAACTTCAGACGTCGGAAATGGCGACGAAGATTTGTCTTGATGCGATTCAGATTCACGGCGGCAATGGCTACACAAAGGATTTTCCGGTGGAGCGGTACATGCGCGACGCGAAACTCTGCGAGATAGGCGAGGGGTCGAGCCAGATCCAGCGTTTGATTATCGCGCGGGACCTGCTTCAGTTGTAAAGGGACGTATACGATGAACTTCGACTTTGACGACGATCATGCACTGCTCCAGCAGCAGGTGCGCGAGTTTGTGATGAGCGAAGTCGCACCGGGTGCGGCCGAGCGAGATGCCCAGGCGATCATGCCGCAGGAACTCGTTATGAAGCTTACGCAGATGGGCTTGCTGGGGATCGCGATTCCCGAGGAGTACGGTGGTGCCGGCATGGGGACGACCGCATCGTCCATGGTGGTGGAAGAGGTCTCGAAGGCGTGCGCCGGCACGGGTGTGTTTCTGAGCGCCCATCAATCGCTTTGTGTCGACCCCATCATGATGTTCGGCACCGAGTCGCAGAAGAAGAAGTATCTGCCGGCTTTGGCCGGTGGCGAGATGATCGGTTGTCTCTCTTTGACGGAGCCGGGTAGTGGTAGCGATGCCGGAGCGGCCACCTGTAGAGCCAATCTGAAGAGCGATGGCTGGCACATCGACGGGGCGAAGATTTTTGTGACCAATGGCAAAGAGGCCGGCGTGATGGTCCTGCTTGCGGTGACGGATCCGGACGAGCCGAAGCACCGCTTATCGGCCTTCATTGTTGAAACCGATACGCCCGGCGTGCGGCTGGGAAAGCTCGAAAAGAAGATGGGCATTCGTTGTTCTTCGACGGCCGAGTTCGTGTTTGAAGGGTGTGTCATTCCGGAGGATGCGCTGTTGGGTGATCGCGGTCGTGGGATGCGCGTGGCGCTCACGACGCTTAACGGCGGTCGGATCGGGATCGCTTCGCAGGCGTTGGGTATTGCGCAGGCGTGTCTCCGTGAGGCGGTGTCGTATGCGAGTACCCGTGTGCAGTTTGGCGCTCCGATTGGGGCATTTCAGGCGATTCAGAACAAGTTGGCCGACATGCGTGTGGGGATTGAGGCGGCGCGTGGACTTGTCTATCGGGCCGCGTGGCTGAAAGACTTGGGAGAGGATTACGTTCGCGCCGCAGCCATGGCCAAGCTCTACGCGAGCGAGCTTTGCAGCAGAGCCGCCAACCAAGCCGTGCAGGTGTTCGGCGGATATGGATACTGCAATGACTATCCGGTGGAGCGTTTGTTGCGCGATGCCAAGATTACCGAGTTGTATGAAGGCACCAGCGAAATCCATCGTCTGGTGATCGCACGTTCGCTTCCGGCGTGATGTCGGGCGGCGGTAGGTTGACATGACACGCCCCAATGGTGGCGCGTGGTTTCCCTCACATGACGAGACGGGTTGAGGTTCTCAAAGATGGCGAAGCAAGACATCAAGGTGGGCGTGATTGGTGCAGGTACCATGGGACGTGGCATCGCGCAGGTTTTTGCGCAGGGCGGTTATTCCGTGGCCTTGTATGATGCAGTTGAGGCGGCGATGTCGTCGGCCATGGCCCAGATCGGCAAGATGCTCGATCGTGCTTCGGAAAAAGGTAAAATCGCTACCGAAGATGCCCGAGCGGCGCGGGATCGAATCTCCCCCGTGAGTGCCCTGTCGGATTTTGGGGCGTGTGGTCTGGTGGTGGAGGCGGCCACCGAACGTCCGGATGTCAAGATTGAGATTCTCAAAAGTGCGCAGGCGCAAGTGTCAGACGATGGTATTCTCGCTAGCAATACCAGCAGCATTTCCATCACGCAGTTGGCGGCCGTGACCGACAGACCTGATCGTTTCATTGGGATGCATTTTTTCAACCCGGTGCCGCTGATGAAACTCGTCGAGGTTGTGCGTGGTCTACAGACCAGCGACGACACGGTCGCGCGGACGGTGCAGCTTGCCGAGTCGGTAGGCAAGACCCCGGTTTGCTGCCAGGATCACCCGGGGTTTGTCTCCAACCGAGTGTTGATGCCGATGATCAACGAGGCGATTTTTACGTTGCAGGACGGCGTCGCCGAGCCTGAAGCGATTGATACCATTATGAAACTCGGTATGAACCATCCCATGGGGCCGCTCGCGCTGGCGGATCTGATTGGGCTTGACGTATGCCTGTTCATCATCGAGGTGCTTCATCGCGATCTGGGCGAGGACCGCTACCGGCCCTGTCCGCTGCTCCGAAAGATGGTGCAGGGGGGGCGGTTGGGACGAAAGTCGGGACAGGGGTTCTACCGCTATGAGTGAGACGACCGTCCATGTCGAGATTGATGGCGTTCATGCGACGATTGCGCTCGTGACGGACTCCGGTATCAACGTGCTCTCGTACAATGTACTGCACAGTCTCGGTGCCGCCATCGCGAAAGTGAAACGTGATCCAAGGGTTCGAACAACGGTCGTCCGTGCCGAGGGCAAGGTGTTTGCGGCCGGGGCTGACGTCAAGGCCATGTCACAGTTTGGCGAAACCGAGGCGCGGGAGTATGGCGCGTTTGGCCAGGGCGTCTTCAATGATCTGGAGTCGTTGCCCTCGATCACTGTGGCCTCGATCAACGGGGCCGCGTTGGGTGGTGGTCTTGAGTTGGCCTTGGCGTGCGACTTCCGGATTGCCGTTAAGCACGCCAAGCTCGGCCTGCCCGAGGTGACGCTCGGATTGATTCCCGGTTGGAACGGCATTGGCCGGCTCACGAAACTCGTGGGCCCCTCGCACGCCAAGAAGCTCTACATGAGCGGCTTACCGGTCTCTGCGGAAGAGGGCGTGGGGTGGGGCGTGGTGGATGAAATCGTCAACTCGGCCGACGACCTGACACCGCGGGTCACGGCTTTTTGTAAGTCGTTCAAGCGGGCGGCCCCTGCTGCCATTGCGCTGGCGAAGCGCGCCTCGCGGGACATGGATGATCTCTCAGCCTTCGCTGATTGCTTCCGACAGACACAGAGCCAAGAGGGCATGGCCGCGTTTCTCGAAAAGCGAACCGCCCAGTGGATGGAGTAAAGGGGATGAGCGTGACGCCGCAAGAGCCAGTGTGTCGGTCTGACGCCGACCAGCCGTTTGTCGGTCCGGAAGATATCGGCGCGTTTGATCCGGCGGTATCGCTGGGGGAGCCCGGTGCCTTTCCGTATACCCGCGGGGTGCATCGCACGATGTATCGCGAGCGGCTTTGGACCATGCGTCAGTTTGCGGGTTTCGGCTCGGCCGAGGATACCAATCAGCGATTTAAGTACCTGCTCAAGCAGGGGACGATGGGGCTGAGCACGGCGTTTGATCTGCCGACGCTCATGGGACGCGATAGTGATGACCCGCTCGCGCTGGGCGAGGTGGGGCGCTGCGGGGTGGCCGTGGCTTCGTTGGATGACATGCGGCGGTTGTTTGACGGTATTCACCTGGGCGAAGTCAGCACGAGCATGACGATCAACGCGCCGGCCGCGATTTTGCTGGCGTTTTATATTGCCGTCGCTCAAGAGCAGGGCGTGCCGCTGGACCAACTCCGTGGCACGTTGCAGAATGATATTCTCAAAGAGTTTCACGCGCAGAACGAGTATGTGTTTCCGCCCGTGCCCAGTGTCAAACTGGTGGTGGATACGATCGAATACGGCACCGAGCACATGCCGAAATGGAATACGGTCAGCGTGAGCGGGTACCACATCCGTGAGGCCGGTGCGTCGGCCGCCCAGGAACTGGCGTTTACACTGATCGACGGCATGCAATACGTGCAGTCTTCCATCGAGCGCGGTCTCGATGTGGATGCCGTCGCGCGTCGGCTTAGTTTCTTTTTTGATGTCCACAATGATTTCTTCGAGGAGATCGCCAAACTTCGTGCGGCCCGGCGCATCTGGGCCCACACCATGCGTGATCGTTTTCACGCGAAGAACGAACGCTCGTGGTTGTTGCGCATGCACTGTCAGACGGCCGGGGTGACCTTGACCGAGCAGCAGCCGATGAACAATCTCGTGCGGGTGGCCTATCAGGCGATGGCCGGCGTGCTCGGGGGCACGCAATCGCTTCATACCAACAGCATGGACGAGACGCTCGCGCTTCCCTCGGAGGAGGCGGCCACGCTGGCCCTGCGCACGCAGCAAATTCTCGCCTATGAAACGAACGTGACGCAGACGGTGGATCCGCTGGCCGGTAGCTATTTCGTGGAGAAGATGACGAACGACATCGAGGCGAAGGCGCAGCAAATCTTCGATCAGATCGAGGCGATGGGCGGGGTGCTCCCCGCGATTGATCGAGGCTACTTCCGCCGGTCGATCGCCGAAAACGCCCAGGCTGAACAGCGGGCGGTGGACTCGGGCGCGCGGAAGGTGGTAGGCGTGACTGATTTTGTCGACGACGGCGCCCCGACGGTAGACATTCTGCAGATCAGCCAGGAGACGGAAAATGCGCAGGTCGCACGGCTGAAAGCGCTCAAACAATCACGCGATTCGAGAAAACACGCCGCGGCGATGGATCGTATTCGCCTGGATGCGAAGTCTGATGCGAACATGATGCCGGCGTTGATTGAGGCCGCCAAGACCGGCGCGACGGTCGGCGAGATGATGGCTGCGATGAAAGAGGTCTTCGGCGGGTATGATGGCGGACCGGAATGGTAGTGCTTATGGCTGGCATTGATGGAGCGGAGCAATCTCACGTGACGAAGGCGCATGCGCGGCTGTTGCTCGCTAAGATCGGGCTGGACGGTCATGACCGGGGCGTGAAGGTTCTCGCGCGATCGTTTCGCGACGCGGGGATCGAGGTGATTTATACCGGTCTGTGGCAGACCTGCGAGGCGACGATGCACGCGGCGCTGCAGGAAGATGTGGATGTGGTCGGCGTGAGTCTGCTGTCGGCCGCCCACATGACGGTCATGCCGGAATTGTTGCGCCTCCGAAAGTCGCTCGACATCGAACACATCCCGATCGTGTTGGGGGGGATTGTGCCCGTGAGCGATCACGCCAAGCTGCGTGAGATGGGTGTGGCCGCCGTGTTCAATCCGGGTTCATCGGTGGATGATATCATCGAGAGCGTCAATCAGCTCGCGGGGCAGCGCGATGAGGAACCGGTTGCCGATCTTATTTCTCGATATGACACCCAAGACAACCGTGCGCTCGCCCGGCTGATATCGATCGTGCAGCGGGGCGGAAGCCTGGGTGACTGGAAGCCGCCGACGGGCAGTGCCAAGATCATCGGCGTGACGGGTTCGCCGGGTGTGGGTAAGAGTTCGTTCATCTCGCGATTGGGGCATCAGCTTCGCGATCGGGGTAAGAAGGTGGCCGTCGTGGCGATTGATCCGAGCAGTCCGCTGACCGGCGGGGCGCTTTTGGGGGATCGGTTGCGTATGATGACCGGCACTCCGGATCATGATTTTTTCATTCGCAGTCTCGCCTCGGGCGGTGTGCAGGGTGGTCTCGGACCGAGGGCGGCCGATGTCGTCGCGATTTTGGCCGGTTTTGGTTTTGATTATGTGATCGTAGAAACCGTTGGCGCGGGTCAGTCGGACGTGTCCATCCATGAGCTGTCCGATCACGTGCTGTTGCTGTTGATGCCGGAGAGCGGCGACGCGATCCAATTTTCGAAGGCGGGAATTATGGAAATTGCCGCCTCGTTCGTGATTAACAAGGCTGACCTACCCGGTGCCGACGCGACCGAGGCGCAGTTGCTCGGCGTGATCGGTAAAGATCGCCCTGTCTGGAAAGTCAGCTCCGTGCGCGATGAGGGCTTCGGTGACGTTCTCGACTACGTTGCCGCGCTGTAGCCTTCCATTTCTCCTGGTCATTCGATCGGTTTGAGTCTGCGCTGGTTGAGTGTTCCATTCCCGATTTGGCTGGGTGGCCCATCTCTTAGAGGTGGGGGACTCGAATCGGAAAGGGTGTTGTGTTGCTCAGTCTGCGCGGCTTCTCGGATTCGTATGTCGCTCGGCTGTCGTAGCGCCGCGCAAGCTGCAAGCTGCGGCTCAGTTGTAGGACGAGCGATTCTCCGCAGTGGCTATTCGAGTTCGTACGACATGCGTGGGCCGGTTCTTCTTGACGCCCCGATAACATCCAACCAAGTGGTCCGGACCTTCGGGAATACCCGAAGAATGAGACCCCTCGCCTTTTCTGTCTTACGTGTTTCCCCCCCCTTGTGAGCAGGGTAAAGGTTCATTCTAAGGGCCTTTCTGGTACAATAGGTGGGCGCAGCGGAGGGGCAGAATCGAATGCCGTTGCGAGTAGCAGTGGGGTTCTTCAGAGAGGGAGGAATGAATGGCTTCCGAACGATCAAACAAGTGTGGCATCTTGGATATGCGAGGAATGATCCCCGCGGCGGTGTGGGTGCTTTGCCGATGGCTCGTGCCCGTGTTGTTTCTTACGGGTGTGGTTCTATTTCCGCTGGCGGCAGAGGCTGGCGTTCCGGACCCGGCAGTCACCCGGACTTTGGCCACTCCGGGAAGTGATGCCTTTTCTTCGGATCACCGAGCCCGGGTCCAACAGCAACCGCGCATGTTTGAAAATGAGAATCTGTTTCGGTGGGATGGGTCACAACTGGTTCGAGCTGATCATTTTCGCCGGACGAGTGGAGTGTTCGGCGACTTCGATGGCGATTTCGATGTAGACCTCTTGGACTACAACGCCTTTCAGGTTTGCCAGAGCTCTTCCGGTCCGGCAGTACAGTCACCTCTCGCGTGCGATGTGTTTGACATCGACGGCGACATGAACATTGATCTGATCGACACGGCCGCTTTCATGAATGCGTACGTGGGCCGGAACAGAGGTATGGCGCTGATCCCTGCCGGTTCGTTTCAGATGGGCGATACGTTTAATAAAGGATGGCCCGATGAGCTGCCGGTTCACACGGTTAGCCTTAGCGCGTACTACATCGACAAGTATGAGGTCACGAAAGGGTTCTGGGACGCGGTGCAGACATGGGCCGTGTCTAACGGCTACGATCTGGTCGCCGGCAGCGGCAAGGCCGCAGACCACCCCGTACACAGTGTCAGTTGGTATGACTGTGTGAAATGGAGTAACGCCCGCTCCGAACAAGAAGGGCGTTCGCCCTGTTATTATACCGACGCCGCACTGACGACGGTATACAAAACGGGCCAGTTGACTCCCTATGTCAAATGGAACGCCAACGGTTACCGGATGCCGACGGAGGCGGAGTGGGAGAAGGCGGCCCGGGGCGGAGCGTCCGGGCACCGCTTCCCCTGGTCGGACACAGATACGATCCAACATGCCCGAGCCAATTATTTTAGCGATCCCTCGGATCCGTACGACACGAGCCCGACGCGCGGCTGGCATCCGATGTTTGCCACGGGAAGCGAGCCGTATACGAGTCCGGTGGGTTACTACGCACCGAACGGCTATGGCCTCTACGATATGGCGGGCAACGTGGTAGAGTGGTGCAACGACTGGTGGGACAGCGGTTACTACGGGATTTCTTCGGGGAATGATCCGACGGGGCCTGTCAACGGTTCGGGCTGTGTTGTTCGCGGCGGTGGTTGGAATGACCTCGCGCTCTACTGCCGATGTGCAGATCGCTACTACTACACGCCCGATTATTGGAACAACACCATCGGGTTTCGTCTAGTCCTGCGCGAATCCGAGGGTTGCACGTCGGATGCCGACTGCGCCGACGATGGCGTGTTTTGCAACGGTACGGAATATTGTGATCTGACTGATCCGGCAGCTAGTGTTTGCGTTTCCAGCGGAGATCCCTGCGCCATAAGTGAGACCTGCAACGAGACGACCGACGCTTGTGATACAAACATGGTGCTGATTCCTGCCGGTTCGTTTCAGATGGGCGATGCCTTCAACGAAGGCTCGTCCGACGAGTTGCCGGTTCACACGGTTGGTCTCAGCGCGTACTACATCGACAAGTACGAGGTCACGAAAGGTCTCTGGGATGGCGTGCAGACATGGGCCGTGTCTAACGGCTACGATCTGATTGCCGGCAGCGGCAAGGCCGAAGACCACCCCGTACACAGCGTCAACTGGTATGATTGTGTGAAATGGAGCAACGCACGCTCCGAACAAGAAGGGCGCACGCCCTGCTACTACACCGACGCTGCACTGACGACCGTGTACAAAACGGGCGAATTGACTCCCTATGTCAAATGGAATGCCAACGGCTACCGCCTGCCGACGGAGGCGGAGTGGGAGAAGGCGGCGCGGGGCGGGACGCCCGGACACCGATTCCCCTGGTCGGACGCGGATACGATCCAGCACGCACGTGCGAACTATTACAGCCGGCCCACCTATCCCGATCCATACGACACGAGTCCGACTCGTGGCTATCACCCGACGTTTAGCACGGGAAGCGAGCCGTATACGAACCCGGTGGGTTACTTCGCACCGAATGGCTACGGCCTCTACGACATGGCCGGTAATACGGTTGAGTGGTGCAACGACTGGCGGGATAGCGGCTATTACACGGTCTCTCCGGGTGCCGACCCGACGGGTTCTGGGTCAGGTTCATACCGAGTTCTTCGCGGCGGCGGTTGGGGCCTCGGTGCGTTCCACTGCCGGTGTGCGAGTCGCCACTACGACACGCCTGGCTTCCGAATTAGCGATTACGGGTTTCGGTTGGTCCGGGGCTCATTCAAGGGTTGTACGTCGGATGCTGATTGCGTCGACGATGGCGTGTTTTGCAACGGCACCGAGCGCTGTGATCTGACTGATCCGGCTGCTGGTGTGTGCGTTTCCAGCGGTGACCCCTGTGGTGATGACGGTCTGTTCTGTACCGGTGTCGAAAGTTGCGATGAGGCTACGGCCGCATGCGTTTCCAGCGGTGACCCCTGTGGAGATGATGGCTTGTTTTGTAACGGTGTTGAGAGTTGCGACGAGGCTACATCCGCATGCGTTTCCAGCGGTGACCCCTGTGGCACGGGAGAGAACTGCAACGAGAGCACCGGCGTTTGTGATACAGAATTAGTGCTGATTTCCGCCGGTTCGTTTCAGATGGGCGACACGTTTCACGAAAGCTTGTCCGTCGAGTTACCGGTTCACACGGTGTCTCTCAGCGCGTACTACATCGGCAAGTACGAGGTTACGAAAGGTCTCTGGGATGGCGTGCGGACATGGGCCGTGTCTAACGGCTACGATCTGATATCCGGCAGCGGCAAGGCCCCAGACCACCCGGTACATAGCGTCAGTTGGTATGATTGTGTAAAATGGAGCAACGCCCGCTCCGAACAAGAAGGGCGTACGCCCTGTTATTATACCGACGCCGCACTGACGACGGTATACAAAACGGGCGAGCTGGCTCCCTATGTCAAGTGGGATGCCAATGGCTATCGCCTGCCGACGGAGGCGGAATGGGAGAAGGCGGCGCGGGGTGGGGTGGCAGGACGTCGCTTCTCCTGGCCAGACACCAATACGATCCAGCACGCCCGGGCGAACTATAACAGTTTCTTTTTCGATTCGTATGACACGAGCCCGACATCTGGCTATCACCCGGCTTTTATCACGGGAAGTGAGCCGTATACGAGTCCGGTGGGCTACTTTGCACCGAACGGCTACGGCCTCTACGACATGACCGGCAATGTGGATGAGTGGTGCAATGACTGGTACGATGAGGGTTATTATTCGACTTCTCCGGGTGCCGACCCAACAGGGCCTGGATCCGGCACGTTCCGTGTTCTTCGCGGCGGCAGCTGGTCCAGCTTTGCTCGCTTCTGCCGTTGTGCGAACCGCGCCAACAGCTCCACGCCCGGCTATCCGAGCCACAGCCGCGGGTTTCGATTGGTCCTGGGTTCCGGGTAACCTCATGCACTATGCCATTTCCCCTTTTCTTTCGGGGTGGGCGGCTCATTCCGGATTTATCGGGAGCCTGCGCGGCCACTCGGGTTCGTATGTCTCTCGCTTTCGTTGCGCTGCGCAAGCTACAAGCTGCGGCTCAGGGTTGGTGACCATCCGATGACGCTTCTCGACATTGCCGACCAACTCGTGCGTGATCTCAAGCCGATACGTACCGCCGCACCGATCGCCTATGTGTATAACCCCCTCGTGTACGCTCGCGCGGCGCACGCCCAATACCTGCAGCGTTACGGTCAGGGTCGGCGCGAGATTGTGCTGCTCGGTATGAATCCGGGGCCGTGGGGCATGGTTCAGACGGGCGTGCCTTTTGGCGAAGCCAACTTCGTTCGCGATTGGCTGCGGATCGACGCGCCGATCGAGCGACCGAAGCGTGAGCATCCGAAACGCCTCGTGCTAGGCTACGACTGCCCGCGCAGCGAGGTGAGTGGCGCGCGGCTGTGGGGCTGGGCGAAGGATCGGTTTACGACGACCGAGCGGTTTTTCTCTCGCTTTTTCGTCGCCAACTATTGCCCGCTCGCGTTTCTGGAGGAGTCGGGGCGCAACTTCACACCCGATCGCCTGCCAGCTGCCACACGTGCGACGCTGGAGGCGGCCTGTGATCGTGCCCTTCGTGAGATGGTCGCGCTACTTCAGCCGGAATACGTGATTGGCGTCGGTAAGTTTGCCGAACGACGTGCGGCAGCGGCGCTCGAGGGACAGCAGATCAAGATCGCGACGATTCTCCACCCCAGCCCGGCGAGTCCGGCCGCGAACCGAGACTGGGTGGGCAAGATCACCGAGCAGCTTGAGCAGATCGGCGTGTTCAAGACTCGGTGCTGACCTGATGGCGGATTGTTTCTGGTGTCTGCCGGTCCGCCGACGATGATACCGTCGCACGGAGGGGATCGGTTGTGGTGGAGTCGGCCGAGCCGACGGGCGCGCCATATCTTTTTGACAAAGGTCATCGCAGCCGGAGTGATCCCTCGTTCTTGATCGCAACAACGAAGGTCAGTCGTTGCTGAAAGGGGGGAATACCAAAATACTTGGCCACACACGAGTCAATGGCCCAGCCTCCTGATGGGCTATTTGTTTGATGACGCGGCGACCTTGGGGGTTTTGAAGTAGCGTTCCCACCAGATGAAAAAACGTTTGTCGACAACGGGGATGATCTCACGCATGCCGGTGACATTATTAAAACTGCTACGATTCACCGGACCGAGCGTCGCCGTGACCTCGAACACGCCGTCGTCCGGGCGAAGGATCGTGAGATTGAGCTGACCGCCGGGGCCGGTCTTTCGGATTTTCGCACTGAAGCTTCCGAACAACTCCAGCCCCACGCCCTCCAACGGTTCACCGTCCAGCTCGATGATGATGTCACCCTTCTTCAGGCCGGCGCGTTCGGCACCGGTGTTTTCGACGATGCGTCCGATTCTGATGCCGAGTGTATTCTCCGGGATTCGTGGGTCGGTGTCATGAGATGGCACGGGAAGCTGGCGGTCTTGTTGCATGCCCAGAAAACCGGTTTTGCTGAACACGTGATGGGTGAGGTATCCGGTCTTGACGATGCCCTCGATTCTCACGCGCCGCTCGAAATCATCCGTACCCCGGTAGGCGTCGCGAAGCTTGGCGAACGCGGTCGCTCCGATGCTGAGCAGGGCTTCCGTCGCGGCCTCGCGTGTGGCGTAATCGGGCGAGCCGAGATCGCCGATGAACCGGTCAATCTCGACGGCCGTGCGATCATCCACCGGCAGGTGTAGCTCGGCGTCGTCGATCGGCTTGCGTTTGAGTTCCGCGACTTCCGGTACGGGCATCTGTTGCTGCGCGGAGACGGGGGTACCCATGGCCGCGAGAAGAGCCGGTAGAGCGAGAAGCGCGAACAGCCGCAGTCTTGATCTTATGCCGCGTGCAAGAATATCCGCAATTTTTCTTCCCCCCTTGCTAAGGGGGGATCGAGGGGGGGTCTTCGAGCGAGCAGGAATCTCCCCCGGCCCCTCCTTGGTAAGGAGGGGAGCAAGAAGATCAACGCTTTTCGTGGATACGGCACCGGTATGTGCTGTCACAACTCTCACGGTGCCCTCGGATATACGCATGGACGGTTCGCCTCTTTCCCTATTAGAGCAACTGTCTTAGTTCCCGGCAAACGTACTGAATGTCATCTTTCGTCAGCAGGTGATGAAACGGCAGGGCGATCGTGCGTTCGGACAGCGCTTCGCAAAGCGGGAAATCACCTGCGGCGAAGCCGAAAGACTCCACAAAAAAGGGCTGTAGGTGGATCGGGGCAAAGTAGTTGCTGCACTGAATCCCGCGATCTCGTAGCTGTGCGAGGATGGCGTCACGCCGGTCCGGGGTGTAGTCGTCGCTCAGCCGTACGACAAAAACGAACCAACTGGTATCGACGTTCGGGATGGTCTCTTGCAGTTGAATGCGCGGCTCGCCGTTCAGCGCGGATCGGTAGAGCGCCTCGACGCGTCTTCGCTCACCGATGATATCATCCATACGTTGAAGTTGGACGATCCCGATCGCGCATTGGATATCGCTTAGCCGGTAGTTGTAGCCGAGCCGGGCGTGGAGCAACCAGCCCGCGCCGGCGTCGCGCCCCTGATTGCGAAGCGAACGGCAGCGCTCGGCCAGCGAGGCATCGTCCGTGACGATCATCCCGCCCTCGCCCGTGGTGAGCTGTTTGTTTGGATAAAACCCAAATACAGACGCCGCACCAAAGCCGCCGCATCGTTTGCCGTGATAGGAACTTCCCAAGGCTTCGCACGAATCTTCGATTACGATGAGGCCGTGCTTGTTGGCGATCGCCAGAATCGGGTCCATGTCGGTCGGCTGACCGAACACGTCCACGACGATGATCGCCTTGGTCTTGTTCGTGATCGCGGTCTCGAGCCGTGCCGGGTCCATGTTCCACGTCGCCGGGTCCACGTCTACAAACACCGGTTTTGCACCGACCATCAGGATGCAACTTGCGGAGGCGACGAACGAAAACGGCGTGGTGATGACCTCGTCGCCGACACCGATGTCGTGGGCGACCATGAGCATGTGCAGGGCGGCCGTCCCACTCGAACAAGCGACGCCATGCGCCCGGCCACAGTAGTCGGCCAGCGCCCGCTCAAACTCCGGGGCCTTCGGTCCGAGGCTGAGGTGAGGCGTTTTCATCACGGCCGAGACCGCGTCAATCTCCGCCTGGGAGATGTTCGGGCGAGCCAGCGGGATGTCACGCGGCGTCACGTCGGTAAGCGAGAGTTCGTCCTGAATCTTCATGCGTCGAGTATTCCGGCCATATCAGATCCTTAGCCACGATAGCCACGCGGGTATCGTCCCGGTTTTCGGTCGTTTGGCCAGGGGCGTCTACCGACATTATAGTATGCGGTTCCGTCGGCCGATACGGCGGCAGTGGTCTGATCCGGTTCGGTTCACGGGGGTTGCGGGCTTGGATTCTCGGACGGGACCGTGGTGGGTTCGCGTTTGCGGAACAAAACGAGTTGACTGGTCGGTTGGCTGCCCCGTGGCTGTCGCCGTGGGGGACGCGGAAGGCCGCCAGCACCATGGAAGAATAGGTGAGAATGATGGCGAAGGGAGCCGTGATGGCGAACGGAAAAGCCGGCCGGGTCAGCCGACGCACGGGCAATGGCCGTGCAGGACGTGGCGTGCTCGTGACGGAAAAATCCTGGCTGACCGCGATCGACAAGCGGACGGCGTGCGTCGGGATCATCGGTATGGGCTATGTCGGTCTGCCGCTGATGCGGACCTTCTGCTCGATGGGGTTTACCTGCCTCGGTTTTGACTCCGACCCGAAGAAGGTGTTGCAGCTCAACGCCGGCAAGAGCTATATCAAACATATTCCGTCGTCGCTCATCAGGGACGTGGTTCGCTCTGGGAAGTTCAGCGCGACGGATGACCCCAAAGCGTTACGCGGATGCGATGCGATTCTGATCTGTGTGCCCACGCCGCTCAACAAAACGCGCGACCCGGACATGAGTTTTGTCGAGAGCACGGCCTATCTCTTGGCCGACCATCTGCAACGCGGGCAGCTCATCGTCTTGGAAAGCACGACCTACCCCGGCACGACCCGCGATCTGGTCAAGCCGATCCTGGAATCGAGTGGGCTTCGCGCCGAGCGGGATTTTTTCCTTGCGTATTCCCCTGAGCGCGAAGACCCGGGGCGGATTGACCACACGACCGAGACCATCCCCAAGGTGGTCGGCGGGGTGGGACCGGTCAGCAAGACGGTGGCCGCGGCGTTGTACGGTGCGGCTGTGAGCAAGGTCGTACCGGTGTCAAGTTGCGAAGTCGCAGAGGCCGCCAAGATTCTTGAAAACGTTTATCGTAGCGTCAACATCGCCATGATTAACGAGTTGAAACTGCTGTTTGATCGCATGGACATCGACGTGTGGGAGGTAGTGGACGCGGCCGCGACCAAGCCGTTTGGGTTTCAGCCGTTCTATCCCGGCCCGGGGCTGGGTGGTCACTGTATCCCAATTGACCCGTTTTACCTGACGTGGAAGGCGCGGCAGTACGACATGACCACGCGGTTCATCGAGCTGGCCGGTGAGATCAACACGTCCATGCCGGAATTCGTAGTGGCGAAAATCGCGGACGCGCTCAACACTAAGAAGAAGGCGATCAACGGCTCCAAGATTCTTGTGATGGGGTTGGCGTACAAGAAGGATGTCGACGATATCCGCGAATCACCGTCGATCGAGCTGATCGAGATGCTGAAGGAACGCGGTGCAAAGGTGGACTACAACGACCCCTTCGTCGCCAAGACGCCCAAACAGCGCGAGCACAATCTCCGCATGACTAGCAAAAAGCTCACGGCAGCCATGATGAAATCCTATGATTGTGTGCTCATCGCCACCGATCACACGAGCTACGACTATCCTTGGATTGTGAAGCACGCTAGGCTCGTCGTTGATACGCGCAACGCCACGAAGAACGTAAAGACCGGCCGGAAAAAAATCGTTAAGGCATAAGGCGTAGGGTGGTAGCTCGTTTTTCGTGATGGCGTGGTGGTTTGAGTGGGGGGCGGGTTACTCGTCGGGGAGACACGGACGGGAGCAGGATCAACCCCAAAAACGCCACCATGAGCGGCGCGGGCGGCGTAAGGCGCTGCGCCGCATCACGTCGAGCGCGGGAAGTTTCGCACGCATCTCGACGAGCCGGCGGCGAGAAAACTGTTCCGGATGCTCTCGAAAACGCCGCCGCGACTCCTCGCAGAAGAACGCATCGCTCGCCGGCAAATCGTTTTCCTCGTCATCATAAAACTTCAACGCTTCCTCCAGGCACAGAGCCGCTTCGATACCCTTCAGCCGAGCCGCTTGCTTGTCGGGTTCCCGGGCGACCGCCTCTGTCGTTATTCGAAACAGCGTCAGCCATTGGGCGACATCGATCAGACGCGAGCGGTCGTCGGAGCCGTTGATGATTGGCATACCATCCCCACGGGCGAGATCGTCATCACCGGTGAGTTCGAATGTTACGCGGGCCACCGCGCCGCACGACCGGCATGTGGTTTTGATTTCGACGCGGGCGGTCCCGGCCACATCAGTGAGCCGGCGGCCCTCACCGGCATCACGAACGCCGGTCGAGCAGTCTGGGCACGCATTGATCGACAGGTAAAAAAAGGCTTCGGAGAGGCTGTGTGCTGGTAATGGCTGTTCGGTCATGGAGACGCTCTACGAGCCGACCGTAAGGGCTGGCCCAATTCTTCTGCGGTTGGGGGCTCGTACCGCGTTGTAGTGCAGGTCATTCTTTCGCCTCAAGACGAAAGGTTGGCCTGGCGTCCACGATTGGACACACGCTACGCTGCGATCCACATGGCCACGCAAGCCTCGACCATGCCACCCAACCACGTTTCACAACGATTGCGACTATGACATCTTTACCGAGCCTAGCACGAATCCTCGAAACCGCGCGGGCCGAAGCTCGCGGCTCAGGTAGTCGTGGAACATGCGGAATATAGTGTTAAGTGCCGATCGTGTCTTCCGGTTCGGGCGCGTCGCCGGCGGTGTCCGGCGTGAGCGGAATCAACATATCGAGGGCCGTGCCCACGGTGGCGTCCAGTGCATCGCCGGTCGTCGACCCGCTCTTGATGGCGGCGATACCCTGGTCTAGCGTGTCCATACCCTGCTCCAACTGATTCAGAGCTTCTGCCGCAGATGCCACCATGGGATGTTCGAAGTACCAGTCCTCCTCCTCGACGACAAACTTGAGCGTGCCGCCACCGGAGGAAGGTGACAGTTCACCCGTCGCGGACGTGTCCGAGACGATCTTGATTACGTCGACATCCAGATGGAACAGTTTGGTCAGGGTGATCGACTCGACTGACGCAGCCAACTCCGCGTTCGGCTCCGGTAGTGCAGCGTTTAGCTCCCGCAACTTGGCCGCCAGCGCCGGAATCACCTGCACCAGTTTTTCCGCCGTCTCCACCTGAGACTCCACAAAGAACCCTACCATCTCGTCATAGTTCTTTTCCTCGACGAGCGTGTTGTAGTCTGCGATGAGCTGACGCAGGTAGGAGATGTCTTCCGCATGACCCACGTTTTTTGAAGCCGCCTCCGGTGTGTCATGGTCGGATGGGTGGGCCGTATCGGTCTGGTCACCGGTTTCCTGGTCGAATGCCGGCTCGCGGAGCTTTTGCCACTGAGCAGAGCCCTTGGCTACGGCTGCATTGGCGAGCGTCAAACCCGTTGGGACCAAAGGCGTATCGGCGTTGCCGAGGTCACGGTGATCCAGAGAACCAGCGTGCTCCTCGGTGCAACCAGCCGCGATAACGATCCATGCCAGCAGCGGTGCCACCATCGCCATCCCTACAAATCTTTTCATCGCAAACTCCCTGGGCTGACTGCCGCGAATAGCCCCGCCGAACCAGAATGGTCACACCGCGAGCCCGGATAAGCCTAGCCATCATACTTCACAGGGTCAAGAGAAATGATTTCCACATATCAACCTTGCGAGAGTCCACACCGTGCGACTAAGTTAGTGGTGTTGTGGGAGGCATGATGGCTTCGAGAGCCGCAGCCCCATCTTGTGGACATTTTTTTGCGTGATGAAGTTGGACCCTCCACCGGGAGCGCTATGAAACAGCTATTCATCGTCGGGTGTGGTCGGTCGGGTACGACGATGCTCCAGCAGGCCCTCAACCGTCACTCCCGGATTATCATCCCGCCGGAAACCGGCTACTTCATCGACGTGGCGGGCCACACCCGCGCAGGACAGGCTCAGCATCTCTGCACGCTCAACGCCGATCTGGGGATTGACCTGCCTGCGTCGAGGCGTCGCCTCCGGTCGGATCAAGAGATCATCGCCGGCTATCAATCTCTGGCCGCCGCTTATATCCGAAAGCTTGGCCGAACCGACGTAGACTATTTTGGTGACAAATCGCCGCGTCACCTCCTGGTGCTGCCGCGTATCGTCCGGCTTTTTCCCACCGCCAAGATTCTGCTCATTTATCGTGATGGTCGCGATGTGGCGTTGAGCCTGGCGAAAGTGCCGTGGGGGCCGAAAGATCTGTACGTCAACTTCGCGATCTGGCTTCGTTTTTATCGCCGGCAACATTGGGCGCAATCGCGGCCGGGGCTCGACTTGTGCTGCATCAAGTATGAGGATTTCGTTTACCACCCCGAACAGGAACTTCGCCGGATCGCCTCACACTTGGAGCTGGACTACGAAGACGCGATGGCTAGTCAACCGGGCAACGTCGAAGGGATCGCCACGCGTGAGCTCGGTTGGAAGGGCCGTGCGACCGAAGCGATCACACCCGCGCGCATTGGCCAGTGGCGCAGCGAGCTTGACGACACACAACGACGGCGGCTCGAACGGTGGGGGCGGAGGCCACTTACCGACCTGGGGTACGAACTCTCCACGGGTGGATCGCACGTACTACCACCGTGGTTTTTCCCACAACTATACGCACGGCACACGGCATGGCGGGTTCACTGCGCCGGGCAACTCCTACGCAAAAACCTGTTCGGTCGGTAAGGCGTGACTTCGACGGAGAACCCGTGCTATGGAATCGCTCCGTGAAGTAAGCGTTTGGCCGTTCGTAATTCGTTGCCGGCAGTTGCGTCGGGAGGCGCAGCCACCGAGCGAGGCACTATGTACATCATTCCGCCGACAGGGTAGTAGACGAAGTGCCAGTTGTTGCTCCACGCACGCATCACGTCAAGCCCGATGAGCAGATCCGGTAGGCCGGGCGTATCGAACAGACCAACGCTCGCGGAGACGATGCCCAACTCTCCACGTGTAATCAGTACCGATACGTGGCCACCCAGCAATGACGGAGGCGTACCGATTAGGCCGCGGCGCATGACGGTGGTGGCCGCGCCCGTGTCGATCAACGCGGTCACGGTGACGGTACGTCCATCCTTGTCGGAAAGCACGATATCGAGAAAACTCGTGTCGAAGCTGGCCATGTTTGCAGGAGGCGGGGCGAACGGGATCGAAACCGCGTTCGCCGGGATCACTGAATCGAAGCTGGCCGACCTACGTGCGAAATCCAGTCCGAGGATCGTACCTGTCTTTCTCATAAAGAAATAACCGACGCCGTTGCAATTGCACAGATCGACGCCGACCAGGGCGGTACCGGCCCGCGTCCCGAACCCTCCGGCGGTGTAGTTGAACGGCTCCGTGAGTTCAGCCGTAGTAATCCCATCAAAGATAAGAATGTCGAGCGTTTTGATTACGGACAGACCGTGCCGATCTTTGAGCATCAGGTCATAACCGCCGCCGGTATCTATAATGGCGTCCCCGGCCGACCTGCCGTTGACCGTGATCGGCGTGGTGAACAGCGGGGTGTTCGGGGGCGTGAAGAGATCGGTGCCGCAGCCATTGACCAGCCCTGCGGCAAGAGCCAATACCAGCGCGACTTGAAAGCGAATCTGTGACACGATCCGAGGAGGGAGGTGGAGTGGTCGAATTCGTTGGGGGCCGCGACACATCACGCGGACATGATACCCATCTTCAGGTGTCCGGGCGAGAAGGGGAGACTCGGACGTGTCCGGAACGGTGGGGAACGGACTTCAGACGACCATGCAGCATGGCTTAGCAAAGCGCAGCCATGTTTTGCGATCGACATTCATGCCCGCGCCTCCGGCTTGGGCATGCCACCCACCTTTGTTGGGCATGTCACCCACTTCGTGATCCCCCGTAGGGCATGCTATGGCGTGCCGCCGTGTGGGCATGCCGCCCGCATCTGCCCTACATGGTTATCGCGATTGACAATCGATTCATTTCGAGCAAAGATGGAACAAATGGCTATTATGCCGAAATCAAAACAATGGATATAGGAGAAGGTTATCGTGAAAAAGCGTCGGAAAAGTATTTGTGGTACGCTTCAAGAACAGATCGATCGGCTAAAGGCTGAGGTCGGCAAGGATGGACTCGCCAAAGCCAAAAAGATTGTAGAAACCAATGATCCCGCTGTGGTCAAGCTTGCTTTTAAGATGCTCCCTAAGACGCAGAGCGCCCAAATAGGGCTAGGCAAACGAATTGAGTCGCTTCTTAAGAACGTCCCAGCGGCTCAACGCGAAAACATGAGGACTATGTTGTTGAAAGCCAAGCGTAAAGGGTAGCGCGACGAAGAAAAAGGGTCAGCCGGTAGGGCATGCAATAGCAGGAGGCGCAGGCATGAGTTTCGATCGTCCACATGGCGGCGTTTCGCTTAGCCATGCCACACGGCGGCATGCAATAGCATGCCTAATTGCTTATCCTGACACCTTTTCTCCGGGTAATGAGTAAGGATAAAACAGCATGTTCTCTTTTCCGTGTCGAGCAGAGTATGGTTGGCGGCTAGCGGCTGCTCTTATCGTGGGCGGGTCGGCCATGGTGTCTTTGGCCCGGGCGGCCCCCCACGCACAGACGACCGGGGCACCGGCGACGCACTCCGGTGCGCCGCATCTTTCCGTTGACCAACCGAGGATCGACCTCGGCACCGTTCAGGCCGGTGATGTCGTGCCGATGTCGTGGCGGCTGAAGAACACCGGCCACGCCGACCTGGTGATCAGCCGTATCAAACCCGGCTGCGGTTGCACTCTCGTCAATCTTTCGGAGAAGGATCGGGTCATCCACCCCGGTAGCAGCCTCGCGTTGGAAGCGTCGTTTAACAGCTCCGGGCGACGCGGCGAACACGACAAGAAGGTCGTGGTGTACTCCAACGATCCGACTCAGCCGGAGTTTGCGCTGTCCTTCCGAGCCTTTGTGGATCGGCTTTTCGAAGTCATACCAGACCAGTTCGTGAACCTTCGTATCGTAAAACGCGGAGACCGTGCCTCTCGCACCATTGACGTGCTGGAAGACCCGACGCGGGGACACGTCACGGTGTTGGGTGTCGAGGTGCCGGAGGGTACACCGCTTGCGTTTTCCTATGCTCCCTTTACCGAAACGAATGCAACTGGGCAGCGCGTGACCATCCGGGTGTTGCCGTCGGCCACCGTGGGAAAACTCAAGGTGGACGCCACGCTGAAGGTCAAAGTCGGCGACACGTTACGCAGCCATCCCATCTCGATCCGTGTCGAGGTGGTGGGTGATATCACCTGGCTGCCCAAAGTCGTGGATGCGACACGACGTCTGCTGCGTCCCGGAAACAAACTGGCACCGGTCAATGTACGCGCATCGAACGGTTCAGGTTTTCGTGTACTCCGCGCCACGGCCGGGGACATCTTCGACGTCAGTGTGGATCCGCCGGCCCTATCCGGCCCCGCGAAACGACACAGGGTCACACTCATCGTACGAGACAAGGTGCCCGCTGGTCCTTTCGGCACTACGCTCCGTATCGAGACGAATGCCCCGGATCAACCGGTCATCGAAATACCCGTATACGGTCTTGTGATGAGACCGCTGGAGATCGATCCGCCGATCGTTATGCTTCGACAGGATGGTACGCCGGCCGGCATGGTGCGGCGGCTGCGGCTCAAGACCTACCCGGGCAATTCGTTGGATATCACAAGCTACCAATCGGAGCTTGAAGCTGTCTCAGTGGTGCCGACCTCCTCCGCAAGAACACCGCAACGGCACATCCGCTACCTGGAGGTTCGCCTGAATGGCACCCTGCCGCCGGGATCACACGACACCACCATCACCATCACGACCAACGTGGCCGGCTTTGACCGCGTGGAAATACCGGTTACAGTGGAGGTGGCGGAGTAGTGTGACTGCTGCGGAAGCGGTCTGGTGCCGCGAAGTGTGTCGCTTGGTCAATACGAAGCCCAAGGCGGCCGGTATGGGTAATGATAACAAGATGACCTCCACGCCAGACGAACCAACCGAAGCCGCCACGGAGCGGAAACCAATGAAATGGGAAGACCCGAGCGTACCGGCCGGGAACGCGCCATCGATGTCCAAGTGGCCGCTCACGATCATGCTCTTTCTGTGGTTTGGTTGGGTGGGGTTTCTCGCGGCGATTCGATTCGGCATATTGTAGCGCCCAGGGTCGCTCGTTTGCGCCCACCCACGCGCCTTTTCCGAAGGGACACGAATTGTCGCTCGGAAGCACCAGCACCTATGATCGCAACCTTGCCGCGTTGCAGTCGCGTCAGGCGCACACGGCCGAACGCATCCACGCGAGCACCCTCCCCCCGGGTAGCCGGCGGGACACGGCCCGTGACGGCACCGAAAGCGTCACCTTTCAGGACGACCAGGGTCGCCGGGTCTGGCTTGGACGGTCTTCGATGCCTCGTGTCAGTACCGAGGCACAGCTTGACGGGTCGGTACTCGGGCCGGGCAGCGTCTCGACCCCGGGGATCTTGACCGGCGTCGAACCGCTCTCACTCCTGCAAAGGCTCGCGCCACAGTTTGCGGTGTTTGTCGTCGAACGCCGTCTCGAACTCGTCAAGCTTGCCATGCACGTTCACGATTACTCCGATGCGTTTCTATCGGGGCGTCTCGTAATGGTGCCCGAGGATCTACTCGACGAAACCTTCGAGACGTTTTTCTTAGAACATCCGGGTTATGAGATTCCACCACACCTTCTCACTGCCATCCAACGCACACCAGGCGAAATTGCCGAGCTACGGGCCAAGCTGGAATCGGTCGCCGCACGCCTATCGACGATTCAGCGCGACGCCGCGAACGTCTACGCCGGTGCCATCCGCCCCGTAGACAGCGAAGACCTGCGCGCAGCACCGCGGCTGGCCGTGCTTTCCGTGGATACCCACCCGGAGACCTGGTCATTGGCTCATCAGATCGCCGGCGCGGCGGAGCACCTCGGATGGACAACCACATGCTGCGTTCCGAATTCACCTGATAAGTGCCACATGTTGGCACGGTTACAGGCCGTGGCCGATGCCGACGCCAACTTCATACTCTTTCTTGGCGGCGGATCGAACGTGCTTCGCCCGCTGCTCCCCGAATCGCTTCCGATCGTCAGTTGGTTTCTCCCGACCAGCCCGATTCACGAAGACCTGACCCCGGCATGGGAGGCGTGCGACTTGGTATGTGCCGCGTCGAAGCACGTGGGTAAACAACTTGAGTCTTTCGTGCCCGCTCAACGGATCGAAGAGCTGCCGGTGGGGGTAACCCACATACCCGCGCCGGCATCAAACCACCCACCTGCGTCTCGCGGTGAGAAACCGTTCCACGTGCTTGTGCTGGCAGATCTCCCTCCCACCGAACCGGAATCTTGCGGCATCGGTTTGTCCAGTCACGTCACGTTGTGGAACACACTGCTTCGGCTGGCGATGGCGGACGCCGCGGCACTGCGTCCGCTCGATGTGACAGGTTTGTTTGAACGCGCTCAACGTAAGACCGGTACGGTGTTGGATGATACGGGACTGATTTCCCGATTGCACGAGGCGGCGACCACCCACATCCTTCCGGTGGCCGAAACGGCCGCGTTCGTGGAGGCCGCGGCCTCCGCGGATACGCAGGTCTCACTCTATGGGCAGCACGTTTCCGGGATCGATACCGGCGTGTGCCGTTTCTACGGCGCGATTCCCCCGCTGGAAAAACTAGCCGTCGCGCTGTGCAACGCAGACATCCTGATGATACCCACACCGGATGTTCGCGCGATGCCCTGGTCCCTCCAAGCGCTCGCCCAGGGCGTGGCTGTCCTCTGCCGATCGAGCGTGATCTTCCATGCCCGGTGCTCCGACATACTCGCGGCGCCGCTCGCCTCGATTCACTGGTTGGAGAAGGCGGGCGAGATCACTGCGCTGTTGAATGGCTTCTCAACCGATAGGGACGCGTTTCGGGACGCCTGCCTTCATGCCGCGCAGGATGTCTGCAAGAACCATGATCTCGCATCCAGACTCCGCCATCTTCACGGCCAAGCCGTCGCGGCCTCGAAAGCCGCGCCCGCACAAACGGTACGCCCCTGAAGTAGCCACACACCGTCGAGCCGTACTCGCACCTCTTGACTCTTGTTCGGATGGCATGGGCACGCCCATGGGACACTCCGCCGCCGATTCTGTCTTGCATCCACGATCCATGGGCGTGGCCATGTTTTTAGGTGCCGGGTGCCCCATTCTTCGGGTACTCCCGAAGGGTGGGGGACGGACTTCCCATACACAACTTCGTCATACAAGCCGTCACGTTGGGCGATGCCCGACCTACGTTCGCCACCCGAATCATCATCGTCTCCGTTTCGTCCCCCACCCTTTGCCTTGGGGCAAAGAATGGGGCACCCCCAGCAAGGGGCTCGTAGCGGCAATGGTCCCCTCATTCTTGATCGCGGCAACGAAGTTCACTCGATGCCGAAAGGAGGTAATGCCAAAAACCTTGGCCACACCCACGATCCATCTGATGCCTGACCGAACCTTGCGATCCAACCCTATCTGTGTCACGATCTGCCTGACCGATATTGGATGTGGTATGGAGAACGAACCGTGTGGAGCTTACTCAACGGGACCATCATCAACGCGGCCGCCGTTCTCGTCGGTAGCTCTTCAGGTTTGCTGGCCGGCGCGAAGCTGCCGGAACGATACCGACTTATTATGCTCAACTGCCTCGGGTTGGTAACCATCACCCTGGGCGTGGATGCGAGTGTGCTGAAGTTCTCGGACACGGTGGATTTGTTCTCTCCCCCCGGCGACGGCACCTATGGGGCCCGGCTTGCGATCGTCATGATTTCGTGCCTTCTGGTGGGTGCGATCATCGGCACGGCACTTCGGCTGCACGAACGCGTAGAAGGTGCCGGCGCGTGGATACACGGACGGTTTTCAGATAAAGACGGACGGTCCTTCGCGGAGGGCTTCCTGACAGCCAGTGTGATCTTCTGCGTGGGTCCGCTGACGCTGCTCGGCTGCCTCAAGAATGGGGCGCATGCCGACCCCAGCTATCTGTACATCAAATCGTTGCTCGATGGTTTCTGCTTGCTGGCGTTGGCGTCTTCCTTGGGGTGGGGTGTTATGGCGAGTGTTATCACGGTGCTTGTCTTCCAAGGGGGCCTGTCCACCTTGGCCTACTTTGTAGCGGAACCGCTCGACGATGTGTCTCTGGCCCTGATGACCATTGTCGGTGGTATCTTGCTGCTGGCGACGGCGCTGATGCTGCTGGACATCAAGCGCATCCCCGTAGCCAACTTATTACCGGGCGTGTTCCTGCCGCCGCTGGCCGTTACGATCATCGAATATTTTTCGCCCGGAATTATATTGCCCACAGGCGGGTCAGTTGGGTAGAATGCCCTTATCTGTCATGGACGAAACCCTTGAAAATGGATGGCCGCTGGACTCGATCATAGACAGTAGCCGTTTGCCTCTTTACGTCACGCCGGAGATGCCTTGCCCCTACCTGCCCGGTCAGCATTCGCGCAGTGAGGCGTACTTCTTTGAGTATATGGAAGGTGCCGCCTACGAAAAACTCATCGCCCGCGGTTACCGCCGCAGCGGTCGCGTCGTGTACAAACCCCTATGTCAAGATTGTACGGAGTGCAAACAGATTCGCATCCCGGTCGCCGACTTTACACCCAGCAAGTCGATGCGCCGTGTGGAACGTCGCAATCAGGACGTCATCATGACGGTACAGGAGCCCATCCCAACGGACGAAAAGTTTGAGATTTTTCTTGCTTACCTCGATGCGCAGCACGACGATATGATGCCGCGTACGCAGCAGTCGTTTGTTGAGTTTCTCTATGACTCACCGATGGACACACTCGAATTCACCTACCGCGTCGGAAACCGGATCGCCGGGATCACCATTGCCGACCAATGCCCCGGCGGACTGAGCAGTGTCTATTGCTACTTCGACCCTGAGTTTTCCGATCGTAGTCTCGGTACACTTTCTGTCGTTCGCGAAGTGGGCCACTGCCGTGATGTTTCGCTTCCCTATTACTATCTCGGGTTCTACATTGCCAAAAGCCCGACAATGGCGTACAAGGCCCGGTTCCGCCCCAACGAAATCCTGGTTGCCGATGAAACCTGGACCACGAACGGCGGGTAAGGATATCACCGGGCCGTGCCGCATCGAAACCATCCCGAAGGTGAACTCGCATCGCGCCGGTTCGAACGTATTCTCATCGTCAAACCCAGTTCACTCGGCGATGTGGTCCACGCGCTACCGCTGCTCGACGGGTTACGTCGGCGATACCCGGATGCGAAAATCGACTGGATCATCGGCACACCGTTCGCACCACTGCTGGAGGATCACCCCCAACTCGATGAACTTATCGAGTTCGATCGCCGGCGGTTCGGGCGACTCTGGCGAAGCCCGGCGACGGCAAGAGCGTTTTACCGATTCATCCAGAGCCTCAGGAATAATCACTACGATCTGGTGATTGACTTGCAGGGGTTGTTCCGCACGGCTTTTTTCGCATGGGCAAGCGGGACGACCACTCGCATCGGGTTCGGTGATGCTCGCGAAGGTGCCCCGATGTTCTATACCCACCGGCTACCCGGCGGTTCAGGAGATATCCACGCGGTCGATCGCAACCTACAGGTGCGAGACATCCTGGGGCTACCCCACGAAGAGGCCGTGTTTACTCTTGCTATCCGAGAATCAGATCGCGTCTTGGCGGCCAGGCTCCTGGCCCCGCTCGGACAACCCGCCTTGCACCGGATTGTGGCCTTCGTGCCCGGGGCGCGATGGCCCACCAAACGCTGGTCGCCGAAACGGTTTGCCGAAACGATCGATCGAATGGCCGATTCCGATAACCACTGCCGCTGTGTGTTGCTCGGCGGTTCGGATGAGGCTGCTCTGGGAAGAGATATTGCCGCGCGGTGCCAGAGTCGACCTCTTGACCTGACCGGAAAAACCAACCTCCGAGAGCTAATGGCCCTCATTGAGCGTGCGGATCTTGTGGTCTGTCAGGATTCGGCCGCCGCACATCTGGCTGCCGCGTTGCATCGACCGCTCGTGTGTATCACCGGACCGACCAACCCCCACAGAACGGGGCCCTACGGTCGTATGGAAGACGTCATCAGACTGGATTTGGACTGCTCGCCCTGTTATCTGCGGCGTCTCTCACAATGCCCACACGACCACCGCTGTATGACCGAGCTATCGGTCGATCGCGTCATGGAGTGGATACGCAGATCGCAGAACGAGACCCAATGGTTGTCGACAAACAAGGCCCCGGCTGCCGATGAGTAACTATACACCAGCGTAAGCCTTCCAGGCAAAAAATGCCGCCGTCGCAAGACAATCAGCGCGCAAGTCGCTAGACTGGCCGTGCTCGGCATGGTGATGGCCGTTGCGGCAATGTGGCAGCATAAGGACTGACAGCCTTGGCCAAATACTTGTTTCGAGCACGCAAGTTTCTAGCACTTAAAGTGCTGCACACGGACGATCCGCCGCACGCGGTGGCGCTCGGAGTCGCTGTTGGTATCTTCGTGGCATTTTTGCCACTCGTTGGGGTTCAGACGGTTGTCGCCATCGCCTTTGCGGCGCTCCTTCGGGCAAACAAGGTCGTTTGCGTTCCTCTCGTGTGGATCACCAATCCCGTCACATTGGGTCCGATCTACGCTGGCTGCATCTGGGTGGGCCAGCAAGTACTCCCCGGCAGCAGCACGAGCAAAGAAGACGTCGATCGCCTTCTTGAGTTCGGAGCCGATCGCAGCGTGTTCAGCACCGCGTATTGGAACGATCTTCTGTCATTCCTGGGAGGCCTGACCACCGAACTTCTGGTGGGTTGCGTGATCGTGGGGTTGGTCTTCGCGATTCCCTCGTATTTCATGTCGCGCTCAGCCGTCACCAAGTACCGCGATCGCCGCCGGCTGAAATTGTTGAAGCGAAGTCTGTTCCGCGCTAAAAACGCCGGGAAGATGATCCCTCCACAACGCCAACCGCACTAGGCCCTGTCTGAAAACCCTGTCAGTTGCCGATAACCCTGCATAAAGACAGGGAGGTCGGTACTCATGAAACGCCACGAGCTCACGGACGAGCAATGGGCGTTGATCGAACCGATGGTGCCACGGAG
>JAJRSP010000152.1 GCA_024278775.1 Planctomycetota bacterium
CAGGCAGCGTAATAAATGTCGGTATAAATGTCAAACCCCGCGTACGGGCCTAGAAATGCACTGGGCGATACAGGGCTCGAACCTGTGACCTCTCGGGTGTGATCCGAACGCTCTACCAACTGAGCTAATCGCCCACTTCTGGAGCCCAGTCTACCGCGATCGCCAGTCGCTGGCAACGCTCGATACCACCACCCGAAAAGAGGGAGCATGACCGAGTCGGCGGCCGTGAACTATGGCAGAGCAGGTCGTCTTTTGCCCCCGGGTAGACGGTTGATCTGCCATTTGCCGAGGGAGGTGAACGCCTCGGCACAGCCGGCGGACCACCTGACCTACCCTGATGCCGCCCAATGTGTCTTGCACTTCCGGGCAGGTGGAAACAATCTCCGGGCCATCTGATCCACCCGATGACGCCGGATCGGTCAAGATCGCCTTCCTGGTGCGCGAGATTGCCTTGAATCATGACGAATCGCGGGTAAGATGGAGACATTCACTGCGGGCGGCACGGAGGCTCCTTCCATGGGCAAATCGAAGCAACCAGGACCGGCTTTATTCGATCTTCTCGGGCCCACGCAAGATGACGTGACCCGGAGCCTACGCGTACCCCACGCGGCCCCTTCCCAGCGCGTCGAATCCACGACCAGACAGTCCACCACGGAGAGTTCCAAAACCGTGACGGAACAGGCGATCGTTCCCGGTCGGTCCGGGCGGCTCGGTACGCCATCCAATCGGCCTACGTCGTCCGACCGCATTCGTCGCCGTTTGATTCAGTTCGACGATGAGTGTGTGCAGTTGTCATTGACCAGCATGAGTGCCGCAGTCGTTGTTTTTGTCCTTTTGGTAGGATTTCTCGGAGTGTATGAGTTCGGGCGTACGAACGGCCGATCCTCCGGCTTCTCCGCTGGGTACCGCGCGGGTCGTGCCTCATTTGAGGCGGATGCCGCCGGCGAGATTGAGGCGGCCCGTCACCGCCCCCCGGCATCGCACCTCGTAGAAGGGTTACTGCAATCCTCCACTGGACGCGCTGCGGTGCCGTTGGCCGCTGCGGCCGATAATACCCCTCCCCAGCCGGCCACTCCGTGGGTTCAGGGGCACACCTATGTGGTGGCGCAGGAGTTTTCCGCACAGGCGGAAAGCGACGCGATCGAGGCAAAAACCTACCTGGAGACGGAGGGTATTGACACTGCGATCATCAAGCTGGACACTGGCTGGTTCCAGCTTGTGACGAAGCAGGGGTTCGATCGTTCGGATCCCGTTCAGCGGGGTCTGGCGGATAGGCTCCTTGCGAAGGTGCATCGGGTCGGCAAGGCGTATTACGCTCGTGGCGGCGGCTACAAGCTGGAAGGATATTTTAAGACCTTACGAAACAAGAGTTGGTAAAGACCGGGGAGTTAGTCAGATGTCCAGAGATAAATCACTTAAATGCAAAGACAGCCTCGCGAGACATCGCAACGTGCTTTCGCGCAGCGAACGGGTCGAGTCGCTTCGAGAGAATGGGCGCTGGGCGGACGACTCCACGGTGATTGGTATGCCCAAGGTCGGACACCGCAAGGCCGCCGTAGGCAAGAAAATCAAGGAAAAGAAGGGTGAAGGCGATACCGACGACGACAAGAAGGAAGACGCCGCCGGCAAGTAGCCGCTAGTTCGTACCGAGACCGTGCCCGCTTAGAACATTCTGCCAGCTCGGGCGTTTCGTGGTGGTTTGCCGCGCTTGTGGCGTCGGTTGAATGGGTTTCATTCTTGGTGGCCGCGCTCCGCTTCTCAGTGCGGGTCACGGTCTCGGCTGTCTCGGTGGGGCAGTCCTGGCGGAGTTCGCCATGTCAGCTCAGCAGTTCATCGCCCGGCACATCGAGGGGATCGGCTCTTCGGGGATCCGGCGTGTGTTCGACCTCGGGGCCACACTGAAAAACCCCATCAACCTGTCCATCGGTGCTCCCGACTTCAGCGTCCCGCAGCGGGTCCAGCGGGCGATGACTCAAGCGATTGACTCGGGACACAACGGATACACCGTGACGCGCGGCATCGTGCCGCTGCGCGAGCGGATCACCTCGGCCATGGAAGAAGAATTTGACTGGGAGCCGGACGTGTTTGTCACCTCCGGTCTTTCCGGTGGGTTGCTGCTCGCGATGATGGCCTGCCTTAACCCCGGGGAAGAGGTGCTTTTCGGCGACCCGTATTTCGTTTCGTACAAGCAGCTTCCTCCCCTGGTCGGGGCCCGCTCGGTCCCTGTAGACCTATACGACGCCAACTTCCAGCTTGACCCGGAGCGAATGGAAGCCGCTATTACCCCACGCACGAAGATTTTGCTGCTGTGTTCGCCATCGAACCCGACCGGAATTGTGTACGACGCGGATCGTCTGCAGGCGGTCTGCGAGATCGCGCGGAAGCACGATCTGCTGATTGTCAGCGACGAAATCTATGAGATGCTAAGCTATGATGGCCGCAGCCCGTCGCCGGTTCAGTTTGCGCCGGAGCGTACGATTCTGCTTCGCGGCTTCGGAAAATCCCACGCCCTGACGGGTCTTCGGATCGGGTTCGCGGCCGGTCCCACGGCCGTGATATCCGAGATGGCCAAGTTGCAGCAATACACTTTTGTGTGTGCGCCGCACCCAGCCCAGTATGGGGCGTTGGCGGCGATGGATACGGACATGGCCGCACAGGTGGCCGCGTATCGCGCCAAGCGAGATTTCGTATGCGACGCCCTCGAAGGCGTGTTGGCGTTCGTGCGCCCCTGCGGTGGCTTCTACGTGTTCCCCAAGACGCCGCCGTCGTTTGCCTCGACCGGGGAGTTCATAGAAGCCGCGATCGCCCGCAACTTGCTTTTGATTCCGGGAGAAGCGTTCAGCGAACGCAACACGCACTTTCGTATCAGCTACGCAGCCTCGGATGAAATGCTCCGCGCCGGATGCGCCATCATCCGCGAGCTATCGGGCGGATAGCCTTGTTAGGCCCATGGGGTTTGGACGGGCCGCCGGGTTTTTCCGAACCAAGTGTTAGAACAGCAACCCCGTGCCGCCGAGTACCAAGGAGAGAAGCGTTTGAATAATGTAGAAGATAAAATTGCTAAAAATAGACTCGGAAATACCTGAAATATCAAACATCTTTTTTCACATCCAAAAAAAGCAACACAAAGGTCAACGCCACGGGGTGGCATGCGATGCATCGAACCATCGACCACCCGTCGGTACCACCGAGGCACCGGCGGGGCATCATACCACGCCTCGAAATACAAGATACCAGAATACAAGAAACCAGAGATACAAGGCACCGGGTGACCGGGCACCATTGTGACAGAACACCGCGCAATAAAATACCCGCCGAAGCGGGTATTTATAAAAAATGCGGCAATGACCTACTCTCGCCTTGCGACTACCATCGGCCACGCAGGCTTAACGGCCGTGTTCGGAATGGGAACGGGTGTGACCCTGCATGTATAGTCACCGCACCG
>JAJRSP010000153.1 GCA_024278775.1 Planctomycetota bacterium
CGTGGACACCGGCGTGGTTCCCGAGTTGAACATTATTATCAAGGCCGACGTTGATGGTTCACTCGTCGCGTTGAAGCAGTCCCTCGCTGACATTCCGTCTGATGAGGTGTTGTTGATGATCCGCCACGCGGCCGTCGGACCGGTGAATGACAGCGACGTGCTTCTTGCTGCTACGAGCGGCGGCATTGTGTTAGCGTATCGTGTAGAGGTGCCGGTGGGCACGCGGCGTTTGGCCGAACAGCAACGGGTCGATATTCGAAGTTACCGTGTGATTTACGAATGCTGCGACGATGTTCGCAAGGCGCTGTCGGGGCTGTTGTCGCCGGATACGCATATTGAGTCGCGGGCGACCATCGAGGTCCGGCAGGTTTTTCGGATTACCAAAGCGGGGATGGTGGCAGGATCCTATGTGTCAGACGGCGTCGTGAATCGAAATCATTTTGTCAGGATTTTGCGAGACGGTGCGCTGCTTCGCGAGGGCTGCAAGTTTGCGTCCCTCAAACACTTCAAGGATGACGTCAAGGAGGTCCGTGCGGGCTTGGAATGTGGCCTTCGGTTGGAGGGCTTTGATGACATTCATGTCGGCGACACACTTGAGACGTACGAGGTGATTGAGACCGCACGTTCACTTTAGCGCATGGTGACATTGTTTGCGTTTGTGCCGCTGCACTGTGACGGAAACCGCGATCTGAAGCATGATCGAATTTAAGGCTGAGTGTGGTCATACGGTTCGTGCGCGGGACGAAGACGCCGGCGGAAGGGTGCGGTGTTCGTACTGTGGACGCGAAGCGGACGTGCCGGATCAAAATGACGCCGGCGATCTCGATTTTCTGTTCCAGGATGTCGAACCGCAGGAAGAGCCGACCAAACGTCGACGGCGAAAACGAAAACCGAAACAACTGCGTGGTCGTGATCTGAAGCCGGGCGGTCTCGATCCCTTCGCGATCGTTCTCAAACTGTGCTACGTGACGGCTTTGATCGTCGTTTGCTGGGTGATTGTTACCAAGATGATCATGCCTCTGTTTGAGGATGGCGGCTTCGCCAACCGAAGCAAGTTGAGGCAGGTGGCTCGCACACCCCAACCGGCACCGGAGCCGCCGACGAAACGAAGGACTCATGCGCCGTCGCCCGGGTTGATTGGTCGGACCGGCGCGAACGGTCTCTACGTGTCATCGACGCCGCCGGGCGCGACGGTGTTCGTTCTTGAATTGTCCAAAGCCCCGAAGGTGGGACGCATCCACGAGGTGAAAGGCGCTCAGAAGCATGACCCGAAATCCGGAACCATGAGGCTCTCGGACGGGACGTATGTGGTGGAGGTGGTGTTCCCCTGGAACCATTCGAGTTTTACGGACGAGTCGTTGTTCGATGCCGCAAATTACCTGAGGTTTCGTAAGAATGTGGAAAACGCGTCTTTCGAGCGGTGCGTGGAGTTAATGAAGGATTATTTTCTCCCCGACGAAGCGACGGACGTATTTATCGAAAAGACGGCTGGTCAGACGTATCTGGTGAGGCAATATCGTCATGTCGTGGTGCGGCGCGGGCGATCGCAGGGGGTTCGGGCGCTCTTTTTGCCGAAGCTGAAAGTGGAAGAAGGGGCCACGTGCGCGTTGGAGCCGCTGCTGCATGGGTATATTCCAGACAAGAAAAACTATGCGTTTGACGAAGCGCTTGTCCGCCGTGAACTGAAGTTTTACGAAGTCGCCCCGCAGGATATACGATTGGTCGTGGAGGCGTTATCGCGTATTGGAGAGATACCGTACGCTACACCCGATGGGCACACGCGGCTGTTCAAGATCGGCATTTACGACGGAGAGTTTTTGGCCCCTGCGATTGAGAATCTGGGCCAATGATCGTGGGGGTGTTGAGTGTGGATCTAGCCATCTTGGATGCGAGGAGCCTCAAGGACAAACGCCGCGTCTTGAAGAGCCTCAAGGATCGCGTTCGTCATCGGTTTAATGTGTCGGTGTCCGAGGTGGCGGATCATGATCTCATCAAGCGGGGGCGGCTGGGTGTGGCGATGGTGGCGTCAGAGTCACGACCGATTCATTCTCAGTTTGACAAAATCGTCGATCTGATCCGCTCTACGCCGAACGCCACGCTGATCGACTATGAACGCTCGATCTGGTAGCGGACGGCGGTTCCGCAGGGAGCCGGGTGTCGTAGCAAACCATGGAGCCGGAAGATACGTATGGGACAATATCGAAAAGAAAGACTGGCTCACGTGATTCGAAACGTCGTGAGTTCGGCGATCACGCACCGCATCCACGATCCGCGCGTGGAGCCGCTGACGACGGTGACGCGCGTGGAGCTCTCGTCGGATTTGTATGTGGCTCGGGTGTACGTCACCGTGCCGGGTCGTGGTGTGGCCGAGCGCCGTACCGAAAAGGCGCTGCAGAGCGCGTCCGGTTTTATGCGGCGATTGCTGGCGAAGGAACTGACGATCCGGCACTGTCCGGAACTGAAATTTGAGATTGACGAGACCGTCAAGAGGGTTCAGGAGACGATGGCACTGATTGACGAGCTCGGGTTGGAGTCGGATGCTGAAGCCGGTTCGTGCGACGATGAGGAAACCGAGTCTGACGTGGAACGGGGCGGGGGAGATGGACGGATTGACGCCTGAATCTTACGGGTCGACCGGGTCTACGGACTGACCTGAGATGTGCGAATGGCGCGGGTGAATCACTGACTAGGAGTGTGCTCAGAGGGAACTTTGTCCATGAAGAACGGGACGGCATACGCCGCAAAGCTCAAAAAGGTGTACGCGAAACAAAAGCAACTGGTGGGGCCCGTGGAGGTGCCGGAGCCCGATGATGCCATGGTCCAGTTGGCCGAGGGTATTTTGGGTGTTGCCAACGGGGTTGATTTTGCCCACCGTCTTGTCAGTCGGATGTTGACCAACGTGGTGGGTTGGAATGAGGCTCGTGTATCCAATGTGTTTGAGCTTCAGCGAGCGGCGGGCGATTCTGTGGAGAGTCACAAACCGTATTACGAGCGATTGCTGCGTGCGTTGCAGTCGGTCTATTACCATGAAAACAAAATGTCGCTCGATCGGTTGCGGTCTATCGGTCGTCGAGAGGGGCGGAGCTTGTTGGAGAGCCTGGACGGCGTGGATGAATACGCCGTGGCCTCGGTGGTTTTGTGGAGCCTGGGTGGTCACGCCATTCCGGTGTGCGATCGGCTGCTCGAAGCGCTGAAAACGGCGGATGTCGTCCACCCGGATGCATCGCGGGCGGAAGTGCAGGCGTTTCTGGAGCGGCACATTCCCGCAGCCGAGGCTAAAACGTTTTGCCTGACCATGCGGTCCTTCACGGCCCCGAAGCGTGGGGCGAAAACCCCGGCGAAAAAAACTACCAAGAAAACCACTAAGGCGTCCGGTCGTTCGACGTCGAGAAAAAAATAGCCGTCCGGGTTGCGGTGCGATACCCGGCAGCAAGCTCGGGGCCGTAGGAAACAGGGTGGTGGTTGCGGGGGCCGCGGGAGCTCTTTCGCACGGAGGGTTTTCCATGAGACGTACGGATTGTCGACGCCTATCGCCGGGCTTGGTGGAGGTGGTGGCTGTTGGTACCATGATGCTGTTCGTGTGGGGCTGCGCCTCGACGGGTACGGCGAGCGTGGTGCCTGCGGCCCCCCCAGCGGTGGATTCCAAAGCCACGCTTCCCCTGTCGCAGATCGAACCCACGGTGTCGATTCCGGTAGCACCGGAGTCACTACGTCCGTTGTCGGAGCGTGCGGGGCGACGGCTCGCTAAGGCGGAGACGTTTGTGGCGGCGCAGCGCTTTACCGAAGCTTCGATCGAGTTGGAGCGGGCGATGCGGTACGAGCCGAACCATCCGCAAATTCACGCGGCGTTGGCTTTGTTGCATTGGAGGGCCCGGAACATCGAGCGCGCCAAGGATCACGCCGGGCGGGCCATCGAGGCGAATCCGGCGGCGGCCGCGCCTCATTATGTCCTCGCACGGTGCCACCTCGAACGCGGCGATCGGGTCAACGCGATCACCTCGTTTCGCCGGGCGCTGCTCTGCCCGGACTTCTCGACCAATTTCGAAATTGCGGCATTGACGCGATACCATCTAGCCTCCGCGTTGTCCGGGGAAGGTTATGCGGCTGCTGCGCTCGAGCAGCTCGACGCCTTTGAGGTTTTGGTGTCCGATGTGGTGGCGACCATGGAGGGTTCTGAGCTTCGTTCCTTGCTTCAGGGGAAACGGGCGCCGCTGGTACGTATGCGGGCAGATCTGTTGGAGCAACTCGGGCGTTATGCCGATGCGGCCGAGGCACTTCGCCGACTTGATCTGGACGGTCAAACTGATGTGGAGACCTCCGTACGGTTGACGCGGCTGCTTCTGCGGGCCGGAGATACGGCGGGGGCGTTGGAGGCCGTACGGCAGATTCAGTCGGATGAGCCTGAGGTGATCGATTTGCTCTTTTTGATTCACGAAAAGAGAGGTAAACCGAAAGATACTCTGGATGATCTCCGATCGCGCATGGCGCTTCGCCCTGACAACATCGCGCTATCAAAGGCGCTGGTGGATGTGCAGCTCAAACTCGGTATGGTGGACGAAGCACTGGCCGGGCTGCGCCAACACGTGGCGCTACACTCCAACGATCTAGAGGCACCGGATCGGCTGGTGGAGCTTCTGCTGGATCATGATCAACGGTCGGAGGCGATGCAAGTATGTGCCGATGCGATTCGGCGTTCGGTTGATCGGGTGCCGGAATGTGTGGAGCGTATCGCGTCGCGGGTCGCTGCCGACGGTCACGCTACGTCTGATCGCGCGACTACGTCGGACACGGATTATGCCCGGTGTTACTTGATGGCCAGGGTATCGGCGGCGCTTGGCCACGAAGACCGTGCGCTCTCCTGGCTCGAGCGGAGCCATGAGCTTGTCCCCAAGTTCCTCCCGACGCGGGTGGCATTGGCCGAGGCCTATATCCATCGTTTCCGGTACGATGATGCCCTGGCCGTGGCTCGGCGTGTCGATGAATCGAGCCCGGAAGAGGTACCGCTCGAACGTTTGCTCGGTATGGTGTACGAGCGGCTCGATGAGTTGTCTCTCGCCGCGGTCCACTTTCGTGCGGCCACTCAGCTCGACCGGAGTGACACCGACTCTATGTTCGCCCTCGCTCAGGTGTACCGCCGGAGCGGCAAGACCAACCTTGCCCAGCGGCAGCTTCGCGTGTTGCTCAGTGCCAAACCCGGGTACGAAGAAGCACGCGAGCTTCTCGCGGTGATGTATATGCGAGAGGGAAAGGGCAAGCAGGCCTTCGAGCAGATTGAAGCGTTGAAGAAGTATTCAGACAAGCCCACCACGATCGCCCGGTGTGAAACGCTTCTCAATAGCGATCTCCGA
>JAJRSP010000154.1 GCA_024278775.1 Planctomycetota bacterium
GACCCATCGCACGTTATTCCTCCGCCTGCGTCGGCATTGCGTGTAGCACCGCATCGAGCACGCCATTGATAAAACCCGGCGAAGCCTCTCCCCCAAACTCGCGACCGATGTCAATGGCCTCGGAGATCGCCACCTTCGGCGGCACCTTGCCGCCAATCATCTCCACGACCGCGACCCGCATCGTGTTTCGCTCCACGGGAGATAGTCGCGCGAGCGTCCACCTAGTTAGCGCCGCCTCGATCATCGGGTCGATCACTTTGCGCTGCGGCCAGAACGCCGTCACTAGATCGAACGCGTAACCCGCCGCGTCCAAAGATTCGGAATCCGCATGAAGAAACTTCTGAAGTGAATCGGAGGATTCATCCTCCTGAACCTCCCACTGACACAGTGCCTGCATCGCCAGGATTCGAGATGGACGTCGATCGCGGGCCACCATCACCTACGACACGCCATCGAGTTGTTTCAGCACACTCACAAGCTCAATAGCACTCAGCGCCGCATCCGACCCCTTGTTGCCGGCCTTGGTACCGGCCCGCTCTACCGCCTGCTCCAGCGTATCCGTCGTCAACACGCCGAAGGTCGTCGGCACGCCCGTGGAATCCGCGACCTGGGCGATCCCCTTGGCCGCCTCGCTCGCGACGTATTCGAAGTGCGGCGTCTGTCCCCGGATCACACACCCCAGGCAGATCACCGCGTCACACGTACCGGATTCGGCCAACTTGCGGGCCATAAAGGGCACCTCAAACGCCCCGGGCACATGGACCGTGGTAATATCCTGATCCTTACACCCATGCCGCGTCAGTGTGTCGATGGCTCCGCCGAGCAGCTTCGACGTAATAAACTCGTTAAAACGGCTAACCACGATCGCGTAGCGTCCGCCGTCCGCCGCCAACTGCCCGTGTATTTCTTGTGGCATACCTGATCATCCCGTGCTGCAACCCGGCACTATACCTTCTCTCGACGGGCCACAGGCTTGGTGAAAAAACGTGGCAGGGGTTCCATATACGCCGACCACCCACCGATCACGGTGATTGTGACCATCCGCCGCCGGGGGTCAAGCCACGGCTACGCCCCGTGGGATCGCTCCTCCCTGATGACGGCCCACCCAGCGATCGGAATCGCCGATAAGCCCCTCCCCGCACTATGAGAAAGCCCTAATCAGCCTATAGCCGGACTTGAAATCAAGTCAGCCGCAGAAGATAATGGTACGGACGATCTCGGGAGGCTTTCCGATCGGGATGACTGCACGGATTGCAGGCCCGCGTCAAAACAGGTTTTTCCCGGTGTTCCCCGATGGGGTGGGTTCTGCATGCGTCGAAGACCATTCATCACACAACGACGGAAGCTTTCTGCGCGCGGGACGTTCGATATCACTCGTGTGCTCGCGGCGGTTATCGCTGGTGGTGCGTTGCTTCAACCGGCAGCCGCTTTTGAAGGTGTCACCGATACCACTTCGGCGGTCAACAGCCTGTTCGGGCTGCGAGCCAGTGCTCCGTTTGTCTTGACCTCCCCCCCATCCACTACGGCGACATCCAGTGCCTATCGGTTCCAGGTTCCGATAGCCGGTGGACTGAAAACCATCGAGTTGATTCCGCACTCCGTGCGAGCCCCCGGGTTCACTGTCGAGGTCCAACGAGCCGATGGCTCATATGAAACCATTGACCCGGGCCCGCCCTCCACACTTCGCGGGATCGTGGTTGGCCAACCGGGTAGCGTGGTGGCCGGTACTGTCACGGCGGAAGGACTACGGGCCATGATCCTGCTCGCCGACCACACGAAGCTATGGGTCGAACCGATACCAGCCCGAGCCGCCTCCGGGACGAACGATCACATTGTCTTCCGTCACGAAGACATGAACCCCACCGCCGCAGCGTGTACGCTGGCGCGCCCGGTCGATACGCCGACACCACTCGACAACGCCAACACCGCCTTCGGGGTGAACACGCAACTTGTTTCGGACGGTGTGACCGCCGGCATCACGATGGCTATCGCCGAGCTCGCGGCCGACGCCGACTTTGAATACTTCGCCAACTTTGGTGACGCCACCCTCGTCACCAACGACATCGAAAACATCGTCAACCTCACCGATATCCAGTACGAACGCGACGTGCATATTCGCCATGTGTTGACGCGGGTGATCGTGCGTACCGCCGAGCCCAACGTCTATTCCCGGGTCTGTGCCGGCGGCAGCGCCAATAGCCGTCCATGCCACACAAATGGCGACTGTCCCGGCGGCGTCTGTCCGGCCGAAGTCGATCCTGATTCTCTGCTCAACACCCTCATGAACCACTGGAACACCACGCAATCACACGTCGCACGTGACGTCACCCAGCTTTTTACCGGCAAGGACATGATAGGCTCGGTCATCGGCGTCGCTTGGCGCGGGACGAGCGCCACGCCCACCATTTGTGGAACCCAAACGACACGCAATCATGGCTATAGCGTCGTCGAGACCAATTGTGCCGGATGCAATCTGACCGCTAGACGAACCGACCTGACTGCTCACGAGTTGGGCCACAACTGGAGCGCGGATCACTGCGCCTGCCCCGGATGGACCATGAATCCGGCCATTACGAACGCGAACCGGTTCCATGAGACGTTTTCCATCCCCGAGATTACCGCATTTCGAGACACGCTGACCTGTCTCGACGCGACGAATGAACTGATACGGCTGTTCCTGACCACGGACAAAAGCGCCATCGGCGAAGCGGAGACGCTACAGCTCACGGCCGAGGCGGATTTCGTGAGCGGTCCCAACCAGGACGTCACCACCAATGCCATCTGGGCGATCGAACCGCCTACCGCCGGCTCGATCGATGCCGCCGGCGTGTTCACACCAACCAATGTCAACGGCTCCCTCTGCGTCACGGTGACGGGGACCTACTCGTCCGGCGGTATCGTAAAAAGCTCGCAGGTTTCGTTCACGCTGTATGACGATCAACAACCGCTAATGATCGTGTCCGCGGACCCGCCACTCGCAGCGATCGATGCACGGCAGCCTACCGATCCAAACGGAACGAACCCTGCCGGCTGGGATGCGCTAACCATCACGCTGAACGGTGCCATTTGCCTACCAAGTATTTTTGATTTCGACGTAACCGCTACGGGCGGATCGCAGGTCGTCCCGCAGGTGCTCTCGATCGATCAGCTTGACCCGACCACCTACACGTTACACCTTGAGTACGCGATCGAACCCGGGACGTGGACCAATGTGGTTCATTTTGACACCGGCGTCACCACGCGGTTCGGCTATTTGCCCGGTGATGTCAACGGCGATGGCACCGCAGGCCCCGCCGACATTTTGGCCTTGATTGACTCCCTCAACGGCGTGGGCCCGCCCCGACCCATCTGGTCGCTCGACATCGATCGCTCCGGCGTGACCGGCGCGCCTGACATCCTGGCCGTGATCGACTTGCTTAACGGCGCAGGCGGGTTTGACCCGTGGAACGGCGTCTCCCTTCCGTAGCCTGATACCCATTCCCGCCGCATGGCATAGACCGGGGACATAGGCTACAGGCGTTCGAACGAGAAAAGGTAACACCTTATCCCCGATAGAAAGTAGAAAGTCCCGCTTCCTTTTTTTCTTGTACCCGTATTCCCGATTCGGTAGAATAGCGCGGTGTGTGGCATGCCCAAGCCGGAGGCGCGGGCATGGGTCTACGAGAAGCCATACGGCATCGGCATGCAATAGCATGCCCCTTAGCCATGCCACACGGGGAAGGACTGAGTATCGAGCCCAATAATTTTCCTAACACCTTTTCCAGGTGAGGCACGTCATGTCTGTTCGTTTTATCGTTGGCCGCGCCGGGACCGGCAAGACCCACCATTGCATGGAGGCGATTCGTGCCGGGCTGCGTGCGGATGCGTTCCGCGGCCCACGCTTGATATGGCTCGTGCCCGAGCAGGCCGGTTTGCAGATGGAGCGTGCGATCATCGATCCCGCCGGTGGTTGCGACGGTGCCCATCGGGCCGATGTGGTGTCGTTTCAGCGGTTGGCCGCGCGTGTGTTGGCCGATGCACCCGGCGTGGATCGCGTGGCGCTGACGGAGCTTGCCCGGGCGATGGTGTTGCGGCGCCTGTTGGCGGCGAACGCCGCACGCATGAAATACTACTCACGATCCGCCCGTGGGGGCAGCGGGACCGCTCGTGTGGTCGGGGTGGTGGATCGACTGAGCCACAGCATCGCGGAGTTGATCGAAGAGGGTGTGGAGCCGTCCGAGCTACTCGACGCGATGGGCGAGGCCGAAGACTCTGGTGCAGCGGGTGGACCCGAAGACTCTGGTGCTGGCTCCAAAGAGATTGGCTCTCTTTCTTCCCCCCTTACCAAGGGGGGATTGAGGGGGGTTCTTCGGGCGAGCAAGGACCTCCCCCAGCCCCTCCTTGTCAAGGAGGGGAGCCGGAAGTCGAAGGATTTTAGTGGAAGTGGCAATCACGCGTCGAACCCCGCGCAACAAGCCAAGATGCATGATCTTGCGCTGATTTATCGAGCCTATTTGGATTTCCTGGGCGAGCGATGGCTCGATCCGACGCGCAGGCTCGAATTGGCCTCCGCCCATTTTGCAGACTGTGATTGGCTCCATGGGGCGCACGTCTGGGTGGATGGTTTCGCGTCGCTGTCCGGGTTGGAACTCGGTGCGCTGATTGAGTTGGCCAAGCTGGCGGCGTCCGTGGAGGTGACGTTGCTGGCCGACCCGGTGTGTCTATCCGGCGACGCCGGCAGCGCGGGAGACGCGGGTTATCTGTTTGCCAAGACCGTGCGGATGTACGGCGACTTGCATCGCGCCTTTACGTCGGCCGGTCTACACGTCGAAGCGCCGGTGATTCTGGCTCCGGAGACGCCGCCGCGTTTCTCGACGCAGCCGGCGCTGGTGCAGCTTGAGCGGACACTCTTTCGCACGCTCCCTGCCGACGAACCAACTCCCCACGTGGGAGGTGCGGCCGTGCAACTGATCGAGGCGAGTTCGCGTCGGGTCGAGGTAGACTATGCGGTGTCGCGGGTGTGCCGCTGGGTGCAGGATGATGCGCTCGGCTACCGGTATCGAGATATTGCGATCGTGACGCGTGATTTGGATTCGTATCACGACCTGATGAGCGAGGCGTTGACCGCCAGGCACATTCCGTATTTCGTGGATCGGCGTCGCCCGGTGTCTTATCATCCGTTAGTGGAATTGCTGCGAACGCTGCTGGCGATGGCCGTGGAGGGGATGTCGCTGGCGAGTACCCGGGAGTGGCTCAAGTCCGGTCTGGTGCCGCTATCCAACGAGGCACTGGACGAGTTGGAAAACTATCTGATCGCGCACGGTGTCGAGGGCATGGCGGTTTGGTCTGCGGGTGCCTGGGCCCATGATCGGATCACGGCGTTGGACAAGCGTCACCCGGCGCAGGCAGAGAAAACCGCAGAGGCGTTGGCGCGGGTGAATGCGGCTCGTGATCGCGTGTGGGGTTACTTGGGTCCGTGGATCGAGGACGCACGCCGGCAGAAAGCTGTGACGGGAGCCGTGTGGTACGAGTGGCTGATTGCCGCGTTGAATCGACTCGACGTGTCCTGGCAGCTCGCGCAATGGGCCGCCGATGCGGAATCCGATGGAGACCTTGATCTTGCGGAAGAGCATCGCGAGGTATGGAAGCAGATCGGCTCGTTGCTGGATGATTTTCGGTTTTCGTTTTCCGAAGACAGGTTGACGGTGGTTGAGGTCCGAGACGTACTCGAAGCCGGCATGTCGTCACTGACGCTCGGGCTGACGCCGCCCATGATCGATCAGGTGTTGGTCGGTTCGATCGAGCGGAGTCGCCACCCGAACATCAAGGCCATCATCGTACTCGGGCTCAACGACGGCGTGTTTCCGAAAAGACCGTCCGAAGACTCGATTTTCAATGATGAAGATCGTGAGCGTCTGATCGATCATGGGGTTCGCATGGGATTGCCGTCTCGTCGCCGCGTGATCGACGAGTCGATGTTGGTGTATATCGCGATGACACGAGCGAGTGAGCGGATCGTGGCCACATGGGCGACGACGGATGAGGCGGGTAAGGCGCTGCTCCCCTCACCGTATGTCGAGACGATCGAAACGGCGCTTCCCGAGCGGGAGCGGTTACGGATCGATGACCCGACCCACGATCGGACTTGTTGGGACGTGCTTTCCGCTTGCGACCTGCCGCGCCGCCTGGCGCAGGAGTTTCGTGATAGGCCCGCTCTCGAAGAGGACGACCGTGCAGCGCGAACCACATGGAACGAGCTCTACACGGCTAGTCGCGATAGTCTGTCGGCGTCGGACCGGCGTAGTCTCTCCTCTCTGTGTGATGACCGGGGCGGTGCGAAAGTAGATACGGCGTTGGTCTCACGGTGGTTGGGACAGCGGCTCAAAGCGAGTGTGTCTTCCCTTGAAACGTATGCGGCCTGCCCGTTTCAGTATTTCGCAAGGAGTATGATCAAACTGCGAGAGCGTCAGTCTCTGGAGCTTGCCCCCAAGGACAGCGGTACGCTTCATCACGCAGTCCTGGAGGATTTCTTTCAGCGTGTGATCTCTCGGAAGGATTCCGTGAGCCGGATGTCCGAAACGGAGCTGGTCGCCGGGTTGAACGAGAGCTGTCAACGCATCAGCGACATGATCGGCTCGAGCGATATCCTATCGGGTGCCCGAGATGCCTACGTCCTTGGTCGGTCGGCCGAGCTACTTGGCCGTGTCGTCGGCGCTCAACGGCGGACCATCAAGGCGGGCACCAGCCGGGCGGTTCGTGCGGAAGCATCGTTTGGCTTTGACGATCAATCCCTACCGGCGCTGACGATTCACACGCCCCGCGGGCATCAGGCAGAGCTGCGCGGCTTTATCGACCGGGTCGATCTCGCGGAGGTGGGTGACGAGCTGTTGGGTATTGTCGTGGACTACAAGCAGACGAAAGAGAAGAAGCTCAAGTTGAGTGAAGTGTATCACGGCATATCCCTTCAACTATTAGGATATCTGCTGGTGCTGGCCGAGCACGGCCATACGTTAACGGGGCGGCCCATCAAACCCGGTGGTGCGCTCTATGTCGGTCTGACGCCGCAATACAAGAGCATCCCTCATCCGTCCCAACTCACACCAGCAGAAGCCGTGCTTGCCGGCATAAAGAAACCGCGCGGACTGTTGTCCGAGACGGTGGTAGCCGCGTTGGATGGTGCTTCGGAAGCTGGTTGGAGCGAGTGTTACCAGTTCTACCGAAAAAAAACGGGAGACTTCGGAAACGCGGAGAAAAGCGATGTGACCGACAGCCGGCAGTTTCAGGCCGTGCTCGATCACACACGAAAAAAGATGGGGGAACTGGTCGATGGCATTCTCGACGGCGAAGTGTCGGTGAGGCCGTATCGACTTGGCACGTTTTCGCCCTGTTCGTGGTGCAAGATGGCCTCCGTGTGTCGATTTGAGATCGGAGTTTGTGACATCAGACGATTGGGTGGGCTTTCGCGTGTTGACGTGCTGAAACGACTGTCCCACACGTTGGACGAGGACGAGTAGCCGGGAAGTGCGCGTGGGTGGAGTCGACGAAACGGAAAGCCTGGTAATCGGTTGGCTGGGAGTGCGTGGGTATGTGGTTGACGCGGGCGATCGCGGATCGAGCATCGTTGCTGTGGCACCGCGTATCGGAACGCGTCAGTCATGGCCGCGTCCCCGAGATGCCCACATCGGATGGTCCGGTGTTGGTGGTGCTGGATGGGGTTGGTCGGTTTCAGTTCGCACCATATACGATTCGTCGTGTGCTTCGTGAGCGGGAGTCGCCAATCGAGACAGTCATGTATGACTGGCAATTCGGTATTGTCGGCGAAATCTGGACCGATTTGTGTTGGTTTCGTCGCAACCGCGTCATGGGGGCTCGGTTGGCGCGCCTGCTACGACGGATTCATCGCGTCAGCCCTGACCGTCCGATACATGTATTCGCATTTAGCGGCGGTGCCGGTATCGCTGTTTTTGCCTGCGAACGACTGGGTGAGCGCAGAATGGTCGACACATTAGTGCTGGCTGCTCCGGCCCTGAGCCCGGGCTATGATCTGAGACCGGCGCTGCGTGCCGTCGAGCGTTGTGTGGTGCTGGTCAGTCCGCGGGATCGACTGGTACTGGGGGTTGGTACGCGCCTTTTTGGCACGACGGATCGGGCGTTTGGGACGGCAGCCGGTCAGGTGGGCTTTGAGGGGATGAATGATTTGCCCCGGGTATCGGGTCCGGGCTATGATCGGTATCGGCAGATTCGCTGGGATGCGTCGCTTTGTCGTGATGGGCATTACGGCGGTCACGCCGGGTGGATCGCGCCGCCGTTCCTTCGGCGTTATTTGCCGGGATTGTTGGGTGGTGACGCCGTGTGGTGGACGGAGATAGCCTCGACGGAACAGGAGTCGTGAGAATGTTACGTAGCCGTGTGTCTTTCATCGTGATCGTCTGTGCGTTTTTTGTGTCTGTCGTGGTGGGTCATACTTTTGCAGAGGGAGCGTCCCAGGCCCCGGCGAAATCTCAGGCCACCAAATCGCCGACAACGGACGAGAAGCCGGTACTGGGGGGCTATTGCGTTTCGTCTTATCTGATAGATCGCAAGGCGGTGAAGGGTGATCCGAAGTTTCGGACGATATTTCGCGGGCAGCTCTACTATCACGCCAGCGCCGCGCGAAAAAAAGCGTTCGATGAGGATCCGACCAAGTACCTGCCACAGTTTGATGGGTTGTGTACGGCGGCGTTGGGTGGGCCTTATGGTACCCGTCTCCCCTCCGACCCGCGCGCGTTTGCGATCCGGAATGACCGCTTGTACATGTTCTCATCGACCAGGGCCATGCGTGTTTATCTGAAAGACCCTCCGCACTACATTCGGGATGCGGAACAACGGTTTAACATCCCCGACTTCGATGGGTACTGCCCGGTTAGCTATCTTCTCCATGGTCGAGCGATCAAGGGGAACATACGGCATCCCGCCGTGTATCGTGGTCACGTATACCGTTTTGTCGACAGCCCCTCTCTCCATCTGTTCAATCAGGACCCGGAGAAATACCTACCACAGTACGAGGGTTTCTGTCCGGTCTCACTGGCCGACAGGAAGCAGGTCAAGGGCGATCCACTCGTGTTCTTGGTGGAGGACGGCAAGACCTACTTGTTCGCGGATGAGGCTGCGCGCGACAAGTTCAAGGGAAATCCAAGCTAGATTATCAAGAAGGCGGATGCGGCGTGGCCACTGTTCCAGATGCCGCCGAACTGATACCTCGCCACTAATCAATGGATAGACGCGGTTCGATCGGGGGATTCATGCCCAATCCGGAGACGCCGGCATGAATCCTCGACAAACCGAAGACATGGCCGCGTTTCGCTCGACCATACCACCCAGACGCCCCTTTGTGGTGGGTGTTTCACTCCAGCCCCGAGACGAAGCGAGTCGATAATCGTAGCGGAGGTTCCCGTGGAGAACGGGCAACGAGTGTGGAGGGGGTGTGCGCTGAGGTTGCATCTCCAGATGTAGCGTCAGCGAGGGAGAACAACGGTAATGAGCTACGAACGCGAAGAGGCTACGCCGAGATCGCTGGTGCTGTGCTTCGGTGTACTGGCGTGTTTCGTGTTCCTGTGGCCGGCGGTGCTGACCTTTGACGTGGGGGATTGGCCGAGCGCGAGCCAGTTCCCTTACAACTCTCCCGCGGCCAATGCCTGCGGTGCGGTCGGTGCCTGGCTGGCTTACTATCTACGTTATTTTCTCGGTTCCGGTGTGTACCCCCTGTTGCTGTTTGGCACGCTGGCGGCGCTGTTTCGTCTGATCCACGGCTATGTGGATCATCTGGTGGAACGCGGGCTTGGCGTGCTACTACTGATTGCGTGTACGGCCGCCGCCACGCACCTAATCCCCGGATCAAGTTCTCTGGCACCACTGCCCGGGCAGGGCGGACTTGTGGGCGCTGCGTTGGGAGAGTGGCTTCGGCATAGTGCAGACACGCTTGGCACGATCATCGTGTTGCTGGCGTCTTTTTTTGTGGGTTTGTTGTTTGCGACCGAGGGCTGGATTCTTCGTGTCCCATCGGCCATCAGCCATGTCGTTCGATCGTCGGCGATGCCGGGTTTGTGGTGGCAACGGTGCCTCGGTTTTCTCTCTTCGTTTCGCTTTGTGCCTGTTGGGTCCACAGTGACTGCTGAGGAGTCGGTCGCGTTGCTCGATGACCCTTCGCCGCCCCCCCCGCGTTCGAAGCACTCACGCAAGAAATCGAGTGAAGAGGAGCCTACGCTCTTTGACGAAGTGGCGTCAGAAGAGGAACCTTCGGCCGCGGCCGGTGACGACGACGGGGAGTCTTCTGAGGCAGCGCCGCGAAGTCGTAGGGCGAAGAAGGCGGCTTCGCGACGAGCGCAGGCGATCGCAAAAGCGAAACAAGCGGCGTTGGTTGCGGCGAAGAAACAGGTCGGACCGATCGTCAACTTCCCCTCTGCCGAAAAACTTGAGCGTGCGGTGGCTTACCCCACGCAGATTGAAAATTGGACGCTTCCCAGCCGTGAGCTGTTGCACGAGCCTGATTTCGGCTTCAACGATGAGCAAGAAGTCATCGTACGTGAGCAGGCCCGCATTTTGGAGAAAACGCTCGAAGAGTTCCGTGTGAACGCCCAGGTGGTGGAGATCGACACGGGGCCGGTCATCACGATGTTCGAGTTGCGCGTGGGTCCGGGCATCAAGGTGTCTCAGATCGGGAGCCTCTCGAACGATATTGCACGGGCATTGAAAGCGCATGCGATCCGTGTCGTGGCACCGATATCCGGCAAGAACACCGTTGGTATTGAGGTGCCCAACATCAAGAGCGAGCGCGTCCGGCTGAAGGAATTGATGACGGTGGGTGGTGCACGCGCGAGCCGTATGGCGTTGCCGTTGTTTCTTGGTAAAGATGCCGGTGGTCAAGCGCTCATGTATGACCTGACGAAGATGCCGCACATGCTGATCGCCGGAACGACCGGTTCCGGAAAAAGTGTGTGCCTGAATGCGATTATTCTCAGCTTGCTTATGACCAAGCGCCCCGACCACGTCAAGATGATTTTGATTGATCCGAAAATGGTCGAGATGACGCAGTTCAAGGATATGCCGCATCTGATGTGCCCGATTATCACGGACATGCAAAAGGCGGAGAAGATTCTGGAGTGGGCCGTGACAAAAATGGAGGAGCGGTATGAGCTCTTGGCGGAGGCCCGCGTCAAGAACATCGCGTCGTACAATGCCCTGGGGCCGGAAGCGCTCTATGCGCGGCTGACACCGAAAACCAAAGAAGAAAAAGCGGCGATTCTCACGTTCATGCCCTATATGGTTATCATCATCGATGAGTTGGCCGACCTGATGATGACGGCGGGCAAAGAGGTTGAGCATTATCTTTCGCGTTTGGCGCAAAAATCTCGCGCCGTGGGTGTTCACATTATTGTAGCCACGCAGCGCCCGGAAGTGAAGGTCGTTACGGGGTTGATCAAGTCCAACCTGCCCTCACGAATCTGTTTCCGTGTGTCGTCGCGTATGGACTCGCGGATCGTACTTGACCAAAATGGTGGAGAGGTGTTGCTAGGACAGGGCGACATGTTGGTGTTGCCACCCGGCGGGCACAAACTACTTCGCGCTCAGGGTACGCTTCTCGAAGACGATGAAGTGCAGGCCGTTCTGGAGGACCTGACCTCTCGCTCGAAACCGGAGTTCCATCCGGAGTTGATGCGGATCAAGACACCCGGGGCCGACGGTGATCTGAACGTTCGTGACCCGCTCTTTAATGACGCGGTGCGGGTGGTTCTGGAGTCACGACGCGGCAGTGTGAGCTTGTTGCAGAGGCGATTGACGATCGGTTATTCGCGGGCGTCGCGTTTGGTGGAGCAGATGTCGGACGCGGGGATCGTGGGCGATTACAAAGGGTCGCAGGCCCGTGAGGTCTTACTGACCTCGGACGAATGGGAGTTGTTGCAGGCGCAGGTGAAGCGGGACATGGACGACGGGTACGCGGCTGATGCCGAAGACTTTGGTGAGTCGTCAGACGCCCTCGCGGTGCCGGATGTGGCCGAAACAGATGACGACGTCTGGGATGACGAAGACACGGAGGTGGGCGAAGCCACCGATGCGTATCTCGAGGAGGCGGGCGAGCAAGACAAGGAAGAGGACGAAGACGGGGAGGAGGAGCAAGAGTACGCCGAAGATGAGTATGAAGAATATGAGGAGGGGGAAGAAGAAGAGGAAGACGAGGATGAAGAAGAACGCGCGTAGGAGCGGATGTCTGTGAGTTTGTGGCCCGTAACACCTCCGGCGGCTGCAGTCGTCCCCTGATACTTCTACTTCCTGAAAGCCCTTTCCCCTTATGCAGCCTGATCGGCACCATCCGCCGTTGCTGTCACGGAGCCGATTAGTTGGCCTGCGAGTAGACTTTCTTGACATGACGGTGGTCGTGCTGTAGAAGGCCTGGGGTCGTCGTTTCGGCGGCTTAGTTTCTTTGACAACTGAATCGTATGCGAGAACCGGCGTCCCACGGGGGCGTAAAGGGAAGGTGGTGAAAATCCACCGCGGACCCGCCGCTGTAATCGGGGACGAAAACCGCACGAAGCCATTGGTGCTTTGAGGTGGGCGTTTCAAGACGCTCAGGCACTGAGAAGGCGCGGTGAGTAGGCCGATCCGAAAGCCAGAAAACCTGCCGGTTGTCGTTGGTGTTGGCGTGGTGCCTTCGGAGTTAGAGGTGCCGGTCAGGGCGGTCGTTTTTCACGCAGTGTGGCGCGGAGTCACGTGTTTGGTTCGACAGCTTTCCCCGGCGTTTTCTTCGGAATGTGCCGGGTTTTTTTGTGGTTGGTCGTCTGCGACGCGGAGTTCGAGACGTCCGATGTAAGGAGGAAAGATGTCAAATCGAAAGCAATCGGGTCTGTGGTGTGGTGTGGTGTCCGGGAGGCGATACGCGTCTTTGCTGGTAGGGTTGTTGGTGGTCGGCGTGAGTGCGGCCAGGACGAACGCGGATGCGGTCGAGCAGTATGTGCTGAGTGGGTCGTATGAGTTGCCGGTCGGATCGAGTGCGATGGATGTGTTGGCCGACGGTCGAGTGATCGCGCTTTCGGGCGATCAGCTATACGTCGAGACGGCCGCGGCATCGCGGGTGTTTACGCTCGTCGGAACGCTCCCGGCGGCGGACATCTCCAGCTATGGTGTGGCGTTTCTGGCCGCGTCTCCGGACGGCACGAGAATTGCCGTGGGTAACAACGGCGGTGTGAGTGGCGCGGACTACCGGGTGGGCGTGTTTTCGTTTCCTTCGCTGTCTGGAGTGTGGTTTTCCTCGAATCACTTTACCGGCACGTGGATGGATGCCACGCATCTGGCCATCGCGGCAGGTGATTTCACGACGGGAGAGGTGATCGCCCTCGATGTGACCAGTCCGGACCCTGCGAACCCCATCGTCGTGACAATTCTTTCCGGTATTGGCGGCGCGTCCGGCGGCGTGGCTTTTGACCAGTTTGGCAGCCTCTACGTCGGCAACGGGTTTATGAGCACCGGCCCGAGCAGCACCGGCGCGGTCAAGGCGTTTTCCGAAACCGCTTGGCGCGGCGCGATGAACGGCGGCGGACCCATCAATTATGAGACCGCCGGGGACCTGGTCGTGGATATTCTCTCGGCCACCTCGCTCGGGTTTGACGCGGAAGACAACTTGCATGTGGCCGGGGGTGACTTCAACATCTCCAAGGTGGATTTCGTCGCGCTGGTGCGCGGCCCGAATGTTTGGAACGCGACCCACGGCGGCGGGTCGGTCGACATCGCCGACACGACGCAGGTCCGGCGTCTTGATCCGGACCTGGCCAACGCTTTCAACTTCTATGGCGTGGTCGCCAACAAAACCACGCGAGAGCTACTCCTTCGCAGCGCGGGGGAGAGGACCGTCTATGTCTATGCCGATCCAACGCCGCCAGTGCCAACGGTCTCCGCTTGGGGGCTGATGGGGACGGCCCTACTTGGTTTGATCGCGGGCACCTTGGCGTTTCAACGGCCATCACCCGGGGCGCGGCCGGTATTCGCCCGCCAAGAATCGGCGTCACCCTATCGAGGATTATGACTGATGATAATCAACAGCCCAAGACGGAGCGGGGCAATCGGCGTGTGGGTCGTGCTCGCGGGGATGCAGATCGTACGGGCGCAGTCTCCCTTTGCGACGACGGTGATCGACTATGCCCCTGCTCCCGGGCAGTTCGTGCAGGATGCCCTTTTTAACGATCCGGCGATTGCACTGGGGCCTCCCGTGGCCGCTGGGATTTCGAACGGCAACGAGGATTCCATCGTCACGCTTGGCGGATTCGGCGGTTCCCTTACCCTCGGCTTCGACCACAGAGTGCAGGACGATCCGCTGAACCCTCTCGGGATGGATTTTATCGTCTTCGGGAATGCGTTTTGGGTTGGGGGTGATCCGGAGCGTCGCTTTGCGGAGTGCGCTACGATCGAGATTTCCCGTGATGATAACGGCAACAGCCTCGCCGACGATGCGTGGTATCTGATTCCCGGTTCCCACATCGTAGACCCGGCCGTGCAGTTTGAGATTCAGACGTGGGATGACAACACGGCCGACCCGACGTTTCCACCGGATTTTGTCTCGTGGATACCGATTGGTCAGAGCGGATCGTGGGATACGTTCGGGTATGCGCTGCCCGTGGCCACGTTTGCGCCACCGTCGCAGGTCGTGCTTAACCCGATGGGTGATGGTGTGAACGAGGGCATCTTCGGCTATGCGGATTATTCGCCCACGCTGTTTCTTGGCGATCTCAACGCCGACGACATCGTGGACGATCCGACGATAACGGAAGAGGCGTTTTATACTACTCCGGACGACCCGCTCACGGTGGGCATCACCTCGGGTTCGGGAGGCGGTGATGCGTTCGACATCGCCTGGGCGGTCGATCCAACGTCCGGTGTGCCGGCCAACCTGGACGGGTTCGATTTCATTCGGATCACCACGGCCGTCAATTCGGATCAGGGTTTTTTCGGAGAAGTGTCCGCAGAGATTGACGCCGTGGCCGATGTCACCGCGCTGGAACCGCCGAGCAATGTACCCACGGTGTCCGAGTGGGGCATCGTGATTATGACGCTGCTGTTTCTATCGACCGGGACGGTCGCGCTTCGCAGCAAGGTGCCGCTCGTCATTCGTGGAAGGTGATGCGATGTGGGATTCAAATAGCCTGCGTCGTCGCGGCGTGACCATGATCGAGATTCTCGTGGTGGCCGGGGTGATCGCCATACTGGCATCGATCTTGCTACCGAGCCTTGCCTCGGCCCGCGCCAGTGCGAGTGCCGTGATGTGCAAAAGTAATCTCGCGCAGGTCGTTCGGGCGAATCTCTACTATGCGGATGAAAACGAGAGCACTTATTGCGCCGGGGCCGAGGCCATGCGACCGACGCCCGCGCGTCGGCGCGGGATCAACCTGCATCGGTGGTACGGCACGCGGGCACGGAGGAATGAGCCATTCCAACCGAGTGGGGGACCGTTGACGCCGTATTTGGGTAAGGACGGGCGCATCCGTCAATGTCCGGCGTTTCCTGCTGAGGAGATCGCTCGGGAGAGCGGCGGGTTTGAGCGCGGAGCCGGTGGCTACGGATACAATAATGCCTTCGTCGGGATGCAGGTCCACCATGAGGCGTCGGGTGAGTATACGGTGATATCAGACGCCGGCGGCGCACGAACGCATTGGGTTAAGAAGCCTTCGGCGACGGTAATGTTTGCCGATGCCGCGTTCGCGGGCCGCACGTTGATCGAATACAGCTTTGTCGAGCCGCGATATCAACCTCAGTTCCCACGCTTTCGCGCGGATCCGTCCATCCATTTTCGCCATCGAGTACGGGCCAATGTCGGCTGGGTGGACGGTCACGTCGATGCGAGAAACATGACCTTCACGTCCAGCAGCGGCATCTACTCGATACCAGCCAAGCGGTACGACATCGGCTGGTTCGGCGAGAGGGACGACAACAGCCTGTTCGATCTCGAGTAACGGATACGTCTCTTGCAGGCCCACCGTGTTGCGCTACCCTCACACGTACCATCACGGTCGGTGATTCGGTCCATCGTGAGATGACCACATCAGCCATGCCCGTTTCTTTGGGTGATTCGTTAGGCTCTGTCTGAAAACAGTATTTTGAGGTAACGCCGTATCATTGCCAACTGAAGCATCCCATGGAAGTTAACGGCCAATTTTTCGAATCGCGTTCCGATCCGCCGCGATTCCTTCATCCATCCGACGCAC
>JAJRSP010000155.1 GCA_024278775.1 Planctomycetota bacterium
CAATAGGCGGCCCGACACGAGCGGGCCATTTCATCCGCCGGAGTCATTCGTCCAGGCGAACCAGTCGGCATGCAGCGAAATAATGTTAACTCTAACCAATCCCACACATCCACCAACGGCACCGGCCGCAACTGGTGGGCAATCCATCCGAGACAAGCTGTCAGGCGGCCTTCTCAACCATCGCCTTGAGACAACCCGCAATCTTAGACGCGGGGGAGCCCGCGCAGCTGGCCAACGCACGACCCGGCGAACTTACCAACATCCCGATCTCGCCGATCAACTCACGCAGCCCCTTCATCTTGGAAAGCTCTTCAACCCCGAAAATCTCCGGGTCACCATCCATGATGGCCGACTTGAGCGTGAGGGAGTCGAACTCCTTGACCGCCTCAGTAAGAAGCTTGGCCAAATCCACAATCGAAGTCTCATCACTGGTGACTAGCGCACAAGGCCCTTGAAGGGAACCACCAAGCGGAGCCAATGCACCACCATCGAAGGCACGCCGGGCAAGGCTGGTCCGGATCACCTGAATCCGACCCGCCTTCTCACGAACAGTGGCACGCAACCGCTCCTGCTCTTTCACGGTCATCCCGGTCATGTCGATCACGCACGCGCTCGACGTTCCCTCGTACCGCGATCGGTACTCGCTTGTCACCATATCTTTGACGGTCTTACTCATGATTCGTCCCGTTTCTTTTCAACCGCAACATCCATACCCGCCGGCTCGGTTATACCCACTCAGCAAGTAACCCACCATGAACAGCAACCGAACCCGTCACTACGCCACTTCAACCGACACCGACGGAGTATGTGTGGCCGAAAGGCAAATACGCTTCATATACGTTCCCTTCGTCGCCGTCGGCTTCAGCTTTGTAAAGTGGCTAATCGCAGCGGTGATGTTCTCTTTCAAGTCTGCATCCGGGAAGCTCGCCTTTCCGACCGGCAGGTGGATATTGCCACCGGCATCGTTGCGAAACTCAATCCGGCCGGCGGAGAAATCCTTCACGGCCTGTGCCACATCCGGCGTCACCGTACCCGCCTTCGGGCTCGGCATCTTTCCTGTCGGACCCAGCACACGACCCAGCTTTCCAACCTTTCCCATCATCGACGGGTGGGCGACGGCCACATCGAAATCCATCCAGCCCTTTGCGATCTTGTCTACGAGCTCGACGCCGCCGACCTCCACCGCCCCGGCCGCCGTCGCCTCCTCTGCGACCGACCCTTCGCAGAACGCAATCACCGTCCGCGACTTGCCGATTCCCTTCGGCAGAGAAATGGCACCTCGGAGCATCTGGTCCGCCTGGCGTGGATCAATCCCCAAGTGCATGACCAACTCAACCGTCTGATCTACCGCCTTGCGTTTCTTGCCGTTCTTGTAGGAGCGGTCGCCTTTGACGGCCACCATCTTCTTGACAGCCGCAATCCCCGCATCCAGATCGACCGGTGCGGAAAGATCGCCTCCAGCCTCCACCATCTTTCGATAGGCCACGCCTCGATAAGCCATGTCTCTGCCCAAACTCTCTATAATCTACTTCGAAACCGGCGGCTCATTACCCAGCCGTCGAATCGCTAATCCACCACATCGATGCCCATCGAACGCGCCGTGCCTGCGATGATCTTCGCAGCCGCATCTACCGTATAGGCGTTAAGGTCTGCCAGCTTCCGCTCACCAATATCCCGAACCTGAGCCATCGTTACGGTGCCGACCTTGTCCTTGTTGGGCACGCCGCTGCCCTTGGCGACCTTGGCCGCATCCTTCAGCAAGACCGCCGCAGGCGAGCTTTTGACCACGAAGCTGAAGCTCCGATCCGACCAGACCGAGATCACGATACCCACGGTCATGCCGTTCATCGCAGCGGTTTCCGCGTTGAACTGCTGAATAAACTGACCGATGTTCACACCGTGCTGCCCCAACGCCGGACCAATCGGCGGAGCCGGCGTCGCCTGTCCACCGGGAGCCTGCAACTTGATCGTCGCGGTTAAGTCCTTGCCTTTTTTCGCCACCGCTGAACCGTCCTCTACTCAAAGAACCAGACCGCCACACCTCTAGCGGACCCGGAACAACCGATCCCAAAGGACCAGTCAAAAATACGACTCGCCGAAACGCTATTCGACCTTTTCCAGTTCCCAATAACCCACTTCCACCGGCGTCTGCCGACCGAAAATCGACACGATCACAGACACCATACCGCGACGCTCATCGACGGCCTCGACCTCGCCCTCATAGCTCTCGAATGCACCACCCGTGATTTTCACCTGCTCGCCAGGCTTGATATTGAGCCCGGACAGGGTGGGCTCTTCGTCGGCCGACCTGGACGCCTCAAGCATCTGGACGACATCGGCCTCGGGCATGCTCGTCGGTTTGCCGTCCGAGCCGATGAAATCGCCGACACCGCTTGTTTCCTTAATCAGGAACCACACGCCCTCAATAACGGAGCCATCCTCCTCGACGGCCATCTCGACAAACACATAACCCGGATACAACTTGCGTTCGTGAACCTTAAGAACGCCCGCCTTCATCCGCTTTTCTTTGAGCGTCGGAACGAGAATGCGTCCCACACGGTCCTCAAGCCCCTCGATCTTCACCTTGCGCTCAAGCGTCGAGCGAACCTGCCCCTCCTTGTTGGAGGCGACGCGCAACACATACCAACCCATACCTGGTGCCGTGGTGGGCACCTCAGCTTCACCCGACGCGCCCTCGTCCGACGTCGCAGACCCGGACCCCGAAGGATCAGAATCATCAGCGCCTTCCGCTACGGTATCGGATGCCGTGTTGGCATCCGCGTTGACATCATCGTCACCGCCAACGGCCACCGTGCCGGCCACGCCGTCTTTCTGCTCATCCACGTTGGTGGGCTCTTCCGTCATGACTTCAGTGCGCCTATCGCCTTAAATAACTGTTGAAAGCCAAGATCCGCCGCAAAGAGGAACACCGCCATCAGCAACGTAAAAAAGATCACGACCTTGGTGGAGCCAATCACCTCTCTGCGCGATGACCAGTTCACTTTCTTCATCTCACCCTCAGTGGCGATCATGAAGTCACTGGAGGTCCGCCGGCCGTAGACCAAGTGCCAGGCACCGGCAAAACAAATCAGACCGAACGCCAACGGCACACCCACGGTAATCAGGAAACGCCAGCCCTCATCACCTTCAAAGATCTGCAACTGATCGTAAATAGCCATGACACCCCAGGCGATCATCACACCGGCCCCCACAAGGGTGCCATTGCGAGTCCACCGCCCCTGCTCGGGCTTGTACGCCGTGAACAAGCCGCGACCCGATCGAGAGCCGCCGGAACCGGAGCCGCCCGATCCACGACCGCCACCACCTGATCCACCACGACCGGAACCACCGCCCGAACCACCGCCGGACGAGCCACGGCTCTTGTCCTCAGGCGGATCCAATGTGGTTTGCATCTGACTCATTGGCCTTTTCTTTCTGCAAACGCGCCCGCATCCCAGGCGTCAACTACCGCAAGCGAACGACCAGCGACTCCCACAGGAGCGGAGGGACTCGAACCCCCAACCGCCGGTTTTGGAAACCGGAGCTCTGCCAATTGAGCTACGCTCCTAAGCAGACGCCCTCATAACCAACGTCCATCCGCAGAACGCCGCCGGCGAAGTCCGCGTCACTTTCGCTTGATCTTGTGGATCGTGTGCTTACGCTCACGCTTACAATACTTCGACAGCTCAATCTTGGGGGTGCCCCCCTGAACATTCACACTCGTGCGATAGTTCAAGTCGCGGCACTCCTTGCATTGAAGCCACACATATTCTCGTTTTGCCGCCTTAGCCATACTCGCTCACTTCCGCGTAGCTGCGGGAACCCTCGCCACCGAGAGACCCGACGCCCCTATTCGATGACCTTCACGACCACGCCCGAACCGACCGTTCGACCACCCTCGCGAACCGCAAACCGAAGCCCCTCTTCCATAGCGATCGGCTTGCCCAACTCGATGTCCATCTCGATATTGTCACCTGGCATACACATCTCAGCTCCTTTGAGCGTCAGCGCACCGGTGACATCAGTGGTGCGGAAGTAGAACTGCGGGCGGTACCCGTTGAAGAACGGCGTGTGACGACCGCCTTCCTCCTGAGTCAACACGTAGACTTGACCCTCAAATTTCGTATGGGGATGGATCGTGCCGGGCTTGGCCAGCACGTGCCCGCGTTCGATTTCATCCTTCTTGGTGCCGCGAAGCAGACAGCCAACGTTATCGCCGGCTTCTCCGGAATCCAGCGTCTTGTTAAACATCTCCACACCCGTCACCGTGGTCTTTTGCGTCTCGGTCAGACCCACGATCTCAACCTCATCGCCCACAACCACTTTCCCGCGATCAATACGACCGGTGGCCACGGTACCACGCCCCTTGATGCTGAACACGTCCTCCACCGACATCAAAAACGGCTGATCGACGTCACGTTCGGGCAACGGAATGTAGCTGTCCAACTGAGCCAGCAGCTCTTTGATGCACTTGTTGGCCTCGGGGTCACTGGGGTTCTGCGTGGCCGGCAAAGCCGAACCGCGAACCACGGGGATATCATCGCCCGGGAAGTCATACTTGCTCAGCAGTTCGCGAACCTCCATCTCAACGAGGTCCAGCAACTCCTCGTCATCAACCAGATCCGCCTTGTTCATAAACACGACGATATATGGCACGTTCACCTGACGAGCGAGCAGAATGTGCTCTCGCGTCTGCGGCATCGGACCATCGGAAGAAGACACCACCAGAATCGCCCCGTCCATCTGGGCCGCACCGGTAATCATGTTCTTGACGTAGTCAGCGTGACCGGGGCAATCGATGTGTGCGTAGTGACGGTTTTCCGTTTCGTACTCCACGTGTGACGTCGCGATCGTCAAAATCTTTGTCGAATCGCGGCGTCCCTGAGACTCAGACGCCTTCGCCACTTCGTCGTAAGAAATGGCCTTGCACATACCGGTCTCCGCCTGCACCTGGCACAACGCCGCGGTCAACGTCGTTTTTCCGTGGTCAACGTGGCCGATCGTGCCGACGTTCACGTGGGGTTTCGTTCTCTCAAAAATTTCCTTCGCCATAGAATCCTGACCTCCACTCGCTCAACGTTGCCCGTCGAGGCATCTGTGTTTCGCACCCCGCGTCGCCAAATCGCGCGTGGTAGCGTACGTGTCTACTTCTCGCTCGCAACCGTCCCGTCACGAGCGGTACCCAATAGCGCTTATTCCGAATCGCTGCTTCCGTGCCGCAGGTGACGCTCACGAAAAACGGCTTCGTGTTTCCGGTTCGCTTCCACACAAAAAGCTGCTGACGGGAATCGAACCCGTGACCTCGTCCTTACCAAGGACGCACTCTACCGACTGAGCTACAGCAGCGCGCGAACCGAACGTGTCGGCCCGGCCCGGTTTGGCCGACACCACCCGCCGCCAACGAGGCGGCCACTCGCCACCCAGGACAGTCAACTACCGTACAGTCAACTCCCGCTCACCACAGGCACCGCCCTACAGACGGTCTCCGAAGCCGCACGGGACGCGCCAACTGAGCCAGGCAGCGCCCGGAGCCCGGCAAGTATACGCATCGGACAATCACTGTCAAACCCCAAACCAGAAGCACTTGGCCCGCCGCAAGGCCGTTTCGGAGGTCGGAAGGCGGGTATCACACCCCAGTCTCCGCACCCCAAAACCAGCCATGAAGGTCGGGAGAGACCGGTACCGCTCGCATCGCACCGCCACCTGGACGCAGGAGACACTCATTCTCCATGATTCGCTACCACTCACGCTATCCGTACCACGTGGTCCAGGCTACGGCTCCCGCGGACAGCCGCCACCGGGGACTCCCCCTCAACCACGGGCACGTACGTTCGGCGTCGTCCGCTACGGCGTGCATCGCCCCTTACGGTGTGCATCGTCCGCAGGCGTCGGTACAGAAGCCGCTCAGGCAAAAGCCGGGGGCGCAGTCGGCGTCTGATTGGCAAGCCATCACGCCGCATGTCACCAAACTCGGGCAGGGGCATGGACCGGTGATGCCCGGTGCCTCGGCATAGGGCACGCCCAAGAATCCGCTGACCCCCGCGTCGATATCCCTAAAGCTGATCGACCGATCAGGGAAGACGACGTTCGGGGTGAGTTGGGCGATCGCCTTGATCGGTGCCGTAGGATCCCCCAGAAACTTCAGCACGAGCGCGTTGATATCCTTGAAGTCCGGTTGGATTCCGGGATCACCGGGTTCGTAGGCGAGCGGCCGGGCGACATCGCCGAAGCTGGCCGTGCGCGCCTCAAGCGCCGCCGTGTAGTTGGCCTCTCGGCTGAGGTTGTTTCCGCAAGAAGCACCGATCGTCTGCACGTGGACCCGCGCGTCGGGAGTAATATCGCCACCGTACACATTAACCACCCCGTATTGGCCGAAGTCGTCGTAGTACGGCTCGCACTGGAGGTTCGCGGCGAACATTGTTCGCGTGGGGTTGCTGCTGTCTTCCTCCGGGAACTCTCCGACAGGTCCGACCCAGCGGGTCTGTCCGGCGTACTCAGGGAATCCCGGCACATCGAGGAAGCTGACCCGAATGGCGATCTGCTTCCCCTCGTTTCTGGGATGATGCTGAGATACCGGCCGCGGCGCTGATAGAGAACGGGCTTCCAGGGACGATCCAGGTTTCTACAGACGCAGTCGTCGGGCAGCCCGTCACCGTCGGCGTCGGCGCTAAACCCGGTGGCGATATCGCAACTATCGGGGACGCCGTTTTTGTTGCAGTCGGGGACCGCGCCGCCGAAGATGTCATCGGTATCGGGAGCGCCGTTGCCGTTGCAGTCGTTGATCGCGCCGGTGTAGTTGGCCATGAAGAGGGTGAAGTCATCGTTGTCAACGTCCCGGTCGTGGTCGATGTCGAGAAAACGGCAGACGCAGAGCCCATCGGTGGGCGTTGGCCCGGTGAAGCACTCGGGGAAATAGGCCAGGTCCAGCTCGTCCACATCGTTATCAAGGTCCACATCCCCGGTACGAATCCGCCGCATCAACATCGTGTCTACAGGCGTGATCTGACCGTTGGGCACGCGCATCCAGGTGATCTCTCCGGCGTCGTTCATGTCGGGCACCTTGTTGTCGATGATGTCGGCCTTGTCCCGGATGCTGCTGATCCAGAATCGCTCGCCGTTGCGCAGAAGCCAGATTTGCCACGGCGTGTTGGACGTCTTAAAGCTGTAGGCGATGTCGCCCCGGTTGTTCAGCGCAGGGAAGTCCCCGTCGAGTATGGTGGTGATCTGCCCATCCTGGTAGAGATCGATCACGCGATGATCGGTGTAGGTGCTCCAGACGAGGCGCCCGATGTCGTCGATGTCGGCCCCTTGGGAACAGCAGGGGAGGCCAGACTCGAAGAGTTCCAGCACGCCCTTTGTAAGCCTGCGAATGTCCAACATGGCACCGGATAAGCTGGAAGCACTGTGGTCCCAAGCGATCTCATCTGATTCATTGATTTGGGGGGATGTGTTGGAAAAGCCGTCGTGGTAGATAGCTCGTTCTACTGAGCCATCGTAGAACATCACCGTACTCTGGTTATGAGTTGCCTCGTCTTCGCCAAAACGGCTCCAAACGACATGCCCGGCGTTGTTGATGTCACCCCCGCCTGCTCCTGATCCGATCAGCGTCTCCTTGCCACTGCGCAACAGAATGACATCATCCACACTGAAGATGGAGAAATCGAGTCTGCGGGTCCAGGTGATGGTGCCGTCGTCATTGATACTTGGAAAGGCATCCGAGACATCGTTGATCGTTACAGGTGTGACGAGGCCGTTGTCGTAAAAGTAGATTTCGGTCGCAGGGCCATAGGAATCGCCATCCAAGGCGACCGCGAAAGTGACCTGTCCGCAGTTGTTGATCTTTGGGATACCGCGGACGTCGCCGATACTGCCGGGAGCGATGAAGATAATCTCGAAGCCCTCCGGCAACCGTTGCAGCCCGCACGGATCGCCGAATTCACAGCCGGCCGCGCCGAAGTAGGTGCCGCCGACGATGCCGCAGATGGCTTCGGTCATGCTCCCGCCGTTGCCGTTGTCATCCACGCAGGCGGGCGCACCGGTGCAGCACGCACCGCTTGCGCAGAGACCGGTCGAGCAGAACGCCACGCCGTCTGCAAAAAAGCCGCCCATCGCCTCGCAGTTGCTTCGCGTAGCGAGCTGACATTGGGAGCCGACGCAGCAGGCCGCCGTGGGATCACCGGGTATCGAGGCGGTGCTATTCGCAGCCATCCCTGTGTCAAGCGCTGCCGCACCATCCGGATTAGGAAAGCATACGACATTATGCGAGTTCGGCAGGACTTCCTCATCCCATGCCAACGGATCGTTCAAGGTGTTTGCGCCACCCTTGAAGGTCTTATCACAGGTCTGCGCGGACGCAAACCCCGGTGAAACGAGCCACAAAGAAACCAGCGTAAACAGCCACAGATGGATGTTTTCTGAATGAATCATAGCGAATCCTCATTCTTCTTTAGAAAACGTAATCACTACTTCGCAATCGGGTTCAAAAGTGCCTATCCCGCCGTTTGGCGACGAGAATACGCCTTAATCCCTCGAAAACGCCAACACAAAGTACCTGTTTTCGGACATGACTATATTTCAACATTCCGGCTATTTTTTTTGAAAAAATATCCTGGATGGCATCATCGCCTCTGGCAGCCTCGAAACGTCGTTTACCGCTCCCCTACTGCCGCTGCGGATCCCCTGCGTTGATTCGGACGCATGGGGGCGGTATACACGCGGTCGCAACGAGGGGATGGCCGGGCGAGGCAAAGGGATGCGTTCATCTGAGAGGATAAATCGGTTTGCTGGTTCTGGGTCTGGAAACGTCATGTGATGAGACGGCGGCGGCCGTCGTCGCGGACGGGTGCGACGTGCGCAGCAACGTGGTCGCTTCGCAGATTGATCTGCACAAGAAGTATGGCGGCGTCGTGCCGGAGATTGCGTCTCGTGCGCACATCGAGCATCTGGACGCGGTGATCGAAGAGGCCTTTACCGTCGCCGGGTGTGCGCTGGGTGATGTCGACGCGCTGGCCGTCACGAATCGTCCGGGGCTTGTCGGGGCGTTGCAGATCGGCGTGACGGCCGCGAAGACGCTGAGTTGGGCGTGGCGGAAACCGCTCATCGGCGTCGATCACATCCGCGCGCATGCCATCAGCCCGATGATCGAGCTTGATGATGCGCCTTGGCCTGCGGTCGGGCTGATCGTGTCGGGCGGGCATACGTCGCTGTTCGACATCCGCTCGGCCACCGACATCCAGCTCCTCGGGGCAACCACCGACGACGCGGCCGGTGAAGCCTTCGACAAGGTCGCGACGATCCTCGGGCTGGAGTATCCGGGTGGACCGTCCATTCAGCGGGCAGCCCAAACCGGCCGGGCCGACGCGGTTCGATTTCCTCGGACGATGCTCCAACACGGCTCTCTTGATTTTTCATTTTCGGGAATCAAAACGGCCGTGCTCTATCATGTTCACGGGCACGGCAAGACGGCGGGCGGGCTGGAAAAACTCTCGACAAAGGATATCGCGGACATCGCCGCGTCCTTCCAACAGGCGGTGGTGGACGTGCTGGTGAAGAAAACGATGCTGGCCGTCGCGCAGACCCAGCGTGAGACCGTCGTGCTCGGTGGCGG
>JAJRSP010000156.1 GCA_024278775.1 Planctomycetota bacterium
AACAGTCGCTATCGCCGGGACCCGCATCTCTTCCCACGTGACCGTATCCGGCGTCCTCGCCACCTACGACGATGGTGCCGGTAGGCGTTTTAGGTGAGTCGGCCTGGATGTTGTGCAGCGAGTCAGGGCCGTGACAGGCTTCGCAGTTTCGGATTTCGCCGGCATCGTTCTCGTCCGGGCCACTACCAGAGTGGCAATCGGTACAAGCCAAGCTCGCATCGCCTATGATATTGTGGTGAAGTGTCTTGTTGCTAAGGATGACCTTCGGGTTCTGGCCGTCGTCGTCATGGCAATACGCACAGCCGCCTGCACCATCGCCGTTACTGTTGTTGGGCAGGCCGTTGCCCTTATCGATATCAGGTGTCACCAGTGACGGGTCATAGGTGGGGATGTAGTGCCCATCGTCGAAGTTGTCGACAACGGCGCCATGACAGGATTGACAGTTCTTGGCGATCGCATTCGTCGTCGTATGGTGGGGACTCGTCGTATGGCACTGCGTACAGTCCCTCACTACCGTGAAGGATTTACCATGGCAGCTTATGCAGCTATAATTAGCGTCCGCGTTCCCGTCACCATCTGCATCATTATCAAGAAGGGGAGGGACCGTAGGGTTCGCGATGGGGTCGTTGTAGCGTTGGTGGTGGCGGTCGGCAACGCCAGTGGCGTGACAGACGCGGCAGTCAGCCTCCTGCATCGCGTCAATGGCACCGTCAAACATCCCGATGTCCTGATTGACTGGTGGGGCGGGCACATCTGCCCAGCCTACACTGGCAAAGCACAACGACATGCCAGCAACAACGACCCAAAGTGATAGTCTTCCAAACATTTCTCGAGCCCTTTCTTTCTTGGTACGACTCCGTGGTCCATTGGATACGATTCCATGGACGTTCACAACCACATCAGCCCCGGACAGGTCAAGTCTCACAGGATAGCGATAGCCAACTCGCATTCATTCTCCTATCACTGTAACGAGCCGGTCAAGGCTCTGCCAACACGGGGCGTCCAACACAACCAATGTCTCTGCTTGCGGCTGAGCAGTCGCCGAAGGCGGAGCCAGCGCTGAGCATCCTTGATTCAAAACAGTGTAAACATGCCGCCAAAAAGTCCGCTTCCGCCACCGCCACCGAGCAGCCCGCCAAGTAGGCCAGTTGTGCCGCCGATTCCGGAAGCAGCATCGGTTGCCTGCGCTTGCGCGAACCAGACGGTGTCGCCGCTGCCCATGAATCCGAACACGAGCCCGGCCATCGCATTGCTGCCGGTCTGCGTGCCCATGAACAAAGCACCCTTGGCGTCCATCCAGAAGATCAACCCGCCAAAGCGAATGCCGATCCCGTAAACGGTTGCCGACTGATCGAAAGTCTCCTTCACAAACAGGAAACCGGCGAACTGGTCAATATCGACCGCACCGCCGCTGCCAACAAACGGTAACCGCACATCCCACACGTCACCGGTCATGGGTGACGGTGTTGGCGTCGGAGTTGGCGTGGGTGACGGTGTTGGCGTGGGTGCTGTGATCTGAACGCTTGCACTGTCGCTTACCGCCTCGTTGACGCCGTCGGAGACCGTCACCACGACGGTATAGTTGCCCGCGGCGGCATAGGTGTGAGCAATCGTCGCGCTGACACTCATGTCGAGCGGGCTGCCGTCGCCGAAATCCCATTCGTAGGTGAGCGGATCGTCATCGGCGTCCGACGAACCAGCGGCACTCAGCTGTACCGCAGTTCCAGCACCACCCGAGTAGGGTCCACCCACGTTGGCCGTCGGCGGCAGATTCGGTTCAGCCACCGTGACACTCGCGGTGTCCGACGCCGGTGCGTTCACGCCGTCGGTCACCGAGACCGTTAGCGTGAAGATTCCAGCATCCTGATAGACGTGAACGTTTGCCGGCAGTTGTGTTGTCTCGGTCGCGCTGCCGTCGCCGAAGTCCCAGGTGTATTCGAGCGTATCATCCTCGGGGTCGGTCGAGTCGCCGGCATCGAATAGCACCGCCTGTTGAGCGATCCCGTTGTACGGGCCACCAGCGTCCGCGACGGGTGGCAGATTGGTGACACCATCGCCGATCGTCACGATCACGTCGACGATCAACGGCGTGTTCTTGCCGTCCGTAACACTCAGGATCGCGTTGTACGTACCCGCTTCTTCAAACGTGTGTGTGGTCGTCGGGCTCTGACTGGGCAACGACGGTCTGCTGCCATCGCCGAAGAGCCACAGATAGGTCATCGCATCGCCATCAGGGTCGGTGGTACCGCTCGCGTCGAATTCGACGGGCACTCCAGGACTACCGGTGTAGGGGCCGCCCGTATCGACGTTCGGCGGCGAGTTATCGCCAGTGCCACCACCACCTCCGCCGGTACCGACGGGGTCGTCCCAGAGTTGACCATGGCAGGTAAAGCAGGACGGGGCCGAATCACCTTGCAGATCGGCACCATGGCAATCGGTACAATTGCCCCACGGTGTCTTGCGGCCCGCGTCATTCGTGTGCAGGACACTGTATGCCAATGCATTGTCAGTCACGAAGAACAGCGTCATGGACACTGCCACACACGGCAACCATCGCGCCAGAATGGAAGTCGGGCGTCGCGTGACCGCCTTTGCGTTTTCCGAAAAACGCTCGATACCATTCGATTTGGTTGGGGTTAATAAGTTCATGTCCGTCTGGTGTTGCCGTCTATGTGGTTCGTTATCTTTTCGCACCGTTGTCCTGTGTGCACCTCTAGCGCAACCCGACACCAACTAATATGACGGACTCGCGGAATGCGTGGAATCGGATTAATCTGAAATCCGCGATCAGAAAAGCTCCGGACTGAGCCTAGGTGAAATCCCTAGAGGGTGTGCATTTCTTGCTGCAGAGCCCTTTTCGAACGAATAGTTTCGTGGGCGCTTTTGGTCACTTGGATTAGGACGGAAGGCGTGCTGCGCGGACAACGTCCGCCCCAGGAATCGCGAACGATACCGTACGCAGCCTGTAACCATCGTCTCAGACGTAGTTCCCGTTGTGCCTATAAAGGGGTACGGTTCGAGCGGGGGCGGTTGTCCCCTGTAGTGGCTGCGTGTTTTTTTGGCGGGCCGGCGAGCACGAGCTGAGCGGTGCGCAAGACCACGAACAAGAAAGATCCCCTGCCTGCTTG
>JAJRSP010000157.1 GCA_024278775.1 Planctomycetota bacterium
CCTCGGCCTCGGCGGCGGTGTGTTCAACATGATCAAGATGGGCGATGTGACGGCCGGGCAGTTGCTCCGCCTGATCGGGCTGGTCGTGCCGCTGTCGGTCTCGCTCACCTTACCGGTGGCGGCGCTGTTCAGTGCCGCGTCGACTTACGGTCGTCTCAGTGCGGACAACGAGTTCGTGGCGTGCCGCTCCAGTGGCATCAACATGTACGTGCTGTTTTTGCCGACGATCGTGCTGAGTTTGGTTTCTGCTACCGTGACCTTCGCGTGCATCAACTTCGTGATTCCGGGTATGGTACGCGGTCTTAATGAGTTTATCGCAGCCGACTTTCCCTCTCTGATTCGCCAACGACTGAGCCAGCCGGGTGGGTTCCGCTTGGGGGCGGGTCGGCGCTGTTACGCCAACGATGCCACCGTCGATCCCGATGACCCCGACAAGGTGGTTTTGACCGGGGTGGCCTATATCGAAGTCAACGAGAACGACTGGGTGCGGTTCGGGACGGCCGGTTCGGTGGAGCTGGAAGTGGACCGTTCCGGAACCACGCCGATGGTTGGTGCCTCCATGTTTGATGTGACCTACTTCGATCGAGCGAAGGGGCAGTTTGCCGACATCGGTCGTCAACGCTTTCCACCGAATGAATTGGGCGATTTGAATCAACTCAAGCTGAAGTTTCTCAAGCTGGGGGAGTTATGGTTCTATCGAAATCATATCCAGAAGTGGTTTGAGGTGGACGAGGCGATGGAGAGCCTCCGTGTTCAGATTGGGGCTCGGCGTGTGTTCGATCACCTTGCGGAAGCGTGGTTGACTGGCGGGCATCGGTTTGTGCTATCCGACGACACGCGGACGATCGAGGTGTCGGCTAAGTCTGCTGTACGTTTCGGCGATGGCAGCGGCTTGCAACTCACCGATGTGACGATCGAGGAGCATCGGCGCGGGCGTGTGCGTCGGTGCCGGGCCGAGCGGGCTGACGTGGAGATTGCCCGCGGCGATAGTGTGAGTGAGAGCGGGATTCGGGTTGACGCCTATCACGTGCGGATCGAGGCAGATGGTCAGGTGATCGAGCGCTCCAAGGAGACGTTTGGTCCGGTGGATTTCCCGGCCACCGCCGTCGCAGAGGTACGCGGTATGTCGCCCGAGGCCTTGCTTCGACCTGACCGCACGCTCTCCCACGAGCATCCCATCGAAAGGAAGCGAGCCGCCGCGCAGCGTGTGCGCGGGCAAACATCACGACGGATTGATTCCATTCTCAGCGAGCGGTTTGCGTCTAGTGTGAGTGTGTTTGTGCTCGTGATTTTGGGGGCGGCTCTGGGTATCGTGTTTCGTGGCTCTCACGCGATCGTTTCTTTTGGGATCAGCTTTGTGCCTTCCTTGTTCGTGTTGATTACGATTTTGATGGGCAGGCAGATGGCCCAAAACGAGGGCACGCAGGTGCTGGGGTTACTGACGATGTGGGCGGGTATAGCGCTAGTGGCGGCGCTCGACGCGTGGACGCTGACGCGCGTCGTGAGGCGATAGAGACGAGCGGATCATGCTGACGATTTTAGACCGCTACATTCTGCGCAACCTGCTGGTCAATTACTTGATTGCGCTGAGTGTGATGGTCAGCCTGTACGTCGCACTTGATATGTTCGTCAACATGGACGAATTCACGGAACAGGGCTATCCCGCGTGGAAGGTGATGGCCAACATCGCCGATTTCTACCTTCCGAATATGCTTCTGTATTTCGCGAAGCTTTCGGGCGTGATTACATCGTTTGCCTGTTTCGCCGTGCTGTCACGCATGCGTAAGCTCAATGAGATGACCGCCATCCTGGCATCCGGGGTCAGTTTATACCGCGTGGCTCTACCGATTATCGTTTTTGGTACCGCGACGACGGCGCTGCTTGTGGTGGATACGGAGTGGCTGATTCCACGCGTCGCGCACAAGCTGGCCCGTGACCACGATGAGGCCGGCAACGCACGGGCGTATGAGGTTGTGTTTCTGAATGACCGTGATGATGCGTTAGTGTCGGCCGAGCAGTTTCACCCGGTCACCAGAGACCTCCGCAATATGCTCGTGATCCGGCGTGACGAGAAGGGACGCGTGGTCGAAACGATCGAGGCCGATCACGCTACCTGGGAACCGCCCAACGAGACGCGGGCGTCGGGCCGGTGGAAGCTTGAGCGGGCCCGTCTGACCGCGCGTGTGGCACGCCGGTCTACGGGGTTAGCCCCGCGTGAGGATTTGCGTGTGAGCTATCCGGATTATTACGAAAGTGATCTCAGCCCCGAGGCGATCCAGGTTCGGCAATCGGCGGGGTGGATTAGTTTCCTGAGCTTGCGGGCATTGAGGAAGCTCCAAAGCGAAGACTCCCCTTACCGTGCGGAGATCATGCGCACGCGATACGGGCGGGTGACCCAGTGGATCGTGGTGGTGGTGTTGTTGCTGCTGGGGCTGCCGTTTTTCCTCGACCGATCGCGCGGCAACGTCCTGGCGGACACGGCCAAGTGTTTGAGTCTGTGCGGCGCATGTTACGTGGTGACGTTTGTCGCGCAGAGCATCCGCCCGGAGACCGTATCGCCACTGCCGGCTTGGATTCCGGTCTTTGTCTTTGGCACTTTGGCCGTCGTCATGTTAGATCGTGTGAAGACCTGATGTGCGCCAAGCTGAGGTATCCGTAGGCTGGGCGGCCTCATGATGCTCCGGGAGGATTCGCGTTCTCTTTTGGAATCGATAGAATGGAGGCGTTCCGGTGCTCCCTGGAGGGGCATACCTTCGACAGGGCTTTCCTTGTCGTCGTAGACGCGATAGCGAGGCCGTGCCATGACTTCAACCGACCTGATAAGTACTTGCCACATCTCTTGCCAGAGAGGTGAGTGAGGGGTTGGACGTGTCGGTTGAGCTTCGGGGTCGAGCATACATGGAGGAGTGGCCGAGCGGCTGAAGGCGACGGTCTTGAAAACCGTTAGGCGGGTAACCGTCTCGGGGGTTCGAATCCCTCCTCCTCCGGTTTTTCGCGGTGTTTTGGTGCGCCTCGATGCATGACTTTACCCCTGCTGTCATCATCGGTGCCATATATTGGCACTAAACGGTTTGGCACTTGCTCCGCATCGCGCACGGGAACGCCCCGTGTCGCCTGCGGATGAATGCATGTTGGTATGCCATTGGGTGTGGTTTGCTTCGGGTTGTTTCCAGCCGTTCCGTCGTCCGCCCTGGTGGCCCTTACGGAATCATTCGAAGGGCGGCCCAGGTCCGGCAGACGGGCCACAGCGTCCCCCATCGAGTCTCAACCGGCCACAACCGAAAACCGACCACGATGTAAGTGCTAAGTGCGTGTCCTGACAATAGAAAACGCCGGTCGTCACCAGTTGACGCCGACGTTTCTAAAACACCCCCAAGGGGACTCGAACCCCTGTCTTCAGGATGAGAACCTGATATCCTGGGCCACTAGACGATGGGGGCTAGTGAACGGAAGTAGGTTACAATCGACACCGGTAGCTCGTCAAGACACAGTTGGGAGCAGGGAATTGGGTCAGTTTGAAGTTGTGAGTCCGTTCACGCCGCAGGGGGATCAGCCGGCGGCCATCGAGAAGCTGACCGCCGCGCTGAAGGCGGGGGCGAAACGCCAGTGCCTGCTCGGGGTGACCGGCTCGGGCAAGACGTTCACCATGTCCCACGTGATCGCCGCGCTGAACCGCCCGACGCTGGTGATCTCTCACAACAAGACCCTCGCGGCCCAGCTCTACGAGGAGTTCCGAGGGCTGTTCCCGCGCAACGCCGTCGAATACTTCGTCAGCTATTACGACTACTATCAGCCCGAGGCGTACATCCCGCAACGGGACATTTATATCGAAAAAGATGCCTCGCGGAACGACGATCTCGACCGGTTGCGGCTGAGCACGACGAGTACGCTGGTCTCTCGAAACGACGCGGTGATCGTCGCGAGCGTGTCGTGTATCTTTGGATTGGGCAGCCCGGATGACTACAAGGCGAGCGTGATCGTGTTGGAGGTCGGGCGCGAGACGGATCGCGATGAGTTGCTGAAGCGATTCGTGGACTTGCAATATACGCGAAACGACATGGACTTTCGGCGTGGTGGGTTTCGTGTGCGCGGGGATATCGTCGAGCTGTTTCCGGCCGATGAGCAGTTAGCCTACCGGATCGAGATGTTCGGCGACGAAATCGAAAAGCTGGAAACCATTGACCCCCTCACTGGTGCGTCCCAAGGGCGACACGATAAGATTTTCATCTACCCGGCCGTCCATTACGTCATGCCGGAGGAGCGGGTGGCGACGGCCACCGCGTCGATCTTGGAAGAGCTTGATTTGCAGGTCAAGAAGTTTCGCCGACTGGGTAAGCTGCTGGAGGCGCAACGGCTGATGGCCCGCACGAAGTACGACGTCGAGATGCTTCGAGAGGTGGGGTATTGCTCCGGGATCGAGAACTATTCCCGGCATCTCAACGGCACGGAGGAGGGGGCGAAACCGTACACGCTAGTCGACTATTTCCCGGAGGAGTTTCTGATTATCTTCGACGAGTCCCACGTGACGATGCCGCAGATTCGCGCGATGTACAACGGTGACCGCGCCCGAAAACTCACGCTTGTGGAACACGGGTTTCGCCTGCCGAGCTGCCTGGATAACCGCCCGATGCGATTTGATGAGTTCGAGGCGATGTGGTGCCAGGCGGTCTTCGTGTCGGCCACGCCCGGCCCGTATGAGCTTCAAGAAACCGGGGGCGAGGTGGTCGAGCAGATCATCCGCCCGACGGGGCTGGTGGATCCGCCGATCACCGTCGTGCCGGCGCGTGGGCAGGTGCCCGATCTGATGCAGCGCGTGCAGCAGCGGACGGCGGCCGATGAGCGAACGCTCGTGACGACGCTGACAAAGCGGCTGGCCGAGGATTTGTCAAGGTATATGGAGGGCGAGGGCGTGCGATGCCGCTACATGCACGCCGACATTGATACGCTCGAGCGCGTGACGATCTTGAAGGAGCTGCGCGAGGGGAAGTTCGACGTGCTGGTCGGGATCAA
>JAJRSP010000158.1 GCA_024278775.1 Planctomycetota bacterium
GCACCTGAGGAAGCTGGTGGCCGGGGAAGAGGCGTATCCGATTCACGTGCAGATTGGCCCGACCAACTTTTGCAACCATGATTGCACCTTCTGTTACGCGGCCCGAACGATGTTCGATGCCAAGGGCGTTGATCGCTCGCGCATCGATGTGGACCGGTTGTTGGAAGTGATGGACGAAATGAAGTCGTTTGGGCTGCGAGCCGCGACGCTCGTGGGGGCCGGTGAACCCACACTGCACCCGCAGATCGCCGAGATTATCGAAGGGCTGGGGCAGCGCGGTATCGAAGTGGCGATGTTCACCAACGGTTCCTGCATTACGGAGCGGACGGCCAAGGCGATCGCCGATTATTGCACGTTCGTCCGGTTCAGCCTGACCGGAGCGACGCCGGAGGTTCATGATCTGGTTCACGCGAACGGCGACTTCGACCGGGTGGTGGAGAATATCGGTCGGGTGGTGAAGGCGCGACACCGTCGTCTACCGACGCTCGGGTCTCAGTTTGTGCTCGCGAGCTACTCCGCTAAGGATCTGGTGAAAGGGGCCAGGCTGGCGAAGTCCTTGGGGCTTGATTACTTCGAGATCAAGCCGTGTTACGTGGCACCGGGAAAACCGGACCAGTTGGAGAACACCCTGACTTACGATGACTCGGCCGAACTGATGGCCGAGGCGCAGCAGTTTGAGGACGACCGGTTCAAGGTGTATGCCAAGTACGACCAGGCGCAGACTGTCTTCGTCAACCTGGACGATCGGGCGTATCACGACTGCCCAGGACACAAGAGCACGGCGGTGTTGGAGGCGGACCTGGAGATGTACATCTGTGTCAACCAGAAGATTCCGGATTATTCGTTTGGCAACCTACGCGAGCTGTCCTTTCGGGAGATTTGGCACAGTGAACGACGTCAGGAAGTGCTTCGTAAGCTGAATGTGCATGAGTGTCTGCCGCGCTGTCGACAGGATCCGCTCAACAAAATCGTTCACGAGATTCGGATGGGGACGCGCACGATTCCTTTAAACCTGCCGCCGGCCGAGCCTGAGCAGCACATTCACTTTATCTAGAAGCGGAGCAGGAATCACACGTTTGTTGGAGATTGGCAATGGTTGATACGTTGGTCAACGAAGACAAGACGACTCCGGGTGCGGGCGTGCGTGCCGAGGCGATTGTGCTCTGTGGCGGAAGGCACGCGGCCGAGGTGATCGACGCGCTGCGCGCCTTGGGGCATCCGGTGCATGGGTGTCTGGACGGCAAGTTGCCGCGTGGCACGGAGGTGTTTCCCGGTGTCGAAGTCGTGGGAAGCGACGGCGATCTTAATGCGTTGGTTGCGGACGGGTTTGTGAAGGTGTATCTCGGGCTGGGGGGGCTGGCCAACCTGCCGGGGCGCATGCGGTTGTTCCAGATGATGGGCGAGTTGGGTGTCGTTCAGCCGCCGCTCGTGCATCCGACGGCCCACGTGGCAACGAGTGCCACTATTGGCGTGGGGACGACGGTACTCGCTCGGGCATCTGTCGGGCCTATGTCGGCGATCGGGCGTAATTGCGTTCTTACGCAGAGTGCCGTGGTGACGCATCACTGCACCGTGGGAGATCATGTTGTGCTATCGCCGCAATCCGCGCTGGCGGCCGGGGTTCGCGTGGGGGATGAGGCCACGATCGGTATGGGGGTGACAGTCTATCACGATGTGTCGATCGGACAGCGGAGTGTGATCGTCAACGGGGTCCATGTCATGCAGGACGTGCCGGACGACAGTATCGTCAAGCACCGGTCCGTCCCGGCGGTCTCTCGACGAGAGGGTTGACCGAAGCATTTCAGGCACATGAACCACCCCAGTGCCGATTATGCCAGGTATTGATTGAGGTGGCGTTCGTCGGAGCCGACAGCGTCACGGTTCGTACCATTTCGCGGGGTGTTGTCGTCATTGTCCAGCACCCCGACGGTGACAAGCTCTTGCGGCATGGGCGCATCGGCGTCCTGGAGATGGTGGCCTGTCGAACATGAACCGGTGATGGTTTGCAGATCGGTGCGTACCTCGGCCATGCCGCGCATGAAGTGGGCTTCCAACATCAAGCGGATGTCCCGGGCGTCGGGGTCTTTCGTGCCGCGGATGTAGATCGACTCGGCGGGGTCGATCAATTCGCCCGTGTCGTCATTGATTGTATAGATTGGTTGGGGGTAGGTCGGCTCACCGACAAGGTAGCTGCGCAGCTTGTTTGTCGTGCTTTCATCAAAAGCCACGCCTGCCAAGATGTCGACGAAGCGGTCGGGAACGCCCGTGGGGGCGAGGGCCGCACGCACGAGCGAGGCGGCGTCAGTCGGGTCGGTCACGTTCCCCGTGGCGAGTGATTTCCACCGTTCTCGGCTTTGAAGATTGACGCTGAGTGCTGCATTGGCATCGTCTATCCCGTAGAGTTTTTTTCGGCTACAGCGAAAACGAAGCTGTTGCAGCAGGTCACCCGTTTCGGCCGTGAACCTACCTCGAACGAGTATCTGAACCAGATCGAGCGGCAGGTTGGCGTCGATCGCGAAATACCAGAGCTTTTGTAGGGCGTATAGCTCACGGCGATTGTCGATGTTCAATCGGGATTCATCGAAAAAGGACTCGGAACAGTGCCGCAGTTGGTCCGCGCTAATGTAGTGGTGGTCGAGGCAGTATTGCCCCAGCGCGGTACGAGGATAGGCCTGGAAAATCGAACACCAGGCGTCGGTCACGCGGTGCCGCATGTTGAACTGAAGCGTGTTGAAGGCGTCCTCCAGTGGGTTCGAGAGCGGCAGCCCGATCATGTTCTGCATCCGCGCCCGTACGCCGTATTCGTCGAATAGCGCGATCGCGTGGATCACATCCCCGTTGGAAATGTGACCGCGGTGAAGCAGACGCTGTTGCACATCGGGGTCGGCCGACTCGATCGCGTAGTTCACCATCTCCAGACGCGACTCGAACATGCGTCGCGCCAGCCGCTCGTCGAGGCAGTTCACGCGAAGACTACAGAGCCACGGCAGGCGGACGTCGTTGGTGTAACCGGTCAAAAAAGCGTCGAGCCAGGATCGGCTCTGGATGAAGCTGTCGTCGAGGAACAACACCTTCTCCAGCCCGTATGTGTCGCGAAGCTCGTTGATCTCCGCCGTCACGTTCGAGACGTCTCGCCGATCGAACCAGCGTTTGGTTTCGTCGTCGATCCGGCTGAGCGCGAGCTGAGAATGGTTGAAGCAGTAGGAGCATTTGTAGGGGCAGGCCCGCGACGTGATGACGTTTTTCATCGGGTTGTCGCGGAACTCTTTGTACTGATAAAAAATGTCACGATCGGGGCGGGGGAGATCGTCGAGATGAACGGCCATCTCCGCCTTGTGGAAGCCCGCGGGCACCCGGCCCTCGACGATGTCGATGATGGCGCGCTCGCCCTGTCCCTGGACCACAAAATCCACGTTCGAGTCGAACGCGATCTCCGGGAAGAACGTGCAGTGCGGCCCGCCGAAAATGTTGGGGGTGCCGTAGCGTGCTTTGATGTCGCGGGCCATCTGCAGCGCGTAGACATGCTCGCCGGTCGTGATCGAGAAGGCGATGAAATCCGGGCGGTAGGCGCGGATGCGCGTGTCAAGGTTTTCCTTATCCGTTTGGATAAGGTCGGCGTCGTGACCACGCTGCTTCAGGGCACCGGCCAGGTACATGATGCCGAGCTTTTCGTTTCGCAGGTTACGTTCGAGAAAGAGAACTCGTTTCCGGTATCGCATGGTGTTGTGCTTTCGTTGTCACGGAGGCGAACATCTCCGGTTGGTACACCCGTACCCTCCCTGGTCACTTATCGGAAGAGGAGGCCCCTCAGGATTGTCAAAAAGGGTTTCTCTCTGCCTACTTCAGCAAGGTCGAGATGAACCTCCGCAGGTCGATCGGGTCCACAGGATGCCGATGCCCTACGATCTGGGCCATGAGTCCCCCCATGCTGTTTCCCACAAAGGGGATCATCGCGGCCGGCGCACCCGCTTTGACGAGTAAGGCTGTGACGGCCAGGAAGGCATCGCCGGCTCCGATGGCGTCGATCGTGCCGTTTGTGAGCGCCGGGGCTCGATGGAAGGACTCGCCGTCGAAATAGAGCGAACCGCGGCTGCCGAGCGTCACATTCACGCGGGGACAGTGGGTTTCGTTTGCGAGTCGCCGGATCAGGTCTTCGAGCGGTCCGTAGCGATCACCGAAGGGCAATCGTAGTTCGTGCTCATCCACGGAGATGTAGTCGGCATGTCCGTATTTTCGGATACTGTTGAAACCGCGATTGGATGAGTTGATCTGCGCATTGACGGCCAGAAACGGCGCAGTCTGGGTGAGGTGCTCGACGACGGCCGGGGTCATCAGCCCGTGTCCGAAGTCGAGCACGATGACGACATCGGCATGCGGGGCGTGCTCGTCGATGGCGGCGATCATGGCCTGTTCTGTCTCCGGAGGTATGGGCCGATCGTCCAGGAAGGTGACCTCGAAGAGCTTCTGGTTCATTAGCCGGTGGACGAACCGGCGCTTGCGGACGGTGGGGGCGTCCGGTCGGGCCACGACGCAGGCACGCACGCCACGCTGTAGACCGGCGAGGACTTCTTCCGCCGCGCCGGTGGAGTTTCCCGCGCCAGCGAGCACGAACACCTCTTGGCACAGGCCGGTAAGGTTGTTCCCCACGGCGAGAACGCCGCCCGCATAGACCTCTTCCGCGTCAAAGCGGACCGACAGCGCCGGATTTTTGTTGCTCATAGCGTCGGGCGTGCAGTAGTGGTACTCGTCCATGATCGCCTCGCCGATCACCAGCACGCGGGTGGATGCCATCGCGTCCAGTTGAGCGGCGACGTCGCCGGCCGAGTGGCTCGCGCGAAACTCGCCCAGGTAGCCGCGCTGCTCGTCGGTCAGCACGCTAAAGTGTTCGTTGAGCAGCTTCGTGGAGCTAAACTGAGCTTCGTTGGTGAAGGCGATGTGGCCGCCGTGTGCGCGGACGGCATCCCTTTCCGGGCCGATGGCACCCGTCACATCCTGCGACGCGTCGCGGTAGTCCTGGCCCTTGACGTATACATCCGGTTGGATTTGGTTGATGACCTCGATGCCCGTGGGCCAGGGGGCGGTGGCGACGAAGTCTACCGCGCCAATCGCGGCAATCGTCTCTGCGCGAAGGCGTTCATTGAACACCGGGCGTCCGGGGCCTTTGCGGATGAACCGGTCCTCGGTGAGCGTGACGACGAGCACGTCGGCCAGCTTTTTCGCAGCGGCCAGGTGTTTGATGTGTCCGGGGTGAAGCAGGTCAAAGGCCCCGTGGCACAGGGCGATGGTCTTACCATCGGCGCGAAGCCTTGCGCAGCGGTCGGCCACCTCTTCGATGGAATAAATCTTGCTGTCAGGCATCGCGAGTCACCGGTCTCTTGTCTAAGTACGTGAACCAACCTTCGGTGGCCTTGGCGATCGAGTTGGGCGTCCACACCGGTGCTTCTCGCCAGGCGGCGGCGTTGGCCATCATGATCGCGGTACCTTCCTCGAACGATACCGTTGGTTCCCAGCCGAGTTCGCGTTTGATCTTGGAGATGTCGGCCCAGGTGCATTCGGGTTCGCCGGGTCTTTTCGGGATGTGCGTCGTGGGGCCGCCGATCAACTCGCACAGACGGTTGACGCTCTGCGGGTCACCCGCTCCGACGTTGTACACTTCGCCGGTTACATCCGACTCGGCCGCGATCAGGCAGGCTTCGGCCACATCGGTCACGAAAACGAAATCGCGCGTCTGCGTGCCGTCGCCGACGATGGTGAGCGGTTGCCGGGCCAGACGCTGTGCCAGGAACACACCGAACACCGCGCCGTACGTGCCGCCGGTTCGTGCGCGGGGACCGTACACGTTAAAAAAGCGTAGGCTCACAGCTGGTATGTCGTACACCTGGGCCCAGTGAAAGACATACTGTTCCGCGACGCACTTCGTCAGCGCGTAGGGGTACTGCGGTTGGATCGGTGCGGTTTCCGGCGTCGGGTAACCCTCGGTGAGTCCGTAACAAGAGGAGCTGGCCGCGTACACAACTTTTCGCACACCGCCCGCGGCGCGGACGGCTTCGAGTAAACGCACCGTGCCCTCGACGTTGCTGCGATGATACGTGAGCGGATCATTGATCGACGGCACGATGTCCGCGAGAGCGGCCAGATGAAACACATGGTCCGCACCGGCAATCACCGACGCGAGTGTCTCCGTATCCATGTCGGCCAGGTCATAGGGATGAAACGAGCATTGGGCTTCCGGCGGCGCTCGCTGCAAGACCGTATCGATGGTTTCCCGGCGTCCGCTGGAGAGATTATCGATCATGGTCACGCCGTAACCGGCGCGTAGCAAGCGCTCCGTAACGTGTGATCCGATGAACCCGGCCGCCCCCGTGACGACTGCGTGTGGCATGTTGGCCTCCTTGCCGGATAAGGTGTGTCGCTCATCCTGGCGACGCTGAAGTTCCCACCATACCGCAAGTATCGGTTCGGTGGCAAATCAGGCGACAATGGAGATGGGAGCGGGTGCGGGGGTCGGGGTTTATGTCGCGTAGAAACCGGAGATGGCCTCACATACGCGGAGAACGTCATCCCGGTCCAGACCCTCATGGACGGGCAGGCTGATCAGCCGCTCGGCCTGTGATTCGGTGACGGGGAAGTCCCCCCGACCATATCCAAGCCCGACGCAGGCATCGAGCAGGTGGATCGGGGTGCTATAGTGGACGGCGGTCGATATGTCGAGAGAAGTCAGATACTCGGCCAGTTCGTTACGCCGGTCTACGAGCACCGGGAAGGTTTGATATACCGAGAAATCTTCGGTCCGCTCCGGCGGAAGCGTGACCGCCGGGGGGAGGTGTTCTCGATAGGCGGCGGCGTTGACACGTCGCTGCGAAATCCAGTCTTGCAGGTGGGGGAGCTTGGCGAGGACAATGGCGGCCTGCATCGCGTCGAGCCGTGCGTTAAAACCCCAGTGCGCGCAATCTTCCTGTCGCGTGGTGAACCCGTGGTTGCGGAGTAGACGCAGTCGGTCGGCGAGGCCGGTATCGTTTGTAGTGATGATGCCGGCGTCGCCACAGCCGCCAACGATCTTGAGTGGGTGGAGCGAGAAGCAGCCCGCGATGCCGAATGAACCTACGGGGCGGTCGTGGATTATTGCGCCGAATGCCTGGGCCGCGTCTTCGACGATCCAGAGACCGTGTCGATCGGCGATGTCGAGAAGTTCACCCATAGCGGCCGGTCGACCCGCGAGGTGGACGACCACGATGCCGCGTGTGTGTGCGGTGATCGCCTGCTCGACGGATGAGGGAGAGATGTTGTAGTCCGTCCCGACGTCGGCGAAACGCGGTCGCGCGCCGGCGTGGACGATGGCCGATGTGGAGGCGATGAATGAGTTGGGCGTTGTGATGACCTCGTTGCCGGATTTCAGTCCGAGTGCGCGCAGGGTGAGCGTCAATGCGGTGGTTCCGTTGGACACGCCGATGCCGTGACAGGTGTGACAGAGGGCGGCCCACTTTCGTTCCAGTGTGTCGACTTCGGGGCCGAGTATGTATTGTCCGTGGTCAATGATGCGGTCCACGGCGGCCAATATGTCCTTGCGCAGCTTCGCGTTTTGTGGTTGCACGTTTACTGCGTGGATCGGTTTGGTGGCAACTACTGTCACTGCGTCATCTCCTGAAAGTAAGCGGTCATGGCGTCGAGGAAACGTTTCATGGTGGTCCGGTAGCTGAAATGTTCAATTACCGCCCCTCGCATGGAAGCGGCGATGTTCTCGCGTCGCGGTGCGTCGGCAAGGAACGCATTGGCTGCCGCCTCAAAGGATTCTCGTGAGTCAAAACCAATCTGCTCGAAGTCCTCAAACACTTCGTCCGGGTATCGTACTTCGGCGGCCGTACGCAGGTTCTCGATGAGGTGCGGTTGGTTTTCCGCGAGTCGGTCATAGTGGTCTCCGAACAGCTCATGAAGCGACGTGGTGAGCACCTCGTCCTGCGCATTCAGTAACTCTTCGGCGGAACCCACGCCGAGTTCGTCCATCCGCTGCATGATTCGCCGCAGGAGCCGCCCCTTCATGTCGTGCGGTGTCATGCGTGTGAGGAAAAACCCGCCGGCTGCCAGACCGTCCAGCGCGCGTTGATGAATGAAACCGGCCGGCATGAGCTGGAGGTTTATTTTTGATGCTCGGTAGATGCACACCAACTCGCGCCCGTTTCCTGCCGGTCCGGCCGCGAACTCGCTCAGGGTGGGGTGTCGGTCCCAACCGTTCCCATAGATGCGGAGTGTTCGCCCCGAAGCGTTCGCCCACTGTGCCGCCCATTCCAGCGCCTCATGCCGGAAGATACGATCGCCAAGCCGCCAGAGATACCAACTCGTCAGCCGTGTGTGCAAGTCTGCGGGGAGTTCGCTGATAGCGCAGCGTCGCATTCCCTCTTCCAGTGTGGTTTGGATTACGGCACCGTGGGCCGTCTGGTATTTGGAGAGGAGCGGCGGCAGCAATTCGTACAGCGTATCGAGCAGGCGAACCAACGTGGCATCCTTATAGCCCGCGCGTTCTTCATGATGAAAGGCCTCCGCTGTTTGGGAAGCATGGCTGACGTAAGATATGTCGCAGGTGTAAGCCGCGCGTTCCTTATCCGTGAGCGGATCGCCGCCGAATTGATCCGGGCACGTTGGTATGCCCGCGTAGAGAAGCTGTTTGGGGTTCGCCCCGAGTTCCACGCATCGTGATTTGGAGTAGCCCGCCACGAAGTCATGTTTCTCGATTTGTGCGATGTTGGCCGCTGTGAGCACGTGCGGCAGTTGGTCCTGATCCCAGGTGAGTAGCGGCAGGTTGGTCGGCAACGTTCCGGAAAATGACGACCGTAGGTGATCGAGCACGAAGAACAGGTCGGGCTTGAACTCGCGAATGGCATCATGATAGACCAACGGACTGAGAACATCGTAATAGGTCTCTTCCTTGAGAACGCGGCACTCCACACCCAGCGAGGTGAGTGCGTGTTGTGCGTCGCGCATCGAATGCTGTAAGAAAGTGGTGTGCGTACTCGTCGCGGCTAGAACACGCAGTGGTGGCCCGGTTCCGTTCATCGCCTCACGGAACCGACGGGCCAAATCGGCCTGCGTCTGATTCGCATAGATCGCCTCTATCTGCGACCATGACTTTCGAATCCTGCCTTCGCGATCGCGATGTGCTTGTTCGATCCGGCTCACGAGGGTGGATGACGCTGCCGATTGGGAACGCGGTCCGATACGAAGGGCATGGATGGGAAGCGGTACGTTTGGCTCGGCGACCCAGTGTCGCTCAAGGCGATCCAGCCAGTCGTCGCCTACGAACAGGAATACACGACGGTCCGCAAGGAGGTCTTTCCAATCTCGCAGGTGCAACGCCACGGCCAGGTCCGCCGCGTCGGGCTCGACGACAAGCAACGCACAACTATAGCTCACCAGCGTGTCGAGTGTAGTATGGTAGACCCGCTCGAACAGTCTGCCCTGACCGACACCGTCAAACAGGAGGGGCTGCGGCATGTTGTCGTTCAAAGATTCAGGGAGTGGCTCCTGCGCGGTGGCTTGGGGATGATCCCGGAGGGACGGAAACCAACCCCACCGACCATCGGCATCTTGACGGTGGACTTGTGTCACATCGTTCGAATCTCGATAGAGCAGATAACGCGAACGGTGCAGATGCCAGGATTCGCGAATGGGTCCGGTGTCCACGCCGCGATCTTCCAGAGCCGCCAAGTTAGCTTGGAACTGGGGCGCGAAGTCGTCCCAGTCCATTGGCGACGCGTGTATCGAAGCAAGCTGAGGTCGCAGCGATTCCAACTCCGGTGACAATGCGCCGCACGCCGCTCCGGCATCTAACTCATGCCGGGCGGGGACGACAAGCCCGAGGGACAAGTAAGAGCGGACCGACATCAGCCGAATATATTGATCTTCCGGGCACGCGGTCAGGTAGGGTCCGGCCAGCATGAGAAATTCGTAGTGCTGATTTTGTTCCAGCGCACGGGTCATCTTTTCACGGTGGGCGTCTACAGTGAGAGTTGTCATGCTGGTGCCATGCCCGTTGTATCCGGTAGTCCGGAGGAACAGATGGTCTCTTGGGAGTCGGTGTTGCCAACGATAGCACACCGCACCCCCGCTGAAGCTATCGGCATGGCCGGTAGGGAATCTTGTCCCGATAGCATGGCCTCGCAGAAATGACGAATTCGCGACGGTAATACAGGGGTGCGTGACGCCATCGGCGACTGTGGCAGGCGGTAGGTCGGTTCGTTCTTCCGCCTCGAGGCGGGAGGAACGACCTGCCTTTACCATAGCGGTTCGCCTTTTCTTTGGGTTTCGTTTGTTTGGTAACGTCACGGAGGAGGCAAGTGAACCCCCCGGCAACGTCGGGAGAACCTTCGGCCCTACGTTGGACCGCCCCATGTGTCCTGCACCCGTATTACAGATAATTACTCCTCCCCCCTTTACTTTCACCACCAGTTTTTGCGATAATGGTGGGGCTCGCCGTCACCAACCGGATGCCGCTTCCGAAAGTGGCGGCGGCCAGTGAAGCGTCCGGTGTTGCCTGGGGTTACCGATACTTCAGGTTTCATCGCCAGCCGGCGTTGTTATGCGAGCTCGGCAGGTCACCGACGGTGGCTTCGAAGCGGGAACACGGGGAGAAGCGGTGCCAAGGGGTGTCTCAATGTCATGTTGGCGAAGTAAGTGTGCGTTTGGCGTGGCCTGCTGCACGGTGTTTCAACTTGTTGTGGCCGTGGAGACGCAGGCACAAGATTCCGCTTTCCGAGAGGCCTTCGCGTCTCAGCCGAGCGTGTTGGTGCCTCAGCATCCTCTGGAGATTCCCGTGACGCCACCTTCGCAAGCTGAATGGCGGTCTGCGCCGGGTGCAGTGAGTGCGGCCAGCGTGGTGGTGCGCGGAAGGTTTACCAGTGTTCAGGTCAACGTCGACGCCGCTGGGAACAACCAGCTGGGTGATGCGTCCAACGAATCTTCGCTTGCGATCGATCCGACGAACCCCAATCGAATGGCCATCGGGTGGCGGCATTTTAGCACGATCACGTCCAGTTTTCGACAGGCGGGGATCGCCTATTCCGTGGACGGCGGTATTAGCTGGACCTCGCCGCCCAATAGCGTTCTCGACTTCGGTCAGTTTCGAAGCGACCCGGTGCTGGCCTCCGACAGAAACGGTGTCTTTTACTATTCGAGTTTGAGTTCGCTTTCCTCCATCGAGGTGTTTACCTCCTTCGATGGCGGAGCCACCTGGCCTCGGCTGACCCCCGCGTTCGGCGGTGACAAGCAGTGGTTTGCGGTGGACAAGACCGACGGCATCGGCTCGGGAAATCTATACCAGCTATGGAACTCTCAGTTCAGTTGTTGCGCCGGCACGGACTTTACGCGTTCCGTGGATGGAGGGGCTACGTTTGAGTTTCCGATTCAAATGCCCGCCGTACCTGGTATGCCGTTCGCGCGACCCAAATGGGGCACGATGGATGTCGGATGGGATGGTACGCTCTACGTCGTGGGGGCCACACTCGACCAGACGTCTCATGTGTTCTTGCGTTCGTCGACCGCGAAGGATCCATCCGTGACACCGGGTTTTGAGCTGGCCCGTATCATTGATCTGGGAGGCAGCACGACCTTTGGGTTGCCGCCGAACCCGTCCGGTCTGATGGGGCAGGTGTGGGTCGCCACCGACCATTCGCGAAGCCCGACACGCGGCAACGTGTATGTACTCGGTTCCGTGGATCCTCCGGGTTCGGAACCGCTCGACGTTCATTTCATTCGCAGTTCGGATGGTGGTGATACGTGGAGTGCTCCGGTTCGAGTGAATGATGACGCGGCCGGTTTCGGGGCGATCCAATGGTTTGGTACGATGTCGGTCGCGCCGAACGGACGTATCGACGTGGTCTGGAACGATACCCGAGGAGATGCCTTTCCCTCGAATCCCACTTTTTCAGAATTGTATTACTCGTTTTCGTTGGATGGCGGCGTGACGTGGTCGGTCAACGAGCCGGTGACCCCGCCCTTTAACCACGGGCTTGGCTATCCCCAACAGGACAAGTTGGGGGATTACTATCACATGGTGTCCGACAACGCGGCGGGGAATCTGGCTTTTGCGGCCACGTTTAACGGCGAGCAGGATGTGTTCTTCGTCCGCATCACCCCGGATTGCAATGGCAACGGGGTTCCCGATGAGACGGACATTCTCAACGGCACCAGCGAGGACTGCAACGGGAACCTGACGCCCGACGAGTGCGAGCCGACGACCGATTGCAACATGAACGCCATCCGCGACATATGTGAAGTCGTTTTGAATCCGACGATCGACTGCAATTTCAACGGCGTGCCGGATGATTGCGACATTGCCGATGGCACCGCGGTGGATACCAACGGTAACGGAATCCCCGATTCCTGTGAGTGTGATGTGGACCCTGTCGTGGCGGATGCTTCGACGGTCCTCAAAAGTCGGTATCTCTCGTTCGCGCCGGGAAACGCCGGCCGGCGCGTGGCGTTTAAGGTGAC
>JAJRSP010000159.1 GCA_024278775.1 Planctomycetota bacterium
ACCGTTCCCCTGACGGCGGACTTATCGTGTCGGCCCAGCCCGATGCCGAGTCGCTGACTGTGATACGTACGGTCGTCGCAACCGGATCCAGTTCTCCTCCCGTCAAGGTGTCGACTGATCTGTCGTCGTTGATCAAGCTGCTCGGGAGCGATGCTGATATTGATTACAACGACAAGGTCACGGGGATGGGTGTGGCCTACGGGGCTGTGGTGAGGTTACTCTATCATCTCTGCGAAGACGGTGCCATAGACGCCAATTTTTTTCTCGAATGTCCCGACTCGACGGAGCTTATTGGTCCGTCGCAGCGTAAGGGACGCCCTGAATCGGAGTTATAACTTATGCCTGTATATGCCTGGTTTTTCATCACGGCGGTCATCACCGCCTGTCACCCCCAGCTCGAGACGCAGCCGCTGAGCGATGTGGCGCAATGGGAGGACGGTCTCTCGGAGATGTGTTACTACGACGCTGTGGATCGCGTGTACGGTAAGGACCGCCACTTTACGCGCGTCCACATGTTCAACCGTCAATGGCTTGGTGGCACTACCGGTGTCAAAGCCAACGCCGATGATCCCGACGCCGTGCCCGTGTTCAAACTCAACATCGCCGAGGAGGTGCCGACCGACAACTACAATTACCGCTACCTCACGACGGTCTTTCTGCGCCGTCCGGGCCTGGAGCCGGTGAAAATGGTCAGTTCCTCGCAGGAGTGGTGCGGCACCACGCTGAAACACATGCGCTTCGGTGATAGCGGCGGCACCTACCAGAGTTTTTCGTATTTCCGGGGAGAGGCGGATCGCACGTGGTCGCTGGCGAAGGGCGTGGTTCCGTTTGAAGCACTCTTCGTGATCGCGCGTGACGTCGCATCGCGAAACGCGCAACAAACGTTTCAGGTTCTCGCCTCAGTGCGATCCAACCACGAAGTCAAACCGACAGTTTTCGACGCGCGACTTGTGCCCGGAAGAGTCACAAAAAAACGAAGCGGTGTGGGTACTCACCTCGTCCGTCGGGTCGAAATGGACTGGGACGGTCCCAAGACCTTCTTTGAGGTCGAAGCGGAGCCTCCCTACCGACTCATACGATTCCAACACGGCGATCTACGCGGTACGCTCAAGAACGTCGAGCGTCGAGCCTATTGGGATCGTAGTTGGAAGAGTAGCGTCTACGAGACAAACCACGCGCCGTAGCTTACCTCCAGAAGTAGACAGGCTCTTTGGATAGATAGGCTCACTGGGAAGACAGGTTGGTTTGATCGTTCCCACGGTGGGGGGCGTGGATAAGGGATCGCCGGTCCGTGAAAAGTGCGGGTTACTTGCCGATGCAGAACTTGGCGAAAACCTGAGACAGCAGATCGGTGGTGGTGACGGCCCCGGTGACTTCGCCGAGCAGATCGAGCGCCTCGCGCAGCTCGAACGCGACGAGGTCGGCGCAGTCGATGGTCTCGCCGGCGTTTTCCGCGAGAGCAGCCGCACGGGTGATCGCTTCACGGGCAGCCATCACGGCACTTCTTTGTCGTTCGGAGATTATCAGCGATTCGCTGTGTGTCGTGACGGTTTGGTCGCCCAGCGCCTCGCCGAAAGCGTTGCGCAGTGTTTCGACGCCTTGCCCGGTGGCCGCGCTCACTTCGCAAACCGTGCCGAGTTGCCAGCTTCGCAACGCCGAGATGCTGCGGACGGCTTCTGCTTCACTAACTAGGTCGCGTTTGTTCGCGGCGACGACGACATGGAGCGGCGCTAGAGCAGTCTCTCTATTTGTGCATCGCTCGACCCCCCTCTTTCCCCCCTTGGCAAGGGGGGATGAAAGGGGGGTTCCGCTAGGCAAAAACGGTGAATGCTCTAGCGAGCCGAGTACGTCGCGTAGATGGTCGTCGTGCGGCACGGAAAGATCGACGACGACGCAGATCAGATCGACACGACGAGCGGCCGACAGCGTGAGGGCGCGGGCCTGCGCGATAATCTCATCTTTGCTTGTGTCGACCCCGGCGGTATCGAGCAAGATCGCCTCGCCCGCACCGGACACGGATGACGGGTCAGTTGTGGCACCGAGTGCGATCGGGGCGGCCAGGATGTCGCGCGTCGTGCCGGCGACGGCCGCACAGATCGCACGGCTGGTCCCACTGAGGCGGTTCATAAGAGCGCTTTTTCCCGCGTTCGGCGGTCCAAAGAGAAGAACCCGTGGGAGTGCGTCGAACCGCTCGACGGAGATACCCCCGGTCAGCCGGCGGGTGACTTGCCGGCTCACCTGTTCCAGCCGTGTGCGTAGCTCGTCCGGCGTGATGAAGTCGATCGGCTCCTCGGAAAAATCGATGTCGGCCTCCACCAATGCGAGCATCTCCGCGAGCCGGTCCCGCGCGTCTTGGATCGCGAGACTGAGGTCGCCCTCCATCATTCGACGTGAGGCACGAAGCTGCGTGTCGGATTCCGCGCGGATCACGCCGGCCACTGCCTCGGCTCTAGTGAGGTCCATCGCACCGCTGAGAAACGCTCTCGCGGTGAACTCTCCGGCTTGAGCTGGTCGGGCACCGCGATCGAGACAGAGGCGGCGAATGAGCTCCAGCGTGGCCGGCGATCCGGGGGCGTGGATTTCTACCATGTCTTGTCGTGTATAACTGTGCGGCGCGCGAAACACGTAACAATCCGCCGGGAGGTACGCGGCCCCATCGAGTGCGACATGCCCGAACGTGCGTGTGGAGCCGGGGAGCTTGTGTAACGGTTGGTGGTTGGTGGTCCGAACGAAGTCATCGGCGATGGAAAGCGACTTCGGCCCGCTGAGACGAACGATCCCGACCGGACCCGTGCCGGGGGCGGATGAGATGGCGACGATCGTTTCATCAACCCGATCGAGCATGATAGCGCCCCAAAGATAATTCACTTCCCGCGCAGCGCGTGCCGGTCGATCACTGGGGCACCGCGCAGGCTGAAACCTGCGGCTCAGTAACGATTCGGATGCCGCAGGGTCTATCGCGCCGCAATGACCAAACACGCTCCATATTCGTCGGTGACCAATATGCGTCCCATGAGGCGACAGCGCCGCGCTCTCCGGATAGTATCGGGCGCGGGCCGGAATCACAACGGCGTGGGCCAATAAGCGATCTCGGGCGGTTCATCATGGACTCGGAATTGAAACAGGTGTTGGAGACGATCGCAGCCGGGCATGATCTGACGCGGGAGCAGGCGCGGGCCGTGTTTCTCCGGGTGATGACGGGGGACGTGTCCGATGCGGCCATCGGGGCCTTGCTCGGGGCGTTGATGGTCAAGGGCGAGTCGGTGGACGAGTTGGTCGGTGCGGCGCAGGCCATGCGTGACAAGGCCGTGCGGGTGAAGTGCGACGCGGATTGTATCGACACGTGCGGGGCGGGCGGCGACGGCATCAGCACGTTTAACGTGTCCACGGCGGCGGGGATCATCGCGGCGGCGGCCGGCGCGACCGTGGCCAAGCATGGTAACCGATCCACCACGCGCGTCAGTGGCAGTACGGAGGTGCTCCATCAACTCGGCATCGACACGGAGGTCCCGGTGGATGTCGTTGAGCGATCACTGGTTACGGCCCGCATCGGTTATCTCAACGCACGCCAACTACACCCGGCCATGCGATATGCGGTGCCGGTCAGAGCGGCTATCCCCGTGCGGACGATCTTCAATCTTCTCGGTCCGCTGACGAACCCGGCCGGTGCGAAGCGGCAGTTGCTGGGGGTGCCAAGGCCCGATCTTGTCGGGACGATGGCCGAGGCGCTGAAGGCACTCGGTGCGACGCATGCTTGGGTGGTTCACGGAAGTGACCGTTTGTGTGACGTGACTATTACCGGTGTAACGTTTGTGGCGGAGGTCTGCGGAGACCGGGTCCGGCGGTTCGAGATTAGCCCGGAGGACGTCGGGCTTACGCAGGCGTCGCTGGATGAGCTTCGCGTGGCGTCACCGGCCGAGAGCGCGGACACGGTGTTGGCCGTGTTTCGCGGTGTGCCCGGCGCCGCGCGAGACCACACGTTGCTTAATGCGGGCGCGGCGCTGGTGGTGGCCGGCATGGCAAAGAACATGCAAGAGGGTGTCCAGCGAGCGGCGCACGTGGTGGACGATGGTGCGGCCATGGCCACGTTGGACGCTTGGCGTAACGTGACTCGTCATGCGTAAGGCATGACGGTCGATGATACGTGTCGCGGGTATTCGTTATTGATCAACCACACCGGGGCCGAGGCGATGTCCGCTTGCCGGCTGGTTTTGATTTCGTTTGGAGACGAGGATCACCGGATTTCCGTGGCGAAGAGGAAGCACCCGTCAACAGTGTCTTGCCTTTCGTAGCGTACGGTTCTACTTGCCAATCGCGATGATCCCGCGAAAATCGGTGCGATGAACCTGCTCGATGACAAGACCGTGTCAGAGGTGATCGAGATCGCCAAGCGTGAGGATCTCGGCACCGGCGATATCACCACCGATCTCATGCCGGCATGCGACGAGCCAGCCACCTTTCGTCTGATCGCCAAGCAGGTCGGCGTGTTCTGCGGCTTTGCATTGGGGCCGCCTGTACTGCGTGCGTATGACGCGGCCATCAGGCTCCGGTGGGCCGAAGGCGTAGAAGACGGGATGACAATCGCCACGTGTGGGACGACACTGGCCACGCTGTCCGGTCCGCTCGGTTCTATTCTGTCGGCCGAGCGTGTGCTTCTCAATTTTCTTCAACGGCTGTGCGGGGTGGCTACGCTCACGCGTGCCTATGTGGATGCCGTATCGGGGACGGGGGCTCGTGTGCTGGATACGCGCAAGACGACACCGGC
>JAJRSP010000160.1 GCA_024278775.1 Planctomycetota bacterium
CCTGCAGCCCGGCGCTATTTATGTGCTGGACCGCGGCTTCCAGGCCTACGCTTTGCTGGCAGGCATATTGGCCGCCAAGAGCGACTTTGTCGTACGTCTGCGCAAGTCTGCCAAGTGTGAAGAATGCAAAACACTTCCACTCACTGCCGAAGACCAAGCCGCCGGCGTGATCCAGGACGCAGCCATTACGCTCGGCTGGCGCCCCAGTGCCGGTGAACCCCTGCCTTCGTTGCGCCGCGTCGAAATTCGCACCACTGACCGCGACGGGCAGCCGGGCGCCATGGTTCTTCTGACCAACCGGTTCGACCTGTCTGCAGCAATGATCGCAACGATCTACAGACATCGCTGGCAAGTGGAATTGTTCTTCCGCTGGCTCAAGTGTGTCGCTAACTTCGAACATTTTTTCAGTGAATCTTCCGATGGTATGACCATTCAGGTCTATGTCGCCATCATCGGTACATTGCTGATCGCTCTGGAAACAGGCGCCCAGCCGAGTAAATACGATTACACCATGGTCGGCTTCGTCGTGAATGGCATGGTGTCTGACGACGAGGCTTTGGAAATCATGGCCAAGCGCCGAGCCGAACGCGCTCGGGCCGCCGAGTGGCAGTGCAAGTACAACGCCAAAAAGGCCGCTCAAAAAAACGCCGGATAAGGCTATGCAATGACGGTGCGCTCCCGCGTTCGCTGAAGCCGCCGCATGCACCGATCCCGAACGAATCAACCCATCAAATTCCACCGCACAACTCCAATCGCCCACCCGCCGCTCGATCCGTCCCCACCAACACCGCAAACAACCATCCGCCGGACAGAATTGGTTGAAACCCGGTGCCACACAAAGAGCCTATTGCGTGGCCACACCTGATTGTGCGGGATGTCGCTAACCGCTCCCTCACGGTCGCGGCTCTGAAAGAGCGGACGAAACGCGCACTTTTTCGAGTGGCGATACACTATGTTCTTCAACAGGTTGACAGGGCATCGATCCGGAACGATGAAAACGCAATCATGACATTTCGCGACAAGATATTGTGTGCGAGACCGTTTCTCGTCTTCCCGCCCGCGTTGGCGATTGTGCTGACGTGGCGCGTGGTCGAGGGGGGTGTCGGACTCGAAGCGGCTGGATTTTTTCCGGCTGGACTTTTGACGTGGACGATCATGGAATGGTCGCTGCATCGGCTCATGCATGTTCGACCTTGGTTTGCGGGGATGGCGAGATTTCAATACTACGCACACCTTCGACATCATGCGGAGCCTCACGATCTTCCGCACTCTGTTGTGAAACTGAGTGGCAGCGTTCCACTCGCACTGGTTCTTTTCGCGTTCGCTTATCTTGCATTTGGACGCTTCGACCCGGCTGTCGTGTTTCATGCGGGGCTTGTGGTCGGCTACCTCTCGTACGAAGCGGTCCACCTGATGTCACACGCCCGGCGGACGCCTCCGTATCTGAAGGGGCTTGCCCGGTACCACTTGGCGCATCACTTTCAGGATCAACACCGGGCATACGGCGTGACGTCGCCGGTGTGGGACTGGGTTTTCGGAACGCTGCCCGCGCGCGGACAGAGGTCGGCGAAGGTCATGGACAATCTTCCACTGTGACCACGGCTGGGTCGGACAAAACCTCGTTGCAGAGTGCGGTAATCCGCACCTGATAGACGCCGGAATCAGCCGGGGCCGCGCCGGTGACCGCGAAGAATCCGCTTGTCGCATCGGGAATGGGTTGGCCGTCCTTGAACCATTGAAACGATGATCCACCGCTGACGCTAACAAATACAAATACCGTCTCGCCGGTGCAGATTGTGGCGCTCACCGGCTGGGTATTGATCACGGCAAAGCCCCGTCTGAGTTGCGTCGAGAATGAAAGGCGCTCGCTGCCGCAAGCGTCGCCAACGAGGCAGCGGTACTGCCCAAGGTGTTCCTCCCCTACCGATTCGATCGCGTACACACGCTCGGTGGCATCCTCGATGAATGCGCCGTTATGCAGCCATCGGTACTCGAACGGCTCCCGACCGCTCGGTTCAACCTCGAACGCAGCCGGTTGACCGAGGCAGACGTTTTGGGGTTGCGGGTGGACGATGAAATCCGGCGGAATGAGCGTCAGCTCAACCGGTTGCTCCTGCGTTGAAACGAATTGCCCGCAACGGTCTGACACGACACATGTGTATTGGCCTACATCTTCAGGCGTTACAGCCTCGATCATGTAATCGGCGGCGTCTGCGCCGGGAATATCCTCGCCGTCAATTTGCCACTGGTATTGAAGATTTTCAAAGCCGACGGCGTTGATGCTGAACACGACCGAATCGTCAAGACAGGTTTCGATATCGTCCGGCAAATCCAAAACGATCGGCGACGGCGCGTAGGCCAGCGTCGCTTCGTCCGACCCCCGAACGGCACAGGAACTCACGACATAACCGCGATACTCCCCGAGGGTGGAGTTGTCTACATAGACGCTCAGCACCGGCTGTTCCGCGCCGACCACGAGGGTATCGTTGAGCGTCCATCTGAATTCGAAGTCCGAATCCCCCGATCCGGACAGACCGAAGACCGCCGTGTCGCCTTGGCACGCAAAGATATCCTGTGGATCGGCTGCGACAAAAACACCGCACGCACCAGTGTGCCGCCGGGAGAAGAAACGAAAATCGCGCAGGTCCACGTCCAGGTCGCCGTCAAAATCCGCCGGTTCGCAGCCCTCTTCCAATTCGACGCCGGGGCCGGATGTGCATGCGAAGAATTCCGCGTAATCGTCGAGGTCTAGGTCGCCGTCGTCGTTGAAATCTCCATCGTTGAAAAGGACCGCCGGCCCGGGCAGGCCTCGCTCGGTGAAGGCACTGTTGATCGCGTGGTAGTTCGGCGTGCCGTTGCTGAGATCGCCGTCGTCGTCGTCGAGCGTGAGGACGTCGATGGTCATGGCCGTTCCGACGATGTGGATGCCCGTGAAAATCTGCCCGACGGCCAAGCTCCGCGCGTGATCCAGCCCCTCCTGATCGCCCAGCGTGTTCATGAGGTTCGTGCGCATCTCCCAAAATGCGCCGCCGACGATTTGCCCGCAGAGGTGGCCGCCGCCGAAACAGGGGAATCTCACATCGGTTGTTTCGACGTTGCGAATGCAGCCGGTGTCGAGGCCTCTCA
>JAJRSP010000161.1 GCA_024278775.1 Planctomycetota bacterium
GCGATCAGCAGCCCCAGCGCACTGAGCCCAAGCGACACCAAGAGCACGACACCGGCCACCACAAATAGACTGGCCAACCCAATGGGTAACCCCGTGGGAACGGCGAGCAGCAGGAACAACATCGCCTGCATGAACGCCAGCGTCGTGCTGCCGAGCACCTTACCCACGACGATGGCGGACCGCGGCGCGGGCGAAGCAACGACGGCCTGAAGAAAACCCTCCTGTCGATCCTCGATCACCGAGATGGTCGCGAAGATGGCCGTGAACAGCAAGATCATCACCATCGTGCCGGGGAAGAAATACTCCAGGTAATTGATCGAGCCAGCTCCCCCCTTACCGCAGCCGGCCGAAAACGACTCGCGAAGCCCGCCGCCGATCAGCAGCCAGAACATAATCGGCGTGCCCAGCGCTCCGACGATACGCGACCGCTGGCGCAGAAAACGAACCACCTCTCTGCGCCAGAGCGACCAGGCTGCCAACGACCACCTCGGACGTATGTCTGCTGAGATCACGGTATTCATCGTGGGTTGGTTCCAGGGCGCATGCCGGACAATCACTACGCTTCAGTATACTGACGGCTAGTCAATCCAGCCACAACGGCTTCACCGGGTAGCGCCGATCTCGTCAGAGTCTCCGCCCCAAAAACGCCGACCCGTCCGGCGCACAAACACGTCCTCCAACGTCGGCCGTCCCACCGTAATGCTCTCGATTTCGCCGGGGAAGGCCTCCACCATGTCGGGGACCATCGCGTGTCCATTGGCGGCCTCGAGCCGTAACGCACCGTCCACGACCTCTACGGACGTCTGAAACCGTTCCCCGAGCTTCTCTCCAAGAGAAGCCGCATCGGCACACCGTACCGTGATGACCTCCCCCCCAATGGATTGCTTCAGTGCATCGGGGGTGTCCATCGCGACGACCCGACCGTGATCGAGAATGGCGAGCCGGTCGCAGTGGTCCGCCTCTTCCAGCAAGTGAGTGGTCAGCAGGCACGTCACACCATCACGATCGCGAAGCTGCTTGAGCTGTGCCATGAGGGCTATTCGCGCTCCGGGGTCGAGACCGGTACTCGGCTCATCGAGAATGAGAATCCTCGGCCCGTGCAGCAGAGTCTTGGCGATTTCCACGCGCCGGCGAAGACCGCCGGATAGCGTCTCGACACGGTCGCTCGTCCGATCGCTCAGGCCGAACTGATCGAGTTGGCTGGTGCATCGCTCGCGCAGGACCGCCCCCGAAAGACCGTACAGCATGCCATGATGCCGTAGGTTTTCGAGAACGGAGAGTTTGCCATCAACGCTGGGGTTTTGAAATACGACGCCGATCAATCGACGGACCGCGGCCGGATCAGCCACGACATCCACCCCACCGACCAGAGCCGTACCCGATGCCGGGCGAAGGAGCGTGGCGAGAATCTTGAAAAGGGTCGTCTTGCCGCCGCCGTTGGGGCCGAGCAGCCCGAAGATCGACGGACCCTCTACCGCGAAGGACACACCATCCAACGCGACGCGATCATCATAGCGATGAACGAGATCGTAGATTTCTACCGCGTTGTGACCGGACATCGTAGCCGCTCCGAAGCAACCGCCGGGAAGACCTATACCTTGTCAATCAATAACAATGCCAGGAGCAGCGGCAGGTACACGATGGACGCGATCACGTGAACACGGGCCGAGGCCGACGATTTGTTCACCACAAACCAAACGCCGCAGGCAAGGAACGCCATCCCCAGCGCTACCGCACCCAAACCGTACACTACTCCAGACACGCCATATAAGGCAGGCAACAGGCTCGCAATGATCAGCGCCACCGAGTGGGTAACCACATGTAAGCTGGTGCGCGTACCATCTTTGTCGACGACGGCCAGCATCGGATAGCCTGCTCGCGCGTAATCATCACGGTATTGCCAGGCGATAGCCGCGAAGTGGGGCAGTTGCCAGAAAAACACAATCGCGAAGAGGAGCCAGGCCTCAAAGCCAATGCGGCCCGTGGCACCCGCCCAACCGATCACCGGGGGCAAGGCACCGGGCACCGCTCCGACCAGCACGCACATTGACGTGGTTCTTTTGAGCGGGGTGTACACAAACACATAGCTCAGAAAGGTCATCGCCGCCAAGCACGCGGCCACTTCGTTCACGGCCACGCCGAGATAAGCAACACCCACCACCACGGCCGTCACACTAAACGCGACCACCTCCTGGGAGGTTAGCCGACCGGTCGGCAGTGGTCGCCCCGCGGTACGTTCCATTTTCCTGTCGTGTTCAATCTCAAAAAGCTGGTTCAATGCGTTTGCTGCCACCGCCACCAACGCGGTACCCAGGATCGTATTACACAGGCGCAACAGCACCCCAGCCGACCAACCGCCGTCCCACCCGGCCATGAAGCCCACAGCCGTCGCCACAAGAACCAGCGACGACACACGCAGCTTGGTCAGCTCGGAATAGGTCGCCCAACGCGTAGGCGCTGTTTCGCACGGCACTGTTTTGATATTCGTCACAGGATTCACGATAAAGCCGCCCCCGCCGCAGCCGACACATCTGACTCTCGATGATACAGCCGACGATACACGCCGGCAGTCAACAAGACCGTCGTCGAAAGCATGAGCGCCCCCACGGCCACGTGCGCCGAGGGTACCATCCAGACCATCGCGCCCTCCTTGATGACGCCCATGGTGGTCACCAGCAGCGCAAGGCCGCCCAGCAGGAGCTGCACGACTATCAGCACGGCCAATACACGCCCCAGTCCGCCGAGAAGGTCACGCCCCGGATGCTGCCCGACCACCCACATCACGATCCAACCCACGAGCAAAGCCACCAGCACGGCCCAGAGCAAGTGAGCCACCAACGCGGGACTCGACACGAAGTGTCGAAGCGCGGCACCGAGCGTAAGCTGTATGAACACGGCCACACTGGTAACGACACAGCCTTTCTGCAATACGCCGGCAGCCGGCGCAGCCTGCAACGCGCTACCGCGTAGCCACGCTCGAGACGTGGTTAAGGCGGTGGTGCAGGCCAGACAAAAACAAATCTGCCCCCAGATGCCGTGTATCATGGCCAGTGACGTGGAGACCTCACAGACCCGAAGACCACCCATCACGCCTTGCACCACAATGGCCAACAGCGTCAGCGGACCGAGAATCCGCGCGATGCCTCTTCGTCGAAATGTGGTGGCCGCCAGCACGATGGCACTCATGCCGACCACCCAGCCGATAAGCCGGTGGCCGTGTTCCCAGAGCTTATCATTTTGTTCGAGCCAACCCGGCGGGTTGAGAAGATGGCTATCCGAAGTCGGCCAGTCGGGAAAGGCCATACCCGCCTCCTGGCTCGTCACCCCGGCCCCAACGACCACCAACGGAAAAATCAGAATGGCCGTCAGCAACGCAGACACGTAAGGGGCACGGCGGAA
>JAJRSP010000162.1 GCA_024278775.1 Planctomycetota bacterium
CCCCTCCTTCGTAAGGAGGGGAGGAAAAAGGTGATCGTTACGTTCGTACGAGAACATTTTCGTCCTCGCGGTATTTTTCGTCATCCGACATTGCACTCGGCTGACCTGTTACGGCGGGATGTTTCAGAATCCGACATTCGGTGTACTCGTTCTCAGGTAGACTCGCGTGATCTCGCGCGTATGCTTTAACGGGAGTGACAGGCAACGGCGAAGGGACGGGCAATCAATGGTAACGAGCACCTACTCACCGAAACTGGAACAACTGTTTTCACGACTTGATGCGCTGACACGGCGCGCGACCGTCGATGAATTGAGCGCATGGCTGACGGAATCCGACATCACCGTTGAAGACGTTGCCCCGTTCGTCCGCTTCGACAACGAGCGCTACCTGCGTCATCTCATCAAGGAAGGCGAGCACTATCACGCCTTGGCATTGTGCTGGAAAAGTGCGCAGCGAAGCCCCATCCACAACCACGCAAAATCAACCTGCGGCTTCAAGGTGTTGGAGGGCGTCTGCACGGAAACCGCGTTCGAGCACACGCCCGCAGGTGTTATCAAAGCCGTCGCATCGCGCGACATCGCAATTGACGCAGTCGTAGCGTCCCAGGACGACGAGATGCACCAGGTATCAAACCTTCAGGCGAAAGGCCAAAACCTCATCACGCTGCACATTTACTCACCGCCGCTGCTGAAGATGGACGTGTTCTCGCTGACCGATGCCCACGTCGGTGAGTTTCGCCCGATGGTACTCCAGCACACCGACGGAAGCGGGATCTGACCAATCCCATGCCAGAAGCCCCCGCAAGGACCGGCTCGCTTACCCCGGAGGCGTTCGCCTCTCTCGGCTCGATGGAAGGCATCTACGAGCCGATTGTGGAAATCTCCTACGTCGGCCCCCTTACCCACGAAGCCTTCGCATCGTTCGGCTCGATGGAGGGCATGGTCCAGCCGACCATCCAACCCGTCGAAGTCCAGGAACCAACCGCGAAGGCGGCTGCACCTGCGACACCGCATTGGCCCGGCTATGTGATGGCCGCCGTCACAGCGCTCGCCGCCTATTTGCTTTGCGATCTGCCCTTTGCGCCATTTACGATTCAAGGTGCCGAATCAGTCCGTCATCCGATCAGTGCAGCCATTCTGGCGATCCTGATCGGTGTATTTTTGCGGAACACGTTGCCGCTTCCGCGCAACATCAATTTCGGCTGCCGGAAAATCGTCAAGAAAATCATCCCCATCGCCATCGTTCTGACCGGTGCGGGGCTGAACCTGGCCAACATCGCGGGCGTCGGTGCGTCCGCACTCGTCATCATTGTGCTGTGCATCGGTGTCTCGGTATCCGCCTCGTACTTCATAGGCAAAGCCCTCGGCTTGAGCACCAAGACAGCGATTCTGATCGGTGCGGGTACGGGCATTTGCGGCAACAGCGCCGTCGTCGCAGTCGCACCACTCATCGACGCCGACGACGAGGATTTGGTCCTGTCCGTCGGCACGATCAATCTGCTGGGCATGATCGTGATGCTGCTGTGCCCGCTCATCGGCGGCATGCTGCAACTCGGCGACGAAGCCTTCGGGCTGTGGGCGGGCACGTCCATCCACGCCGTGCCCCAGGTCGTCGCCGCCGGATTCGCCTACAGCCCCGAAGCGGGCACGTTCTCAACGCTCGTCAAACTGGTCCGCGTCACCATGCTCGCGCCGTTTGTGGCTGTGCTGGCGATGGTCTACGCCCGTCGCCACTCAGCCGACATCGCGAAAGGGCGAAACGTCGTCGTTCACTATGCCCGCTTCGTGCCCTGGTTTGTGTGGGGTTTCGTGTTGCTCGCGACGCTCAACACGCTTGGCTTGATCCCCTCGCTTCACTTCGAGCTGTCCGAATCCATCGCCGGCACGCCACGCATGGTGGATATTTCGACCAGCCTCGAACTGAAACGGTTTGCGAAAATTCTCCTGACGCTTGCGATGGCTGCCATCGGCCTCGAATTGAATGTCCGCGTGCTCCTGAGCGTCGGCGGGCGGGCCTTTCTCACCGGTACGCTGGCCTGCATCGCCCTCGCGTCGATCAGCCTGGGCCTTATTACGATTATGATCTGACGGCTGCTATCGGCGACCGACCCACTCAGCCCCCGCGTACTTAGCCACCAGCGCGTCAGCCGCGGCGAGTTCCGCCGTCGTCCACACGCCAGCCCGCAACTCAACACCAGCTACCTCAACCAACGACTCCCGCAGCGCCCGCCGCAACGTCGCGGATTGAACACCGTGTGTCGACAAGTCGGCGGCTGGCTGTTCCACGAATCGACGTTCAAGAATGATCGATCCGTGCTGGAGAACCGCTGCGCGCGTCCGGCGTTGGGCGCTGCCTGCAACCTTGTCCGAACCGATCAACACGTCATACCGATGCCGTCGTGCGAAACAAAAGAACGGGCCTTTGGCCGCTCCCGAGCCATCATCTTCACCACCGCGATGCGCCGTGGCACCGAGGGAGGCCAGCGCACCGATCACCGCATCATGCAATACCTCATACAACCGATTAGGCCCGCCACGCAGAAGCGCATGGTCCAGCGGTATCGCCAACGAATAGGTCAGCTCGCGATCGTGAAGAATCGCCCCGCCGCCGGTCAACCGGCGCACCACGGACAGGGAGCGAATCGGCTCATCCATCGAGGCGAAATCCTGATAATGCTGAAAATAGCCAAGCGAAACCGTCGGCTCCGACCATTCGTAGAATCGGATCGTCGGCTTCGATCGACACGCTCCGACGGCCTCAAGGAGCGCCTCGTCCCGGGCCATGTTCACAGGCCCCGCCAAAGCCTCGTCGTCCAGAAATCGCAATACGGGAAGATCACTCATCGGGCGCGATCATCCCAGACGATCACACGGTGTTCAAGAAGACAACCACAACCACGACGCACCAACGCGACCAAACGCCTCGAAAATCCCGTGAAACCTCGGCATTTCCGCCGGCTCCGTACTCCCGGTGAAGACTTCGCTTTGCCCTTGGGGTGATCGTGTGGTCTGATAATCAAGCCGATCAAACTTGAGAATCCCATCCGGTTTCCTCGGACCGATTATCGCCCACAATGCCCCATGCATTTGCATATTCTTCGCACTAATTTCGCATATTCTTTGAAAGTGCAGGCGACTACCCATAGAATGCGGTGCGGCCCCGGTCCGATGGTCGCCCGGTGCCGACGAACGACAATCGAGTGCAAACGTGAAGAATTGAGATCACATGACAAGTGAGACCGCATCCCAGGGTACGTCCGCTCCGCGTAACACGATCGAGCAGCGCATCGCCGAGGTCGGGCGGGCGCTTTCGCACTCCCTGCGCGCCGTATTGAGCGCAACGCCCGGCGCACCCAAACGTGCGGTGGAACTTTCAAATTTCCTCGAAATCGACAAAACACTTTCGGTGCGGCTGATCGGTGCCATCAAGAAGCATGACCCCCTCGCGGTCTGCCACGGCGTACCCGGTCCCCGAGGGCTGCGTACGGTTGTGACCGTTGCCCAAACCAAAGGTGCCCCCAGGGAACTTGTCGAAGAGGCTGAAAAAAGCATTCGCCAGTTCGAGCAGAGCGTGCAGGAACTCGGCGGCTCACGAACAGCATTCAACACCATTATCAGCAGCCTGCTGCCCGATGTGCGCGAGCGTATCGAGCGTCGCAACAAGAAGGCCGCCTTCGACGCCATGTCGAATCTCTGGGGCTACCACGTTTCGACCAGTTTTATTGCGTGCATGATTCAGCCGGCAGCGCAGGGCAACATGTGTGACTCGGTGTGTTTCGCGGGCAAGGTCGAAATGCGACATCTAACGCCGCGCGTAGCGCGCATGGTATGGGCACAGAAATGTACCGTGCCGAACTGGGACGCCCCAGCCGTCAGTTGCAATCTCGATCGCGTGCCGGTCGGCGGCGACCAGGTACCCGTCATTCGCGAATTTTGCAGCGATCCGCTGCCCGAATTCAAGTTGCACGAATACCAGGGTTCAAACTATGTAGCCGTCGCGGGAGACGATGTGCCGTCGCAGGCACCGGTGGATCTGTTCATCGGTTCGCACACGCCGGGCACATTCCTTCGATACAAAACGCGCGAAACGTCGAAAGAGTTCGTCAGCTTCACACCGACCGAGCCTGCGAAGGTTGCATTCGTTGACGTGCTGCTGCACGAGGACGTCTGGCCTGACGCGATGCCGCAATTGTCAATCTACCGCACCGGCCCGCGTGGAAATATGGATCATCCCGGCGTGCGCGATTTTGACAAAATTGACCTGCTCGAAAGCGTGCGCCTGCTGGGCCGAGGCACGGACCGCATTCACACGAACGATGTCGAAAACTACGCGTCCATGGTGCGGACGGTATTCACGCGCGTCGGGTGGAACGGAGAGCTGTTCCGCGTCTTCCGCGCCCGGGTGGAGTACCCCCTGCTTCACGCACAAATCATGCTAACGTTCGATCTGCCGGAACGGGATAGTTAGCGCCTGCTACGGGTGCCCCATGGCTTCAGCCGTGGGGAAGTCGAATCAAAGGGTGCGGGTGCCCCATGGCTTCAGCCGTGGGGAAGTCGAATCCGGAAGACCATCCAACTCTCTCACCCCTGAAGAAGTCGGCCCCCCATCCGTCGTCTCAAACTTAACGCTGCACCAAAGCCAAACGATCCGGCCCTCCGACTACTGAGCATCGGCGTGCGCACGACACGGGTCCATGACACATCCGGCGGAGCAATTGCGACTTATCAGAACCGCGACAGTAATGGAGCGGCCGAGCCGCGAACGTGTTACACGCTTCTTCGCCTGCATCAGCCGTTCCGATACGAAGTTTCCAGCTCCGCCCAAACGGTCACGGCCCCGCCTGACACCCGAAGGATCGCCCAGGCTTGCACCACGAGATATCGAACGCGCAATCACCGGTCAGAACAAGGTCGCGAATGATCTCCGCCGTCATCGGAGCGGTCGTCAACCCGCTGCGAAAATGCGCGGTGGCAGCCAGCAACCCGTCGAAACCCGGCACCGGGCCTAGAAACGGTTGGCCGTCGGGTGAATTCGGGCGCAGACCGGCCCACATGGTCTCGATCGGAGCGTCAGCCAGGCACGGAACCATCCGCAGCGCATGGGTGATGAGCGTGTTGACCCCCTTGGGTGTATTGCGCTTGTCGAAGCCCGCCTCCGGTTCGACGGTGGACCCGATCAGCACACGCCCGTCGCGCCGCGGCACGACGTAGGCCCCCTCCATGTTGATCACGCGGGAGATCGGCGCTTCGTCCGTCTTGACCAGCACGATCTGACCCTTGACCGGGTGAACCGGCATCATTTCCGCCAGCGCGGGCGGTGCCCATTGGCTCGACCACGCACCGGCACACAACACCGTATGTTTCGCATGATGATCGCCGTCCGTCGTACGCACACCCGTCAACCGATCGCCAGCCATCAGAAACGCGACGACAGCCGTCCCCTCACGAATCACAACGCCGACCTTCTCACAAGACAGCCGCAACGCCTCCAGCAGCCGTGGGTTACGCGCGACGGCTGTCCGGCGACAAAGCTGATACGCCGGCGCGTCGCCCGCAAGCCTAGGCTCCAACGACAACGCCCGCTCAGCCGACACCATCTCGAGAATCGGCTCGCCCTCGGGCGTACGCTGATCCGCAGCCGCCTCAACATTCCGCTCAGCCGTCAGCCGAGCTTGCTCGGTAGTAAGCAGATCGACAGCCCCGCACGGCGCGTACTCGGTATCCACGCCGCTCAATTCCTGCAATTCGGCGCACAACGCGGGATAGCGTTCGATGCTGGCAGTGTGAATGTGAAACAGCGGATCCTCCCGCGTCGGATCCGGCGGCGCGATAATGCCCGCGCCCGCCCACGACGCCTCCCGACCGCACCGCCCGCGCTCGAGCAGCGTCACGCCCAGACCAGCCTGCCGCAACGACAGCGCCGTGGTCAGCCCCACGATTCCGCCCCCGATGATGAGAATGTCCACGGTGTCAGCCAATGTCACTGCCTTCCTCAATGATAGGTCTTCAGCCTCGCACAACACGCATCAATATATCCGCCCCCCCGCAAGAACGAAAACGCGCCACCTTCTTACAAACAGGAATCACCTCCCCCCTCACGACGGCGGAGTATTGTTGCGTCCTTCCCTTTCGCCAAAGAGCTGCCGTCGCCTCTTCCTTCCCCCCTTGCAAAGGGGGGATCGAGGGGGGTCCGGACCAGAGCAATGCGTCACTTCGCAAGAAGAACCTCCCCCTGAACGCTCCCGTCTTGGTCGCGTCCAGCCTCCTTTGCAAGGAGAAGAGGAATAGGGCATCCGCGCAAGACCGGCGGGCACTAAAAACGATTGCAGCCGTCCAAAATTGTGCAAGGCCAAAGCCAAGCCGAGGCTATAATCAACCGTTAGGTAGGGGAAGGAGATTTCTTATGCGCATCTCAAATCTGTTTGCAGTAATGATCGCTACGATGGTCCACGCGACGGCCGGGGAACCCCTGACGTTCTTACGCCACAGCGCCGTGGGATGGGGGACCGCACAGGTTTTTGACGGCGGACCGACTGTGAGCGACAGCGGCGGAACTGAGGACTCTGATGATTCAAGTATGAGTTTTCTTGCTGTGGATTTTACGCCGGGAGGCAGTTTCGGTGCTAGAGCTTCCGCGGCTGGCCGGTCGAGCATCGCGAGTTTCGAGCAGAGCATGGGGATAGTCGTGGATTTTGTTTCGAAGTATTCGCCCTCTGTCTTTCCCGGCGGCGACAATCCGGGCGGTATGGCCGAAGGAAGAATCGACTCGGTCATCGAGTTCGTCATGCCGGTCGATGAACTTGAGTGGATCTACGCATTGCGTGTTGAACCCGAGGCACCGTTTCAAGGCTTCGCTCAAGCTGTATTTCAAAACCTAACCACGGGCGAGGTTCTGTTCGATCTGACAGAGCCAACGGCTGTGCTCGATGCGACACTTCGCGCATCTACCGGCGACGTAATGCGCCTGACCACCAACCTCTCCGGCTTCGGCAGCATGGGGCCGGGTTCCGGACGTGAATTCGATTCTCAAGTGCGAATGATCCTCACCATCCCCGAGCCGTCTTCGTTGCTCCTTCTCGCCGCAGGAGCGGCAACCGTGCTGCGCAGAAACCGACCTCACGAACGCGCGTGCCTCTTGAAGTTTTGAGTCTCAACATTCGAGGCGAGACAAACGCGAACAAGACTTGCGGCTGTACCTGACATCCAACCCGTGCTACACATTAAGAATGGCTCCGCCCCCGGAAATCTTCGTCATTGCCGGCCCGAACGGTGCAGGGAAATCGACCGGAGCGGCTCTTGTTCTGCCTCAACGCTTCTATGTGAACGAATTCGTGAACGCGGACGTAATTCAACAAGCTATGGGGCCGGAAACCTCTCCGATCGCCGCTGGGCGCTGCATGCTCACGCGAATGCGTGAACTCCGTGATACTCAATGCACATTCGCCTTCGAGACTACCCTTGCCGCGAGATCCTACGTTCCGTTTCTGCAACAAGCACAGCAAAGCGGATTCCTCGTCCATCTCGCTTTCATAGCCTTGAGAAGCCCGGAACTTGCTGTATCACGGGTTGCCGACCGCGTAGCCGAGGGTGGCCACAACATTCCCTCTGAGGACATCGAGCGTCGCTACCAACGAGGTCTCCGAAATTTTTTCGACCTCTATCAACCCCTGGCAAATACATGGACTTTGTGCGATAATTCAGGCAGTGGTGTCGTGGTCATCGCCAACAGCCGGGGTACAGGCCAGCCGATGATTCATGACCGGAAACTATACATGGAGCTACAGCGTGCAGCAGGACAAACCTCATAGCCCCGACCCCGCGTTTCTTGACGGACGTGTGCGGGATATGCTTGACGGTCTCTCCGAAGCCATCAATCTCGAAGTCGCACGCAGGCGGCGTGAAGGTCTTCCCATCCATGTCGCCGAAAACGGCACAATCGTTGACCTACAGAGAAAACCGAAGCCGGAACGCAACTCGTAGTGCTCTGTCAACCATCGTTCGATGTGATGAGACGAACAGAGCCGCGCCCGTAAGGAAGCGGTGGACGGCGACAATCGCATAGTACGCCCATTCCCGCGCTCACCGGTAGCGGTGCAAATTACCCATCGATTCACACGTGACTCAGCACTAACACGACAGGCTCTTGCGTGTGCGGTGTGCGTGCGTCTTCACGCAACCCTTGCCAGCGCGCTTGGCTTCGTACAGGGCGACGTCGGCCAACTCCAGCAGCTCACGGCCGCTTTCAGGGTGAACGCGGTGCAGAGACGCTAGCCCGGCACTCAGCGTCACCGGCTTGGCTACGTCCAGCAACAACGCACGCTGGCGGAACAGCTTAATGAGCCGGTCGGCTGTTTCCTCAGCCTCAGCCGACTCCGTTCCGAGCAGCATGATGACAAACTCATCGCCGCCCAGACGCAGCCCGATGTCCGTGGGCCTTAGCGAACCGCGCAGCAACTCGCCGACGAATATCAAAATCTCGTCGCCGGCTTGATGGCCCAGCGTGTCGTTAAGAAGTTTGAAGTTGTCCAGATCGAGCACGATGATCGACAGATCCTCGCCTACGTCCAACTGCGTTTGAAACACATCCTCCAACCGGTCTTCCAGCAAGGCCCGGTTGCCGAGTCGGGTGAGTGCATCCACCCAGGCTTTTCGCTCCGCGCGACGCAGCATGCCCTGAACCTGCCGCGTCCGGTCGGAGACATCCTGCTCCGCCGTGCGGCGCATGCGGTTGATACGCGCATGCGCGTCCTCGTGCTGATCCTTCAACTCCTCAATGGCCCGCGCGATCGCTCCAATTTCGTCAGGCCTGTCCACCGGCGACGGTGACCGCGCCCCGTCGCCCATCCGCGCAGCGCAGACAAGCTCTTCCAGCGGCACAACCATCGTGCGACGGAACACGAGAACCGAACCCGCCCAGAGCGCGAGACCACCAAGTCCGATAACGACAAATGCACCCACGGACAGCGACCGCAACCGCTGCCCCGAGGAATCAGCCAAAAGCACAACGCGAAAACCGGCTTCATCGCGAAAAGACGCAATCCGCCCCGCACAACCGACCCGCTCCGCCAGCGTCGGCCAATCCATACCGGAATCGCCCGCAAATCGGTCCGCCGGGATCGCCCCAAGAACACGCTCCTCCGGCGACACAAAAAAAACGGCATCGACAGCCGGGTCTTTCCAGGCCGACCACGCCACCCGCTTGAACAACGCCCGACGCTCATCCAGCGAGACTGACGCCCCACGCGGCTCGATCGCCCGACCAACCACGCCGGCAAGCTGCCGGAGGTGATTTCGGTCCGATAGGCCACGCTCCACGCTGACGCGCCAAGCCACCGTGCCCACCAGAACAGCCATCGCACCGCCCAGAACGAGCGCCCGCCAGGCTGCGACCCTGAAAATGATGCTGTGTTGCCCCACGCCGCCCAAAACGCCTATCCCCATGAACCGAACATTTGCCTTACAAAACAGATGCAGCCCGGATAACCGGACATGTGTACCAACACCTGTCAGACACAAAATGACACCCTACGATACGAGACCGAAATATGTCGTAAAGTATTATTTTATAGGTCTTTACGGGAATACAATGCAATCAGTGAAACCCGAGGCGGGCTCGGAATGGTCTCGAAGACGAAGAAACAACTTGCCGATTCCCCGGTGTGTGATAATGTACCCCTGTCGCGACGCCCTCGGCGCGGTAATCGTCGCGACAGAAAGTCCATCGCCAAACGTACACCTACAAGAGTGTCAGATATGCGTGATTCCCAAGTTGATCATATTTTGCCGTTGTCCGACAACGCCGTCCTCGAATTCGAAAAGCCGCTTCTGCGCATACAGCAGGATATCGCAGCCCTCGAAGTCGAACAGGCGCAGTCCGGGCGGGATCTTACAAGCGAGATCAAACAGCAGCAGGAACGAATGATCAAGAAAACGAAACGTCTCTACAGCCATCTGACGGCTTGGGAGACGGTTCTGGTCGCGCGTCACGGCGAGAGGCCTCGGGTTACCGACCACATCAATAATTTCGTCGAAGACTTCACCGAGCTGCATGGCGACCGGACATTCGGAGACGATCGCGCGATGATCACCGGCTTCGGCAGAATCGCCGGGCACAAGGTCATGGTCGTAGGCCACAATAAGGGCAAAGACACGCGCGAACGCATCGAATGTAACTTCGGCTGCGCGCATCCGGAGGGCTACCGCAAAGCGCTCCTCAAGATGAAGCTGGCTGAGAAATACAAGCTGCCCGTCGTCTGTATGATCGATACACAGGGTGCGTTTCCCGGTATCGGTGCGGAGGAACGCGGCATATCGCAGGCCATCGCGGTCAACATGATGGAAATGTCCCGCCTGCGCGTGCCGATCGTGTGCGTGGTCATTGGCGAAGGCGGCAGCGGTGGTGCATTGGGTATCGGCGTGGGCGATCGTGTCGCGGTCTTCGAGCACGGCTTCTATTCGGTTATCTCGGCTGAGGGTTGTGCAGCCATTCTCTGGAAAACGAACGAGCAGCGTCAGCGTGCGGCTGAGGCACTCCGATTCACCGCCAAGGATTTGCGCAAGCTGGACATCATCGACGACATTATTCCCGAGCCGATCGGCGGTGCTCATCGCAATCCGATCGCGACGTCGCAGTTTCTTGAACAGTACATCGGCGACACGCTTCGCGATTTGAAACGCCCGCGCATCGAGACCGTGTTGAAGCGCCGGCAGGAACGATTCCGCAACATCGCGAGTTTCTACGACGATCCCTCAGCCACGGAAACCGGTGCCGGCAAAGCGGCGCGCCGGGGTATTCGCGGCGGCCGGGCCACACGCAGCCGAATCGCATCCGACCGATCCACCGTCGGCGTCGCGTAGTTCTTGCCACGCAATCGCCGAGCGCGAATAGGTCTGTCGCAAAGTAAGGCTCCGATCCACGCATTCACCTTCCCCGGTTCGCCCGAGTGCGTGCTCATTCTCGGCGGCATGCATGGCGATGAGCCGAAGAGCGTTTTCGTGGCTCAAGAGCTAGTCGCGCTTCTGTCGGAATCCCCGCCAACGCACACCACGATCGTCGTACCCATTGTCAACCCGGACGGATACGAGCGCAGGACACGCAGGAACGCGCGCGGCGTCGATATCAACCGCAACTTCCCGACCCGCGATTGGAAGACTTCGCCGCGGAATCGACGCTTCCACGGCGGCATGAAACCCGCGTCCGAGTCGGAAACGCGCGCGATCGTCAGGCTCGTGAAATCCCGGCGTCCGGTTCGTATCGTAACAATCCACTCGATCAGCGAGTATCGCCACTGCAATAACTACGACGGACCTGCCGGAGCGTTGGCTCGGCGCATGGCGAGACTCAATAAGTACCCGGTTACAACGAGCATAGGCTATCCCACGCCGGGGAGTTTCGGCACGTGGGCGGGCATCGAGGGCAGAATTCCGACGGTCACGCTCGAACTGCCGTCGCATCATTCGCGTAAGCGATGCTGGGAAGACAACGCGCAAGCACTATCATCCTGTTGCCATTGGCCGGTCGAACCATGATTGAATGAATCACTCTGAAAAGACGAAACCCGTCATGATCAAAACCATCACCCGCTACATGAATTGGCTTCACACGCGTTGGCCGGCGGGTACGGTCGAGAGACTGCCGCAGATCAACGACGACGGCTCGACCAACGTCGCCGGTGTGTACGTGGTTGGCGACCTGACAGGCATCCCGCTGCTCAAATTCTCCGCCGACAGCGGGGCACGCGTCGTTCAACGCATCATCGCGGACGCATCGTTCAACAAACTGCGCGATGAAGGCAGCTCGGAAGTGCTCGACCTCGCCATCATCGGTGCGGGCGTTTCGGGCATGGCTGCCGCGCTGGAAGCAAAAAAGAACGAACTGCGTTTCGAAATCTACGAAGCCTCCGAACCCTTTTCGACGATCGTCAATTTCCCCAAGGGCAAACCCATCTTCACCTACCCGACGGACATGACGCCGTCGGGCGACCTTCAATTCACCGCCGAGGTTAAGGAACCCCTGGTCGACGAAATTCTTGCCCAAACGATAGGCCGGGGAATCAAGCCGCGAACCCTGCGTATCGAACGCATCCGACGCAAGGGTAAACTTCTCGAATGCACCGCAGCCGACGGCAGTGTCATCGTCGCCCGTCGCGTAGTGGTCGCCATCGGTCGATCCGGCAATTTTCGCAAGCTCGGCATACCGGGTGAAGACAAGGACAAAGTCTACAACCGGCTGCACGATCCCAAGGTGTTCTGCGACAAGGACACGCTCGTCGTCGGCGGCGGAGACAGCGCGCTGGAGACCGCCATCGCGTTGGCCCAATGCGGCGCGTCGGTGACCGTCTCTTACCGCAAGCCGGAATTCTCTCGCGCGAAGCCCGACAACATCGAAAAAATCGAAATGCTCCAAGCCGACGCGATGGCCGACGTCGCAGTGGAGCATCCTTCATCCGAACGGATAACGACATCCTCCGGCGCGTTCCTCGGCAAACACCGCAAGCCGGGCAGCATCAAACTGATGATGGCCAGCAAGGTCAAAGCCATCGACGACGACACGGTCGAACTCACCGACGCCGACGGGCAACCGGCGCGCATCGCGAACGACGCGGTGTTTTCCATGATAGGCAGAGAAGCGCCGCTGGACTTCTTTCGCCGCAGCGGCATCACCATTCGCGGTGAGTGGCGCGCGAAGACGTACCTTTCCTTCGCTATGTTCATGCTCTTTTGCGTGTTCCTGTACCATTGGAAAAAGGACGCGGGCATCCCGGTCCATCAATGGTTTCAATCACACGGATGGTTTCCATTCAACGTCGCAAGCATGTTCGACTCGGTCGGCGGTGCCTTTTCCGAAGCAGCCAACAGGCCCACGAACATTCTCTACACGCTCAAAAAATCAATGTCCGACGGCGGGTTCTATTACACGCTGGCCTACTGCTCCTGCGTCGTCATCTTCGGCCTCAGGCGCATCAAGCGTCGCAAGACGCCCTATGTAAAAGCGCAAACACTCACACTGATGGCGATCCAGTGCCTCCCGCTGTTCATCCTGCCCGAGATCATCCTGCCGTGGGCCGGTCGCAACGGCTGGTTCGCGGAAGGCACGACACTGGCCCCCATCGTCGATCAACTGTTCGAGCGCTACGACGACATCGGACACGAACGCGCGTATTGGCGGGCGTACGGTTTCATCCTCGCTTGGCCTCTGTTTGTGTGGAACTTTTTCACGGACAAGCCGATGTGGGCGTGGCTGGCGATCGGCTCATTGCAAACATTTGTGGCCATCCCGCTGATGATCCGCTACTGGGGCAAGGGTGCGTATTGCGCGTGGATCTGTTCGTGTGGAGCGCTTGCGGAAACACTCGGCGACGCCCA
>JAJRSP010000163.1 GCA_024278775.1 Planctomycetota bacterium
ACTCCGTTCGCCACCCGAATCATTATCGCCTCCGTTTTCGTCCCCCACCCTTTGCCTTGGGGCAAAGAATGGGGCACCCGCCGGTTCTGTCATATACCCTGATACGCCCAAGATACGGCGTTCGCTTGACAGGGGCGGTGCCCGATCTAGCATTTTGCGCCGTGGGGGCGTATGGATGTCTGGCCGGGTGGGTCTGTGTGGATTGGGATTGAGTCTTGTTTACCGGCATCATCGAACGGATGGGTACGATCGTCAGCGCCACACCGGTGGCCGGAGGGCGTCGGCTGCGCGTGGATGTCGGACCCGTCGCGCAGGATTGTTCGCTCGGTGCCAGCATCGCAGTGAGCGGGGTGTGCCTCACCGTGGCACAGCTTGATGGCCAAACAGTCGACTTCGACGTCATCACAGAGACGCTCGATCGCACGGTGCTCGGGTCCAAGGGGGCGGGCGACCGGGTCAACTTGGAACGCTCGCTGCGGGCGGGCGATCGACTCGACGGCCACTTCGTGCAGGGCCACGTGGACGGCACGGCCACCGTCGATCGGATTATTTCCTCGCCCCGTGAAAGCGTGATCTGGTTGGAGCCGGAAGAAGCGCTGCGGGCGTATATGATCCCCAAAGGCTCCGTGGCGATCGACGGGGTGTCGCTCACCATTGCGGCCGTCGAACGCGGACGGTTTTCCGTGGCGCTGATTCCGACGACGCTCGATGTGACGACGCTCGCGGCGATGAAAAAGGGCGATCGCGTCAACGTGGAGTCGGACATTCTCGCGCGAACGATCGTTCATCATTTGCAGGCGATGGGGGCTTCGGGCGGGCTGACGCTCGAAGCGCTGCAGCGTGCGGGGTTTGTCGAATGACCGGTGCGGAAACCACCTCCGGCTCGCGTTTGCGATCCGCCCGCGCCAAGCCGCTCGTCGCGGTGACGATGGGTGATCCGGCCGGCATCGGTGCCGAGGTGATCGTCAAGGCGCTGAACGATCCGGACGTGCGCGGGCTCGGTCGGTTCGTGATCTTCGGGATGGAAGAATCGCTGGCCGCCGCTGCCGACGCCGCCGGCATCGCTCCCTATTGGTTTGGGCATCCGCCAGGCGAACCGCTTCGCGTCGATAGCGGGGTCGTCGTCGTGGATTTTCCGGACTATGCGGCCGGTCACTGGACGATCGCACGGCCGACGGAGCTGGGTGGTCGGGCCTCTCTTGAGTTTGTGGACTGCGCCGTCACCGCCGCTCGCGCGGGTGATGCCGATGCGATCGTCACCGGGCCGATCCATAAAGTCAGTTGGCGGGAAGCGGGCTGTAAACACGCCGGCCACACGGAGTTTCTGGCTGAGGCATTTAAGGCGAAACGCGTGACGATGGCGTTTGTCGGTGGCGGGCTGCGCGTGGCGTTGGCGAGCACGCATCTGTCGCTGTTCGAGCTGCGCAACAAGTTTACCATCGGCTGCGTGTTTCAGCCGATGGATCTGTTGCATACCGCATTGCGAGACTGGTTTGGGATTGAGCATCCGCGTATTGCGGTGGCCGGTCTCAATCCGCACGCGGGAGAGGATGGTCGCTTCGGTGATGAGGAGCGGCGCGTGATCGAACCGGCGATGCAGATGGCCAAGAACGCGGGGATCGACGTCCACGGTCCGTTCCCGGCCGACACGTTGTTTATCCCAAGGCGGCGAAGCAAGTTCGACGGTGTCGTGGCGATGTATCACGACCAGGGGCTGATACCGGTGAAGATGCTGGCGTTTGATACGGCCGTGAACGTAACGCTTGGGCTGCCGATCATCCGCACCAGCGTGGATCACGGAACGGCGTTTGACATTTCCGGATCAGATCAGGCAGACCCGGGAAGCATGATCGAATCGCTACGGCTGGCGTGCCACCTCGCGGCACGAACCATGAAGCCGACGGACGAAAAGCATGTAGGTCGGGCTTCGCCCGACATGGTGTGAGGGCGGATTGAGAACCCCGAATGGCCTCTCGGCAGAGCCGTAGGTCGGGTCATCGACCCGGCTTTGATTGGATGGAGCCTTCCGTCCCCCACCCTTCGCCTTGGGGCGAAGAATGGGGCACCCGCCGGTATCTCTAATCAGAAATCGTATCGCCCTTTGGTGGGGCGCAGGGGTCGATTTTTTTCGCGTTGATGCCGAGTTTCTTGGCGGCGGCAGCGAGCTTCTTCGCGTCAAACTTACCCGTCCGGGCCAACTGCTGCAGGGCGGCCAGCGTCACATACTTCGCGTTGATCTCGAAATAATCACGGAGCGCCTCACGCGATTCACTGCGGCCAAAGCCGTCGGTACCGAGCGGGCGGATACCGGCCGGCACCCACCGCGCGATCTGATCGGGGATCGCCTTGATGTAGTCACTCGTCGCGACGATGGGGAACGGCTCATCCGCGAGCACCCGTGAGACATAGGGCGTTTTCGGTTTCTGACTCGGGTTGAGGAGGTTCCACCGTTCGCAGTCCAGCGCCTCGCGGCGAAGCAGGCTGTAGCTCGTGGCGCTCCAGACGTCGGCCGCGACCCCGAAATCTTTTTCGAGGATGTCTTGGGCGGACAGCGCCTCGCGCAGAATCGACGCGCTACCGAACAGATGAACCCGAGGCTTCTTGCCGGGTTTGTCGGCCGCACGAAACTTGTACAACCCCTTCAGGATGCCTTCGTCGACGCCGTCCGGTTTGGGCGGCTGCGCGTACGGCTCATTTTGGACGGTGATGTAGTAAAAAACCGGCTCGCGATCATGGTACATGCGGCGGATGCCGTCGCGGACTATCGCGGAAAGCTCAAAGGCGTAGGCCGGGTCATACGACACGAGATTCGGAATGGTGCTGCCGAGCAGGTGGCTGTGGCCGTCCTGGTGTTGCAGCCCCTCGCCCGCGAGCGTGGTGCGACCGGCCGTGCAGCCGATCAGGAAGCCCCGGCAACGGGAATCACCACACGCCCAGGCCGAATCACCGATCCGCTGGAAACCGAACATGGAGTAGAAGAGGTAGAACGGGATCGTGTTGACGGCGTGGGTCACGCTGGCGGTGCCGGCCGCCGCAAAGGAAGCCATGGAGCCGGCCTCGGTCAAACCCTCTTCGAGAATCTGCCCGTCCTTGCTTTCACGGTAGTAAAGCAGCAGGTGGGAATCGACCGGTTCATATCGCTGGCCGCCGTGCGCGTAGATGCCATATTTGCGGAACAGGGCGTCCATGCCGAAGGTGCGGGCCTCATCCGGAACAATCGGCACGATCAGCTTGCCGATTTCTTTGTCGTCCATAAGCCGCGCGAGCATGCGCACGAGCACCATGGTCGTGGCGGCGTCGCGATCACCCGTGCCCTTGTCAAACTCCTGGAAAAGCCCCGGCTTGATCGGTGCCATCTGGGGCGAACGCACGCGCCGTCTCGGCACGAAACCGCCGAGCGCCTTGCGCCGGTCCATCAGGTATTGATACTCTTCGCTCTTCTTGTCCGGTCGCGCGAACGGCGCTTCGTCCAGCTTGCTGTCGGGGATCGGGATATCGAACCGGTCCCGGAAATGTCTCAGCTCGTCATAATCGAGTTTCTTTTGTTGGTGGGTGATGTTGCGACCCTCACCCGCTTCGCCAAGCCCATAGCCCTTGATGGTTCGTGCGAGCACGACGGTGGGCTGCCCCTTGTGGTGTACGGCCGCATGGTAGGCGGCGTAGACCTTGGCGGGATCATGACCGCCGAGTCGCAGTTTTTGGATTTCCTTGTCGGTGAGATGGCTCACCAGAGCCGCGAGCCGTGGGTCCGTACCGAAAAACTTCTCTCGGGAATACGCGCCGGACTCGACGGTGTATTTCTGCCACTCGCCGTCAATCGTTTCGTTCATTCGTTCGACGAGAACGCCGTCAGTATCATTGGCCAAGAGCGGATCCCAATCGCTCCCCCAGAGCACCTTGACAACATTCCACCCCGCCCCGCGAAACGCGCCCTCCAGCTCTTGGACGATGCTGCCATTGCCGCGCACCGGCCCATCGAGCCGTTGCAGGTTGCAGTTGATCACGAAGGTGAGGTTGTCCAGGCATTCGCGAGATGCCAGGGTGATGGCACCCAGCGATTCCGGTTCATCCGTCTCGCCGTCGCCCAGAAACGCCCAGACGCGAGAGTTTGAGGTGTCCGCCAAGCCGCGATCGTGCAGGTACCGGTTGAACCGCGCCTGGTAGATAGCTGAGATCGAAGAAAGCCCCATCGATACGGTGGGGAACTCCCAGAAATCCGGCATGAGCCAGGGGTGCGGGTAGGACGATAGCCCGCCGCCCTTGGCCAGCTCTCTGCGGAAATTTTCCAGATGATGCTCGTCGAGCCGGTGTTCCAGATAGGCCCGCGCGTAGATGCCCGGCGACGCATGCCCCTGAAAAAACACCTGATCGCCCGTTTGCTCCTTCCGGTTGGCCTTGAGAAAGTGATTGAACGCCACCTCCATCAGCGTCGCGGCGGAGGCATAGGTGGAGATGTGACCGCCGATGCCGGGCGAGCGCCGGTTCGCCTGCACGACCATGGCCATCGCGTTCCAGCGCACGAAGCTCTTGATCCGCCGGGCGATCTTGCGATCACCGGGGTAGGCGACCTGCCGCTCGACGGGGATGGTGTTGACGAAGGGGGTGTGGGCGGTGAACGGCGCTATGATGTCGTTGCGCTTGCCCCAGTCGATAATCTTCCCAAGCAGGAACCGCGCCCGCTCAAGCCCCGAGGCTTCGGCGACGGCCTTGAGCGACTCGATCCACTCGTCGGTTTCCGTTCTGTCAATGTCCGCTGGTGTCGTGGCCATGGTAGCTAGCATACCGGAATATCGGCCATTTCGCTAGATTTCGAGAGTCATGGGCGTACGGGCGGAACTTTCCAGGAATCCAAAGCGTCAAAGAGTTGCCGGCGCTACCGGCTGTGTCGAAGACGTACCCGTGAGCAGGTAACCGTGTCGACAACGCCGATGATCGATCCTAGTATTACAAGGCGGTCATCTGTGGTGCCGCCGTGCGGTTTGAAAGGCGGAACATCATGGACATTTCTCTGTGGCTCATCACTTGTTGCACCAGACAGTTGGCGCGCAAGATTCGCGATCGCGCCTTGGGATTCAACGCGCGGCTTCAACCGAGTTGTCAAGCTACGTCTTCCACGCTGCGCGTTTTATGGTTCGCGTTGTGGTTCTCCGTACTTTCTGCGTGCCCGCACCATGTGCTCGGTGCCGCGCCGGAGGCTTCCGATGGAAATCAGCCAGAGCGTGCGCCCTGTTGCTGCAGGTTTCAGGAACGAACATTCGATACCCTCGACGTTGCCGTGGAGAGGACCAGGGCATTACTTTCCCTGGAGGAATGCGCCTCGAGTTCATTTTTGGTCTTTGTGGTTACGTCGGAGGACGATCGGCTGCAGTCAGTTCGTGCCAGATTGTCATTCGTTGGTGGGTATCTACCAATGGATCTTCGCACGGGCGAGGCAAATGCAGTTCTAATAGGAATTCGGGTGCAGCGTGCGGTGGTCCTTCGCATCCAAGCACCGGGCTATGTCCAGGCCGAGCGGCGAGTCATCGGCCGTCCCGGTGAAGTCACGGTATTGGACGACATCGTGCTTCGGCGTACCACACAACGAACCGGCGTTTCTTTGCTTGGCAAAGTTTGGCTAGAGGACGACGGAGACACGGACGGAATGGTCGTTTCGGTGAACCAAAACGACGTGGCGTTTGTCGATGAAGACGGGTATTTTGAATCGCCGAATATCGATGCGGGTCATCTCCGTATCTCGTCGATCAAACCGGGGTATTATATTGTTGCGATGGAACGGACCGTCAAACCCGGCGAGGAAGTCGCCGTTGAGTTGCGAGGCTATCGCGTTCGGTACGCGACCGTTCAGTGGGAGTTTCAACCTGACGAATGCAGTGACTTCTCGCGTGGTACGGAATACGGTGATGCGATCCTGTCAACGGGAGGACTTCAGCGCGTCAGCTTTGCACGTGGGTTCGGCTCCGTGAGCCACGCCGCTGATTTCATCATCCTTCAAAAGCAAAACCGGCTGGTGGTGAAAGTTTTTAACCGGGGTTCGACTGTGGGGCCTGCATTCCGGCGACTGGATGGCGCTCGTCTTGATGATATTCTTGATATTCCGAAGATTCCCCATCCGAGTCGCGAGTTAGTTCTACGTCCGGATGGCGTCTACGTTTTCGAGTGCTTTGACGGCAAGCACTACGGGAAGTTTGAAGTTCTTGACATATCCGTAGAGCCTCCGCCGCCGGATTATGGGGACTGAACGGGCGTTACCATTTCCGTGTTGACGCCGGAGCTTACACATCCTGCCGGCCGGGGTCTTCGTACATCTGGACATAGCTTTCGTAGCGTTCCGGCAGCACATCGCCGCGTGTTACGGCTTGTTTGATGGCGCACTCGGTTTCGTGTGTGTGGGAGCAGTCGGGGTATTTGCAATTCGGGATAAGCGGCACGAACTCTACGAAATGGGCTTCGTACTGTTCACGCGGGATGACCGAGAGGTCAAACGTGCGAATGCCGGGCGTGTCCACGACATAACCGCCGAACGGGAGTTTCATGAGCGTGGCGGTGGTGGTGGTGTGTCGGCCTTTTTCGATTTGTTCGCTGACGTGGCCCACGCGAAGTTTCAACTCCGGCACTACCGCGTTAAGCAGTGAACTTTTTCCGACGCCGCTCTGTCCCGTCACGACTGAGGAACGATCGGTGAGCAGGCCTTTGAGTTGCTCGATCCCCGTACCTTTGATGGCGCATGTGTGTATCGTTTCGTAGCCGAGGGACGCATAGCGTTGGATGATTAGCACCGCTTGACCGTCTTCGTCCAGGTCCATTTTGTTCATGCAGATGATCGGCGTCATGCCGCCGGCGTGCGCGGCCACGATGTACCGATCGATCAGGTTGGGCTTGGGGCGCGGCTCCCTGGCACAGGTGACGATGATGGCCTGATTGATGTTGGCTGCGATCGTGTGGATGCGTTTTCCCGAGCGCCGCTGCAAGACGCCGGTCCTGGGCTCGACGTGTTCGATGACGCCCTCGGCCACAACGCCTTTTTTCTCGGCCTCGGGTCGAAAGTGGACGCGGTCCCCGACAATCACGGCGTTTCGTTCTTCGATGCACAGCGTGCGCAGCACCCGACGCACGGAGCATGGCCAGACGCGCGTGCCGTCATCGACCTCGGCGTAGCGCCCCCGCATGGCGATCACCACTCCGGGTGCCAGACCGCTCGATACCGAGGCGTTTTCTTCGCCGACAATGATGGTGCGGTGCCTGGAGAGATCCCCCTTGGCGACGACTCGCTCGTCCCGCTGCGAATCGACATCGAAGTCGTCGGTCTGCTTCGCTTCGTGAGTGACGTCGGTGACGCGTTTGCGTTTGCCGCGGTTTCTACGAAACGGCACTCGAACTTTCTTGCCGCCGCCGCTGGGTTTTTTCCCCGAAGGATCTGCCATTGCGGTCATTGTCCACACAGTGGGTGGCTTTCGTCAAGCCGAGTACTCCGGAACTCCGGAGCGTGGTATTGCGTGAAAGGTGTCCAGTCTCTAAGATTTCGTTCGGATTCGCCCGGATCGGCGGTGTGCGGGGCGGTGTGGACATGGGAGGGAACACGATGACAAATCATTTTGGCGATCGATTGACCCAAGCAGTCATGAAGAAGGAAGCAGCGGTGTGTGTGGGTTTTGACCCTCTGATCCAGCGCATCCCTCGTGAGATTCGTGAGGAGTACCGTATCGACGAGGTCCGGAATCATTGGGGGTTGTCAAGCGGTGGTCGAGAGGCTTTGGCGAATGCGATTCTGGCGTATGGCCGGGGTGTGGTTGACGCCGTGGCACCGTGGGTTCCTGTAATCAAAATCAACATTGCCTTTTTTGAACCGTATTATGCCGAAGGCATTCGCGCGTATTTCCAGATGGTACGATACGCTCACGATGCCGGCTTACTCGTCATCGGCGATATCAAGCGGGCAGATATCGGGCATTCCACGGTGCAATACGCCGAGGCCCACATCGGTGGTCCGGATTCCACCTCGGAGGAAGGGTTTGCGATCCCGGACGCCGTTACGGTCAACCCCTATTTCGGGTACGACGGCATCCGTCCTTTTGTCGAGGCGGCACGCGATCGGGGGCGCGGGTTGTTCGTACTTGTACAAACGAGTAACGAGTCGGCCGTCGACGTTCAGGGAGCGCTATTGTCGGATGGTACGACGCTGTCCCACCACGTAGCCGAGCTGGTGCAGGGATGGGCGGAGCAAAGTGGTCTGGTGGGTGAGAGCGGCTACAGTTGTATCGGAGCCGTGGTGTCACCGCGCGATGTAGACGTGTCGCGCGATCTCCGTGGGATGATGCCCCATTGTATTTTTCTAGTTCCCGGGTTTGGTGCGCAGGGGCGTACGGCCGATGAGGTTAGCACTTGTTTCAAAGACGACGGCACGGGCGCGCTGGTGAGCGCTTCGAGAAGTGTGATCTACGCCTACGAAAACGTCCGATACTGCGGCTCCTGCGACAACGGGGACTGGCAGACGTGCGTTGCCAAGGCCGCGGAGGATCTCGTCACCTCGGTTCGTACCGTCCTGACCGTCTAATGCACAAAGCGTAACGTCTCTCGTGGTTCATCTCGCCCGCGTTACGACTTGATGCGTTCTTTCGGATGGCTTGCCGCGCACGGCCACCCCGATTCACCCGGTGGTGCCGTATCCCGGGACTCGGCGCATCCGACTCTTCTACAAGTTTCAGCCATCGTTCTCGGACGATAGCGCGTCGTCCCAAAATGCATCCATTTCGTAAGTCCTACCGTAGTTTTGAGCGTGCCTCGGGGTGGCACGGTCAGGTCATCTAGTCAAGCGGCATACCATCCCCGCCGTTTCGAGCAGAAGGACCCACCCCGCATAAAAAAAACTTGACTCGTTTTCGTTGAC
>JAJRSP010000164.1 GCA_024278775.1 Planctomycetota bacterium
CATCCGCCACGAACCAACCCACGCCGCTATCCCCGCTGGCGCACGCCCAGTGGCGTTCGGGGCGAAGGTACTCCATCCGTGGCGCGCGGTCAGGCTTCCGGCGACCAGATTCCCAAGCGCCGCTCCGCCTCGATAGCGACGGCCAGCACCTCCGCCCGGCTACGGAGCGGATTGCGGTCGAACCGCTGCACGCCGACGCCACCGTACCGCTCCGCAAGGATGTCGCGCACATGGCCGAGCCACGCCGTCCACCGCCCGCTTCCTGCATCCAACGCCCGGTTTCCAGCCCCGAGCAGGCTCCACGCCACGGCATCGGGAGAGCAGGGCAAGGTCACCCGACCCGCAGCGTCCTGCGCCAGAAGCCGCGTCCAGCCCCGTCGAAGAAGCGCCGACGGCGGCAGGGTCTTCGGTGCCGGACGGCGGCTGTCAATCTCGCGTCGCCGTCCGCATACCGGGCAGAACAGCCACTGGCGGGCCTCATGCATCGCAGCAGCCTCCTGAAGGGGGACGCCCCCCGTAGGGGGGCGGCCTAATCTGAAGTGCCCCAGCGTGGCACTTCCGTCTTGTATTATCTTCATCCATGCGCGGGGGCGTTGCACGGGGCGACTACTCGCTGCGCGGGGGCGGCTAAAGGGCAAAACCCAGCGTCACGACGCCCGACGAGATGCCGCATAGCAGACATGCTGTGCAGCCAGGCGGCTGCGACCGCCTTGGGGGACTGACTCCACGATTCTCACGGCGCATCGCAAACAAGAACCTCAGACCCGTCCGAGCGCACGCCGCAACAACCCGCCTGCGTTTTCGGTGCGGTTACAGGGGGTAAGCGGCGGAAGATTTCGACCGATTTATTGGCTTGAACGAGGAAACTATGCGTTTATTTTCGACCCCATGTGCCGTTTCACCACTAAGACGCAACATCGTGTCAGGAACCTGTCGCTCGTCCACGACCACCGAGTAGTACCCGCCCCGACCTATTCCCCGCCAGCCCCACGCCATCGCGCCAGCGCATCCAACACCTTCAACAGCTCGCGCGTGCCTGGACGACACAGGCACTCGATGTTCCCCGAGCGCTCAGCGGTGTCCAGGAAGATGCCGATAGCGCGGATGCAGTCTCCCGTGCCGTCCCCGACATCGTCTCCGACATCGCCAATCAAGCCGTCCATGCGACGCACCACCTCCGCTGTCTCCAGCCCCGCCGTCACAAACAGCCAGAGCATCTCCGCCAGCACCGTCGGCAACGGCACCCCCGACCAACCGAGATCGGTCAACCGCCTTTCGACAGACACCTCCGTGCTACGCATCCTTTCCACCCCCCCAATCGGGTCGGGGGTTGCCCTTCGGGCAACCCCGCCTTCCGCAGGTCGCCCCTACAGCAGACACAATCTCTCAAACACACCGCGAAGACGCCGGATGGCATCCTCGAAGTCCGACACCACGCACATCCACCGCTCGTCCCGGCAGCCCGCCTCAAGCTCCGACTCCAGGACGCGCAGCATCTCAGCGCCATGCACATGGCCGTCGTTGTCCCACCACCTCACCTCGCGCAGCCCGTCCATCAACTCGCTCAGGCGCTCCGTCGCCACGCCGGGGCAGGTCTCCGAAGCCCACTGCGCAAGAACCCGGTACGGCGTGTCCCGTTCGACACCCGAGAACCAACCCTCCGGGTTCCGCCTGCCGCGCCGGAGCATCGCCGTCAGCACCTCCACGCCTTCCCGTCGGTCGGGGCCGTCCTCCTTGGCCGCGGGGGTCTCCACATCGGATTCGTCCTCACCGTCCTTCGCATTCGCGGTGTCCGACCCGACGCCGTCCGCTACCGAACCATCACCTTCAGCCACAGGCCCGGAAACCCGTAACATCGTGTTACTGGTTTTTGCAGGCCTCCGCTCCGCCGCAACATCGGGTTTGTCGTCGCCGTCCGTGGCGTCCGCACCTCCCGACCCCAACCCTTTTTCTTTAGCCGCCGGGGGTTTTGAATCTGAATTGGTTTCGCAATCGGAAGCCGTCGCGCATCCCACCGCAATCGAATCCAACAATCCCTCCCGCGACAACCGCGCGACCACACGACGCAACGCCACCGTGCGCAGCCTCTCCCACTCCGGCGTGCCGCACCCAGGGCTATCCTTCGTCGTCCCCAACGACTCGAACACCGAGACCAAAAAGTCGTCACCACTCATCGGCTCGCCGTCGTCCCCCTGCAAGGTCAAACGCGATGCCGCCGTGAACACATGCTCGATGATTGCGTCATGGTCGCCCGTAAGTCCAAGGCGATTGAGAAGCGCCCACACCGACAGCCGCTTTCGTTTTCTCGATGACAAATCTGTTCTCCCTTCCCGATGGTGGGCTACGACAGCGACCACCCAGCGCCGTCATCCAACCACACAATCCATGTCTTCTTCTTCCGCACTTTCCGCAGCGAACAGCGAAGAATCACCTCGCCGGATGCAGTGTTTCAACACATCCCTGAGCAGCAGAATCGTGTGATCCAACATGCTGGCGCTTATTTCCCCGGCGATGATGTCAATCATTTGTCGAACATCCGGCCGCGCGTCGTCGCCACCGAAGGCCGCGTCGGCCACCGCGATGGCATTGGCAACCGTGGTGCCGATGACCCACTCCAAAGGGGTCGGTTCCCGCGCCTTGATGTGCGGATGCATCGTGACCCAGTCGATGCGATCCCAATGCAGCAACCTTTGCTCTTGTGGTC
>JAJRSP010000165.1 GCA_024278775.1 Planctomycetota bacterium
CTACTTGAGATCTACCGGGAATCCAACGGACAAATCGAACTACTTCCCACGAGAAAGCTCGCCGAGTTGGATAAAAGATGGGAAGAAGACGCCGTCGTGCTTGAGCTTCATGAGTTTGACTTAGACAACGATAGTGTAGCCGATGAGCTTTGTGACGTGTTCATGGGACCTCCGAGGCGGCCTTGGCGCAACTTGTTCGGGAATAGAAAGATGCGCGCGATCGATGCACCGAGCGATTGGCCCGAGCCCATACGCCGGGGAACCAGTGTCGCCCGCAACGCCCCATGCCCATGCGGCAGTGGTCACAAGTACAAGAAGTGCTGTGGGCGACGTTCTGATTGATTCGCAGGTACCACGGCACAAGTGGTTTGATGGTAGTCCCTCTCCTCCGAACGTCGGTTAGTACCGCAGCATGCGGTGGTCGGCGTGACGGTATCTAAATCCGCACTCGGAACATCGACCCGTGCGATTCCCGCGAAGGTTGTACCCACATTGGACGCACAACCCTTTCCACTTGCGCCACCGCTGTCGCACGGGACCCGTAATAATCGGAATGGTACAAACGGTCGTGAGCAACCCGGTGGTCAGCCACAGGGGAAAGACAAACCAAGTCGTGCGGTAAGGACCATTGAGGTGACTCGTGAGCAGGAACGATCCCTGGGTGGGTGTGGGGTCACGTGTGAGCGCGGCTTGGAACTCCGACTGAATCTTCGTCTTGGTGGGCATGGTCAAGAGGCGCAATCCGCATACGCCGTCGATCAGGTAAACTCGGAGCGATTGGTTCGGCGTCACGTCGTAGCGATACTGGACGGGGTGGGCATGGCTTTGTCGCCAGAGCAGCGCGCTCAGCGGCAAGATGACCATCGACGCCACAGCTAGTATCTTCAAAAGCATGTAAACGATTCGATCCTGGAGTCGGCCACCGACCCACAGACCCCAAGCCAACGTGTGCGACGACCCACCGGCGACCCGAAATACCCAACGACAACGGCAGCATTCTACCCCGTATCGTCTTCATAATCCAAGTCGAAACTCGTCGGAAGACATGCGTTTCGTCGGATCAAACCGCCCCGGTGGGATGACAGTAGCTTGTGTCTCGGCAGAACCGGCTACAATTAAAGCGTATTTCCGGTAACGAGATCGGCCGCCGACGCCTCAATCCACCCGGTCTGACCATCGGGGAGTTCGATGTCCCACCATGCTCCACGCCGCTCACGCAGGTGAAACTCGGCACCCGGTTGCAATGGCTGTTCGAACTGTCGCTGATACCCGGCCCCCGGACCCTTGCTCACCACCACGTCCATAGCCGTCACCACGCCGGCCGGGGCGTGACGCGTCGCCCAGTATTCCGCAGCCACGGAACCGGCCAATAAGACCATCACGACAAAACAAGCTATGGCCGCGTACACGAGAGAACGACGCCGTACCAAGGCACGAGCCGAAAGGAGAAGCCAAAAGAGCGCATAAGTGATGAGGCACGCCACCACTCTGGAAATCCATGTCGTCTCGAAATGCCAGAAGAACACATTGCGTATCACTGCGCCGCGTCGCGTCGGTTCGATATTGGTGATACGGCGGGAACGGGCCTCACGCAGGTTATCCATCAAGAGCGGATCACGCGGGATGAGCCGCTCGGCGCGGCGGTAGTGAAGAATGGCCTGCCCGAGATCACCGGCTTGGAGAAAGCAATTCCCGAGGTCGTATTCGAGCGGACCGTTATCAATACCAGCGGCCACGAGACTGCCGAGCCGTTGCGCCGAGGATCGGAACATGCGGCGAGCGCGGTCCGGCTCCGCATCACGGATGGATAGGGCTTCGTCGTAATCGATCATCGCCCGATCGAGTTCGGCCCGCCACTGGGCGTCGTCCGCCCGGACTGCATGCGGCACCGAAAGCAAAGGCACCATCCCGAACGCGAGTGTCAAGATAGCCCGAATCATGACGCCCCCCTTTCCAACTTTCGCAGCCATTGACGAAGCTCCTTGGAGGCCTCTCGCGGCGAAACAGCCTGAGCGGCGCTGGGCGCATAACGAAGGGCGTCGCACTGTTCGAGGAAGTCGGTGATCGGCGCAATGGTCGCATCGTCAAAGCCGCGCTCACGCAAAATACCCCGGCATTCGTCAGCAGTAAGGTGCCCCTGCCCCACATTGAACCGATCGGAGATATAGCCGCCCAGCGCCTGGGCGAGTCCGGCCAGTTGGTCGGCAGAGTCCGGCAATGTGAGTGATCGTTTGATGGCACGGTGGGCGCTCATCGCGGCCTTGCTGGCTCTCGCATAACCAATATCGCGGCGCATCCGCTCGCGTCGTTTGGCGGTGAGTGTCACGCCCAGGCACAGAAAGGGTGGGAGCACCAGCGCCGCGAACGCCAAGGGAGAAGGAACGGTCATGGCATGGTCAACAAGCACCACGTCGGGGTCCACGTAGTTGGGCATGATGCCGCCGGAGACTACGGTCAGCGTGGTGGTCTCGGTCTTGTGGTTGGGCGCATCGAGCGTCACCGATTGTTCGTCTGCATGACTCGGCGCATCAACCACGATGTCAATCGGGTCGCTCGTCAGTGTGACGTACGTCTCACGGGCGGTGTCGAAGTATGACCAGGTGATGGCTGGGATCGTTTGTTCGCCGGCTTGTCGCGGGAAGAGCGCGCGACGAAAACGCTTTGCACCGCCCTCCACGTCCCCCACAAGCTCGTCCGTGGTGAAGTCAAAGCGGCTGGTCAATTCGGCATGGGCGGACAGATCGGGACCGGCCACACCCTCGACCGGACGACCTTTGATCGTAATGGTGAGTGTCACCGGCTGGCCCTTTTCGATGCGATTCGGCTTGACATCCACCGCCATGGTGTATCGGCCTATCGCGCCGGTGAAATCGGGCGGGCGGGTGTCCAACGGTGGGTCCAGCACACGCACGACAATGGCATCGGCTCGCGCCGTCTCCCTCCGGTGTCGGCTGATCTCTGATCGCCCGAAGAATCCGCGTCGAATGGCTGTGGGGTAATTGGCTTTTAGAAAAATCGGCCCGATCTCTATCTGGCCGCTTTGCTCCGCACGAATCCGACGTGTGACCCGGAACACTTCATACTTGTGACGCTGCCCGTTGGAATCACGAAGCCACTGTTCCGATCGGTTGGCCTGCCCACCGGCAAACACGGAGATTTCCGACGCACCAAGATCGAGCACCTGGCGAAGCAGATCGACGTCGTATTCTCGACCGTGGATGACGACCTTTCGAATACCAATGGGGAGCGTAGCCGTGTAGCTTTCCGTCACATAGAGATCACGCGGGGTCACCTCAAGCCCTGCAAAGATCATGCGGTCACCACGCGGACCGGCGTCTGAGGGAGCGGCTCGAACGGAAACCTGCACGGCGTTGGATAGGTGTGTGGTGCCGCCCGCCTCCACCGAAAACGGCCCCAGCGTGTACGTGCCGGGCTTTTTGGCGCTGAGGCGCAGGTGAAACGTGTACGTCGTCTTGCTCGTCCGACGCCCGTTGATGATGGACTGTTGTTGAAACAACGCGGGGGTATCGTTGGTCAGACGCACGTCAAGCCCCGGAGGCGTGTCAGCACGCGGCAACGAGGGTTCACCCGTATTCGTACAAATGAGCTGCGCGTTGACGACCTCCCCGACTTCCAGCGTGGTGGTCGGCAACACGAGGGACACGTCGGGCTGTTGCGCCTGAGTCGCCACAGCGCATGCCAACCACACCATGAAAATGAGCGCTATGCGGTTCACTACCAATCCTTATCCGCCGGTCGCACGGGGACCACCGCACGGTGTTTCTTTCGGTTCTTCTGGCGCTGTCGCTGTGCCTGCATCATCTCGCGAAGTTTCCGCTCGGCCTGCTCACGGGATACATCCTGTTGATGCTGTTGCGCTTCGGTTGGTTTTTCACTCTGATCCTCCTTCGCATCCGATGGCTTATTTTTCTGCTGCTGAGAATCTTGTGGGTCCGTAGACTCCTGATCTTGCTTGTCCTCCGACTGTTGCTGATCCTGGCTTTGCTCGTCCTGATTCTGGTTCTTCTGATCGTCACTTTTCGGCTGATCTTCGTTTGGTTGATCCTGGTTTTTCTGCTGATCGCCGTTCTGTTGTTGGTCTTGATTGTCTTTCTTATCGTCCTTGTCTTTCTTGTCGTCCTTTTCATCGTTTTGCTGTTGCTGCTGTTGCATTTGTTGTTTGATCTGTCTCCAGGCGGCCCCGGCTTTGTAGTTCGCATCTTTCGCCGACTCATGATCGGGTTGGTGGGCGAGCACGCTCTGATACCGTTGCATCGCGTTCTCCAATCGCTCCAACGCAACCTCCGGTTTGTCCATCGCCGCCAGGGCTTCGGCGTGATACGCCGCGCCCTCGCCGTAGAGCGCGTCGTCGGCCAGCGCATCCGACTTACCGAGCCAGGCTCGACGAAACGCTTCACGAGCGCTCTCGTATTCACCAAGTTGGTAATGGCTCAGCCCTTCGGCAAAGGCGATCTCTCGTGCGTCGGGTTGGAGTTTCTCCGCGTGCTTATAATGGCGCAGGGCATCTTTCGCCGCACCCGCACGGAGTAGCTGATTGCCCTCGTGTACCGAATCGTAGGCGTCAAGTGTGAGCGGTGGGCCCGGAAGCGAACCCGGCGTAGTCGGCGGCGTTTCCTTCTGTTTTGGTGTCACCGTCTCAGGGGATGTCGGCGCGTGTACCGGCTGGGCGCACGCGACGGGATCAAGCCCCGGTGTGAGGCCGATCAGGACGGCAGCGATGAAAGCACCTGTCAGGCGATGTGGGAGGCACGGCCTCGAGTTCCTCATGTCGTAGCCTCCTGCCACATTCGCATCGGCAACTCATCACCCACCGACCTGGATTCCCCAATGAGGGTTTCCATGGCCAACAGAAGTAAAGCGGCCAGCACAAACCACTGATAGCGCGGCGTGTGTCGGATACGATCTTCCGTCGATAGTTCACTCTGGTGCATGTCGGCGATTGCATCAACAAGCTGAGGCAACTGCTTCAGCGGTACATATTGCCCGTGAGCCACCCCGGCGATGTTGTTGAGGGTAGGTATGTTGAGTTTCGAGAACACGATCTGACCGTCATGCAACAGCGGTTTGCTGGAATGTGCGGACTCGGGCACGCGAGCCCCAGCCGTCGAGCCGGGCGCTCCGACCCCCACCGTGTAGACATGGATGTGGTGTTCCTCCCATGCAATCTGGGCCTCCGCCGTCGGATCGCCCTCGTGATCGTCTCCGTCCGTGACGACAAGTAGCACCTTAGTGGCTTCCTCCGGGGAGCGGGCGAACATGTCCACCGCACGGCGAATGGCCTGTGCGATGGCCGTACCACCGCGCGGCGCGGATGACGTGTCCAGCGCCGCGAGTTTTTCACGAAATGCGAGTGAATCCGTGGTCAGCGGCAGCCGAAGCGACGCGGCACCGGCAAACGCGAGCAAACCGAACCGGTTGGCCCGCCGAAACACCGTACGCTCGGTGAGCTGCTGGCGTATACGTTCCTTCGCCACGGACAAACGATTCGGCGGCACATCCGACGCAAGCATGGAACGCGACACATCCATCGCCACCACCACGTCAACCCCACGGACTTTGACCTTGGACAAATAGATGCCCCATCGTGGGCCGATCACTCCGGCCACCACAAACGCCACACTCAGCACGACAAGTCCGTCGCGAAACGCCTGCTTGCCCGGGCTCACGCTACGGGTCAGCAGCGGGGCCAGTTCTGCAGAGGCGAACCGCGTAAGCGCCGCCCGTTTTCTTTGCACATTCAGAAGAACAATCAACCCGGCACACGGCACAGCACCCACGAGCCACCATAAATGCGGATGGTCAAACAGCAGCGTGTCTACGTCGATGGTGGCCGCGAGCGCCGCGCCGAGTCCTACGACCGCGAGTGGTAACGCGATCGCCCAGAACAACCACGACCCATAAGGATAGACCGGTCTTCGGCTCATGGTATCCTCCGGAAACGTGTGGAGACCAGGAGTAGTTCGGTCATCAACAGCCCCAGCCCGCAAAGCATCGCGATCTTGGCCGCCTCGATATCATCGCGAAACGTTCGTTCGCCGGTGCGTCGCGTTTCGAGTCTGTCGATCTCCTCATAGATCGTGGTGAGTGATTGGGTGTCGGTGGCACGGAAATACTTGCCACCCGTGGCGCTGGCGATGGCTTTTAACGAAGTCTCATCCACGCCGCGCCCGGAGCGCATCATGCCAAACAGCCCCCGCGGGGCCTGCGCGCTGCCGACAGCTCCGATCGTGTAGATCTTGATGCCGAGTTCGGCCGCGACCTTGGCCGCCGCGACCGGATCCGGTGGTGGTACCGCGGCGTTCGGCGGCGGGTTGTCGGCCCCGTCGGTCAGAAGAATCATCACACGACTCTTGGCCGCCTCCGCACCGGGTACCCCCTCGACCGCCTGCGTACCCGCGCGGCGCAGGTCGTCAGTCGCCAGCACGATCGCATCGCCGAGCGAGGTGTAGCCCGCCTCCTCATCCTCGCGGACCTGCCGTCCGTCAACCCAGCCGGGGATTTCCGTGTCTTTGAGAAGGTCGATCACGCTGGCGTGATCGAGCGTAAGCGGGCAGTTTGTATCGGCGTACATGGCGAACGTGGTCATACCGATCAGGTCGTTATCGCGACCGCCAAGAGGACCGGCACCGAGCACGAAATCATGGAACACCTGTTTGACCGCGTCGAGTCGTCGGGCCGGCCTACCCCGTACCACAAAATCCTGCTCGCTCATCGAGCCCGATACATCGAGGACCATCTGTATCGCGATGCCTTTGCGCGAATCCACGTACTCACCACCCGACTGTGGTCGGGCCAACGCGACGATCAACGCGAGGATAGCCAGAGAACGAAGCAGCGGCAGAACGTATCGGCCACGCGTCGCCCACGAGGCTCCGATCGCGCGAAATGCCTCGGTAGAACTAAAACGCAGCGTGGGCCGACGCGAGTTCCGGAACGCCCGCCACCATACGATCGGGATCAACAGAAGCAGCACGAAACACAACCAGCCAAACGGCGGCTGCGGGGCGAAGCGTTCCTGGAGGTAGGACATCATGACGCCTCACCCCCGACGCCTGCGGCGACCAAGGGAGTGTGTTCATCCGTTTTTTCGGTGAGGCGCGTCTTCTCGATGAACGTCTCGGCCGCCCGAAGCGCCTGATCGGCCTCGTGTGATGCCGGTTCATGCCGGGCATATTTCACCAGATCACACGCAGTCAGAAATTGGCCCAGCGTGGATGCGTGAGATGCCCCAAAACGCGGATCGTCACGGCTGGCGGCGAGAAACTCCTCGGTGGTCATATCAGGGGCCGACACAGAGAAACGGCGTTCGACGTAGCCACGCACGATACCGCTGATTCGATAGTAATACTCCTGAGCGAGACCTTTAGACAGCAGGTCCGCCGCGACCAGAGCGGCCAGTTGTTCTCGCGCCCAAACGTGCGCGGGCACCGGGCGGACGATTTCACCTAGATGTCTGCGGCGGCGAAGGAGGTAGAGCCCGAAGCCCACGGCCAGGAGCGCTGCAAGGATACCGGCCCACGCGGCGATGGATACCGGACGATGAAGCTCAACCGGGTCGGGCATATGAATGTCGGCCAGCTCCGTCGCGGAAAGCGGCTCGGTCCGCACATCGCTCACCACAAGAGAAACCGGCTCTGTCGACAGGGTAGTTGTTTCAGGCTCATCCTGCGCGGCCGTTTCATCCGCGTGAGGCCTTGTGTCGGTAAACGACACCGTCGCCGCCGGCAATTCATACTCTCCGGGTAAATAGCAGGTCAGATCATACTCATATCGCCATCGCAATCGCTCGTCGCCATCCGGTACGGCCTCCTGCTTACCCAAAAACTTCGCGCCAAGCTCAAACCGGCGGTCCCCTTCAAGCAAAGCGACCAGGTAATCGTCCACCCGTACCGTCACGCCGCGCACCGCGGATACTTCCACGACAAGCTTCACGCGATCATTAACGGTGAGGTTGTCCGTCGCGAGCGAGAGGCTGAGTTCGACAGGCCCGCCCGTAGCCGCCCGCGTAATGACCCGATGATCGTCGGGCGGGGAACTGGGTTGATCCGGCGTCCTGGTGCACCCGGAAAGGGCTGCCGCGACAAGGGCCGCGCCAACAATCCCCACGTCGAATCGGACGTGCGCGTGGCAATGGTTACGGGTGATCGTTTTCACCGCTTCGGTCACTCCCCTTCGGCGGGTCTAACGCTTTTTCTCTCGCTTGCGAAAAAACCGTACGAGCGGCTCCACATACGAATCTTCCGTGTTAATGGCGATGGTCTCGGTGTCCATACGTCGAAAGAGCGTCTCGCGATGAGCCACCTGCTCGGCCACGTAGTCGGCATATTGTCGTCGCACCCGTCGACTCGACGTGTCCACAAGAACCACCTCACCCGTCTCCGGATCTTCGAGCTCCATCAGTCCAGCCGCGGGCAGGGTTTGCTCGCGAGGATCGCTCACGATAATCGGTATCAGATCATGCCGCCGCTGTGCAACACGTAACGAGCGATCGTAACCCGTGGCAAGAAAATCACTCACGAGAAAGCAGATCGACTTGCGTATCGTCACGCGGTTGAGAAAACCGACGGCCTCGTTGATGTCCGTCCCGCGTCCCTCGGGCTGATGGTAGAGCAGTTCACGAATGATCCGAAGCACGTGCTGCGTGCCTTTTTTGGCCGGCACGTACTTCTCCACGCGATCGGTGAAGAGGATCAGTCCGACCTTATCGTTACTTCGAATGGCCGAGAACGCGAGCACGGCACACAACTCGGCCGCCACATCCAGCTTAAACTGATTCACGCTGCCAAAGAACCCGGAACGGCTCGCATCCACCACGAGCATGACCGTCAACTCCCGTTCCTCGCGATATTTCTTGATGAACGGCTCGCCGTACCGCGCCGAGACATTCCAGTCGATCAGCCGCACGTCATCGCCCAACTGGTACGGACACACCTCCTCGAACTCCATGCCGCGTCCGCGAAACGCGGAATGATACTGCCCCGCAAGCACGTCGTTCACCGTCCGCGACGTGCGTATCTGAATCTGGCGAACCTTCTTCAGTAGCTCCTTGGGGATCATCGACGGCAACCAACGAAAAAAAGTCTACGGAACCGGAACATGGTCAAGGATGGCGCGAACGACGTCTTCCGAGGTTTTCTCCTCCGCCTCGGCTTCATACGTGATGATGACACGATGCCGAAGAATGTCCGGGGCCACCGTCTTGACGTCTTGCGGCGTGATGTAGCCGCGACCGGCAAGAAACGCAACCGCTCGAGCCCCCACGGTCAACGCCAGTGTCGCTCGGGGCGAAGCGCCGAACTGAATCAGATCGGCCACAGGAATGATAAATCGAGCCGGGTCCCGCGTCGCAAGAACCCAATCCACAATATACTCTTTGATCTTGTCGTCCATATAGATTTCGTCGACCACCGCGCGCGCCGAGGCGATTTCGCCCGGCGATAACACCGCCGACACGTCAATCTGAGGCGCCGTCGACCCCATGCGATCCAAGATTTGGCGTTCTTCGTCCCGCGTAGGATAGTCCACCAGCAGCTTCATCATGAACCGGTCCACCTGCGCTTCGGGAAGAGGATAAGTGCCCTCCTGCTCGATCGGATTCTGCGTCGCAAGCACCAGAAACGGATCGTCCAGCGGGAACGTGTCTGTGCCGATGGTGACCTGTCGCTCTTGCATCGCCTCGAGCAACGCCGACTGCACCTTCGCGGGCGCTCGGTTGACTTCGTCGGCGAGAATGATGTTGGCGAATATAGGACCTTTTTGCACGATGAACTCGCCGTCGGCCGGACGATAGATGAGCGTGCCCAGGAGGTCGGCCGGAAGCAGGTCGGGAGTAAACTGCAACCGTTGAAACTTCGCCTGAATACCCTTGGCAAGCGTGGCGACGGCCATCGTCTTCGCCAGCCCGGGCACGCCCTCGATCAATAGATGTCCGTTGGATACCAACCCAACCAGCATCCGGTGCAGCAGATCGTCCTGGCCGACAATCACCCGGTGCATCTGTTCGAGCAACCGGCGAAACGGCTCGCTGTGTTGCGCAACGCGCTCGCTGATTTGCTTGACGTCCCATTCCGTCGTGGTCATCGTGTGTGGCTCCATACACCAGATACGAATCAATGCTAAAGAAGGTTCAAGACGAACAACCTTACGGGCCGGTGAATGTACCCGTCTGTCCTAGTAGACGCAACAGACTGCGGGACCCTGTCAAAACGAAGGGGGGAAGACGGAATCGGCGGGTCCCCCATCCCTTCCCCAAGGCATACGGTGGGGGACGAAAACAGTGGCGATAACGATCCGGAAGAGGAACGGAGTCATGCATGCGAAGTCCGCCCCCCACCCTTTGGGAGTACCCGAAGGATGATTCCATGAAAGCGGGGCACCCACATGAACGCCAAGCCGCCAAAAGTGTCTTGCACCCCAAAACGAACGCGTACTCGGAATGGTTGATGACTGCGGGCGTAGAGCGCAACAGGTATGTAACGCAACCGTCAGCCCGAGGGCAGGCAGGGTCTCTGACAAACAAACATGGCGCTAGGCGGTCGTGCTTGTAATCGCCGTACGCACTTCGTTAAGAAGTTGATCGACCTTAAACGGCTTAAACAACACCGCCGCCAGTCCCTCACGCCGGGCACGAACAATCGTGTGGTTGGGGTCGTATCCGAAGCCCGTCATCAGAATCACCGGCGTTTGACTGTTGACCTCCTTGGCGGCGGCAAACACATCATATCCGGACCTGCCCGGCATCTTGATGTCGCTCAGCACCAGATCGAACGACCCATCGCCAAGATGAGCGATCGCCTCCGTACCATCGCAAGCCACGGTCACCTCACACCCATACCCGACCAACACGTCGCGCACGGTATCGCGGATGATCTCCTCGTCATCAGCCAGAAGAATACGTTTGGTGTCGAGCGTGGGGTCCTTCGGCTGCGCCTGAGAAGAGCGCACCCCAATCAGCCCCGGTTTGTCCGAGGTCACCTGTTTGATGCTCTCACGAATCTTGACAGCGTTTGCAGAGATGCTCCGGATACGATGACGTAGGTCGTCGTGCCCGATGTAGTCCTCGATGAGGTTTTCCGCCTCGGTGAGAATGTCGTTGAGTGGGGCCGTGATCTCAGCCATCACATTCGAGCCGAGTTGACCGGTAGTGGTCCGGCGTTCGCAGACAAGCAGCTCGAGAATCTGCAAGGAGAGCGCCAAATAACGACCGAAGATCTCTGCGAACTGCCGATCATCTTCGCTGAAAGCAGCCAGCTTGGTGCTCTCGAAGTTTGCGACGCCGACCACCTGGTCACGCAGCCGCAACGGCACCGAAAGCGATGACCGCGCGTTGTCGATGCCGCGCACGTACCGGGGGTCCTTCGAGGTATCCGGACAGATATAGCTTCGACCACGGGCGGCCACGTATCCGCAGACGCCATTACCTTCCGACATGCCATACAGCTCGGTGTGGGCCCGGTCTTCCGGCATGCGAGACACAAGCACCGGCTCCAGCTTGTTGTTTTTTTTGTCGAGCACGAAGATGACAAAGTTGTCGAAGTGAAGAAGGTCTTCCGTGCAGCGGAGCACCTTTTGTTCTAATAGCGACAACCGTTGCTGCGTGTCGAGTTGGGCAAATGTTTCGGTGTCGAGGTTGAGCAACTCGCGACCGCTCTGGTCGATCGCATCGATCTTGTCCTGCAGCCGACGGGCGTTCGTCGCTTCCCACACAACGGCCGCCACCTCAGTCACACCACGGGACGGATCGGTTACCGGCGTAGCTGTGATGTCGAACGAATCACCATCGACACCGGTATAGGCGAACCGGCGACCGAGCGCATCCTCGGCGTGGGCGGCACCTTTCGCAATGGCAAATGTTTCCACGCAGCACCGACTGACAAAGGCGCGAACATCAGCAGGGAAGCTTAGCAGCTTTCCGTTCGCCCAGTCTAACTCGCCGGCTTCGTTAACGATCGCCACACCCTGATCCACACTATCAATAATCGCGGCGGCTTGTCCGCTGAAATGAACATTCTGAAAAGGCAAAAAATCAGCCGCTCGACTGACGACCAGATCGAACGGCTCGGTGCGAAGGGTATTCAACGCCTCTTCAAGAGTTGAGACGCGGGTAACTTGCCAGTGCGATTGCACCCACGACAACTCCTCATGGTCACATCCGGCCGGACCAAGGAGCAGCACGTTGATATGTCTCACTGCGTTTTGACTCATCTCGCCATCCACCGAGATCCCAGGTAAAACCAACGCCCCCACACGATCATAGGCACCATGTGGACTGGTTTCATCCCGCGTTTGATCCGGTATCCTCTTTTCCCACCTAAGGCGGTGTTCCAGAATACCACCGTACGGGGATACAATTCAAGTACCGTCGGCCTCTTTTATCGGGGACTACCCTCGATTCACTCAACCAAACTTCAGAACTATTCTTGGCTCTGGAAGGGCTCCACTCCGGGGGTCTCGAACATCGCGCAAAGATTGCCGATATCAGAGCCCCCTAACGGAACGATCAGAGAGCGATCCATAGAGCTGGATCATCTCGGCGGCGTGACGCGACATGCTGACCTGAGACGCTATTTCCTGCGCGGATTGTTGGACCCGAGCGCGGCGTGGGGCGTCGCGTAGTCCGGTAATCCTATCCGCCAGGCCAAAAACGTCGTCCGGCTCGGATAGACAATAGCCGTTGACTCCATCTTGGATCATCTCGGACGCCCCGTCCCATCGAGTGGTGATGACGGCCAACCCGCTCGTCATCGCCTCCAACACGACCCGACTACATGGATCGTAGTAGGTCGGGTGGACCAACACGTCCCCCGCATGGTAGAGCTGTCGGACGCGATCACTCGGTCCTATAAACTGAACCACGTCGGACACGCCGAGCCGGAGAACCCTCCGCCTCCAACCGGCCGTGTCACCCTTACCCACGACCAGGGCTCGAACCCCCCCCACCCGTCGACCCCGCAGCAGGGACATCGCCTCCAACCAATGACGCACCCCCTTGAGCTTGAAGTTGTGAGCCACCGTAAGTACGAGTAGATCGTCAGCCGTGATCCCGAACTCCTCCCGGATACACCGGCGGTGATCCATTCGGGTTTGAAGCGGCGTGGTGTCGGGGTCGACGGCGTTATAGATTTTTCGAACACGTAAGGCATCGAGACGATAATGCCGCCGGAGTTGGTCCACGACGTAGTCAGAGATGGCCACCACGACCGGGCCGTCATCGCCCCCCAAAAGCTCTCGTTCGAGGCGCAGCATGTGCCGTTGTTTCAGGTTACACAGATTGGCGCAACGCTTGATCGATCGTCTCATCCCGGATGGACGCAGGGCGATGTTCCGTTCGATCGTCTCGGCCACCGTGCCGCCGCGCGGCTGGTAGATCGTCGCACCACGGCAGGGGGAAATGGCGTGGATGATGTCGAATCGGTCCGCCCGAACCATCCGCTCCACGCGGTGGGCAAACGTGACGCTTCGCCGGGTCCGAGACATCGCGGCCCCACTCACCGAATGCACATGCAGGCCGGGCGTGGGCGAGGGGCGACTGCGTGTGAACACGTGAACCTCAATTCCTGCATCCATCAGATGGTGCAGAAACTGTAGCGTCGAGGTTTCCGCACCGCCGCGCCACGCATCGAGCCATTCACTAACCAGTGCGACTTTCAACGGCTCGCACCGCTCCCTTCCGCGTCGTCCCGGTGAAATCGCTCCCGCCGCCGAGCGTCATGCCGAGCGATACGCCGCGTTTTCCCCACGATGCGATAGATGAGCCGACGAGCCTCCGCGTCGAGACACGACTTGCCAAGATACTCTTTTAACCATCGCACCCGGTCCGTCGTAGAGACGGCATCTTCAGGGGCTGAATAGTTGAGCGAGGCCAAATCCTTCACGACCCAACGCGACATGTTCCACCGGGGTCGACGCATCCGTTGCAGGTCGATCAGTCGGAGCGAATGGTCCGCCTCGCCGCTCTCCACAAAAAAAACATGACACAGGTAGAGGTCGCGGTGGACGTATCCCTTGCCGTGCAAGCGTGATACGAGCTTCGCGAGCGGCGAGATCAATCGTCGCAAATCCCTCCGCTTATCAAGGTGCCACGCCGGAACGAGCGTTTCCAAGGATTCGCCGGGTACGGCCGCCGTCACCAGCACGCTTCGCGTTTCTCGTGACCCGTCGAACTCCTCCCCCAGCGCGACGGCCTCGACCGACGGTATACCGTCTCGTCGGAGCCGGTCTATCCACCGCCACTCGATGCCCGCGATACTACTCGCCCCCGCACAACTGGCCTCGCGAACCGCACGAGCCGGCGGATTCTGATAGCGTTTGATGTAGAAAACACGCTCTGTGGGACCGTCCTTGACCGTTCCATCGTGGAGCGTCACACGCAAACGCTCACGCCAGGGATCGAGACCGGGCTTGCCGAGCGGCGTGTCACTACGGACGGCAAACAGCGCGTCGATCGAATCCAACTCGTTCAGTCGGAGCATCGTCGTGAACCCGGGCCTCACCTGCAGATCGTTGACTTCGACCGGGTCGCAGGCGTCGTGTGATGGTTGTGTCGAGGTGGCGTCCATGCTGCTTATCGTGTGGGCTGCGAGGTACGCGCGCGGAGTAGCGTTACCGCAGCGGCCGTGACCATATCCACCGTGACGCCGGTCATGCAATCCAGATGCTTCAGCGGGCACTGCTTCTGCTGGCAGGGACCACACTCGACATCCACCCGAACGATCCACTCATACGCGTAGTCGGTATCGGTCCACTCCGGGTGCGTCGGACCAAAGATCGTCACCACCGGCACATCAAACGTTTTGGCGAAATGCCGTGGCCCGGCGTCATTACACAGCAACAGATCACACCGTCGGATCAACGATTTGAGCTCGCCCAGCGATAGCCCGGGGTGATCCAAGACAAACGCCGGTTGCTTCGTCGCCTCGCCAATGGCACGGGCGATCGGCTCTTCTCCCGGACCGCAGGTGATGACCACGCCGGCTCCTTCCGACTCGATCAAGCGGTCGGCCGCTGCCGCGAACGATCCGTCGGCCAGCATTTCGACGCCCCAAACTTCGCACCGGGGCTGATCACCACGAGCGGGCGTCGTCCGGCCAGGCCAAGTGATTGCAGCCGCTCCTCGACCGAGGAGTCGCAGTCGGATGTGGTGAATAATTCGAGTTTGTGGTCGGGTCGTTCGCAGCCGATTCGCTCGGCCAGATCGGCGTAATACTCCACCATAGGCATGGGGATGAACCGGCTAGGCCGTACAGGCAGTCTCGGTGCCTCGCGGTGGCCGTAGTTGACGACACCCGCCCCCCGACGGTTCTTCACGGCCAGCCGATCCGTCAGGAGCCAGCCGCGGCGGTCCCGATCGTAGCCAATCCGCTTCTCGGCCCGTGCCCACCAGGCGACCAGCGCGGCGCGAAACGAGTTCGGAAGCAGCACAGCCAGATCGAAGCGTTGGAGACGCAAGTCTCGGGCAAAATCGCGATAGGCACGGTGGAGCGGGGAGCGAACCTCCCTGGCCGGCCACTCGATAACTTCGTCCATCCATGTCCCGCCACGAATCAACTCGCGGAGGTTCGGTTCAGCCAGTAACGAAATACGGGCCTGGGGAAACCGAGCACGAATCGCGCGAAGCGTGGGTGTGGCCATGACAAAATCACCAACCCACGTCGGCGCGACCACTAGCACAGACCCCGGATCAGCGTCGCCTTTTCGATACAACGGCTGCATGACCGGGATTGTACGGGTTGGTCTCGGGAGCGGCTAGGCTCCAGCGTCACCAGGTAACGCCGGAGCGGAGCCGCCATCCCGAACGGCAGAACACCGCTTCCGCGGCGACCGCCTGATAATGTGAGACGCCGAAGCCTACTCTTCCCGTTGTTTGAGTGGGAAATGTTCGTGCGTTCCCTCGTGTTTTCGTTTCTCGAAGTCGAACGTATCACCCGGGTTGACGGTGGGGCTTTCTTCGTTGTGGCAAGTCTTGCACGTGGTTTCGTCAATCTTTGTGAGCCCCACGGCGTACAATTCTTCCCGCTTATATTTCCGCTTCGATTTCAGAATGTCCTCGAAAACCTTGATGTATCCACTTCCGGGACCATGGCAGGATTCGCACCCGACATTTGCCAGCTTCTTGGCCTTCCGGACCGATTTTTTATCACTGGGATCGGGGATGACGTAGCCGCCCGGCTTTCCTAACCCCACCGTATGACATTTGAGGCATTTCTCATCCTTGGTGAAGTCTTTGTTGACATCAACATTGAACTTTTTCTTGGCCTCTGCATGGGTACCAGGCTTGAGAATATCAAACGCATTACCCATCCTGGTCTTTGACCAGCTCTTGTACTGTTTGATGTGACACTTCTTGCACTTCTTGGAGCCCACGTAGGTATAGTTAGAGGTACCGCCGGTGAGGCCGACGTATGCCATCGCCACCCGATCGACTCCGGCTGGGGCGGCTGCTACCACCGTCCGACTGGAGATCACCGCGATCGTCACACCAACTGCACAGGAAGCCGCAAAAAACAGCTTTTTTTTCTGACTTGTCACCATTGGTTCATCCCTCGAATAGCCACCAGAACAATAACGACTGCACAACAGTCGATTACACACCGGGGAGTCCTCAGGCACAAGTGCGCGCAGACGAAACCCGATGTGCCGGCAGCAAGTTCCGTGCCAGTGCCGCACACGCGCCCCCGCGCCGGACGAAACAACCCCGTCCCATTCGCAGCAGATCACCCAGTAGCGTCTGCCCGGTCAATGCGACGCTTCCAGGGGCATCCCGTCTTCTCCCTCGACAATTTTGTGCGGCCAACCGAGCAAATCAATGTGGTACCGCTGACCAAAGAACGTCTGCTCCGTCTCAGAGATGTGCCCGAGATAGCCGAGGAACAAAGCACCGAACAGCCCAAGCAATCCGATACTCACCGCAATCGGACGCTTTTTGGGATGCCGCGCCTTGCCGCGATCCAGGAATGGCCAGAAAAACAGCAACGCGAACGGTATGCCGCAGGCGAAAATACCGATCACGGCACCGTATTCACCCTCGAAATACTTCAGAAGCTGATAACTCGGCAGAAAGTACCATTCCGGTTTGATGTGAGCTGGTGTGTTCAGCGCGTCGGCCGCTTCGCCAATCTCCCACGGCGCCACCACCGCCAGCGTCACAAGCAGGGCCAAGAGCAGCACGATCACCACGCCCTCTTTAGCGACGTGCACCGGGAAAAACGGTATCCCATGTTCGGACGGAATCTTCTTTTCTTTGCCGACATCTTCAAGTGTCGCAAGATTGCAAGTCCTCATCAGGAACAAGTGGACGGCGATAAGGCCAGCTAGAACCCAAGGGAGAATGATCACGTGAACCACGAAAAACCGCGAAAGTGTTTCGCCGGTCACCGAAACGCCGCCGCGCAGGAAATACTGCAACCACCCGCCGATCACCGGCACTTTGTTGGCCGACTCCGTACCTACGGTAGTCGCCCAAAACGCAATCTGATTCCACGGCAAGAGATACCCGGTGAAGCCAAACGTAATCGTCACCAGGAACAGCAGCACACCCGTAACCCATGTGAGCTCGCGAGGTCGCTTGTATGACCCCATGAAAAAGGTGCGAATCATGTGAAACAGCAGCGCCATGATCATCAACGAAGCGCCCCAGGCGTGAACCTGGCGATATAGCCAGCCGAAGTGGACACCACCCGTAATAAACTGGATAGACTTAAAGGCCTCATCCGGCGTGGGACGGTAGTAGATCAACAGCATGATGCCGGTGAGTGTCTGACTGATAAAGAGCAAAAGCGACAAGCTGCCGAACACGTGCAACCAGCCCGTGTGCGGCGGAAGACGCTTGTGAATCTGCTTATCGAGGAAGCCCTCGGCTACCTCAGTATCAAATCGTCTCTCAAGATATTTGCGCATCGGACCGGGAAATCCCATTTTCTCTGTCTTCCTCGGATAATATAGTCGCGATCCACTCGCGGGACCCTCACACGCACACCAGCGCCGTGACGACGCTACGCGGGTGCCGACACATAGACCTTCTCGCCCACTTCCTTGATCACATACGGGGGAAGAGGTGCTGGCGGAGGACCGGACACAACACTCCCGTCCGCGCCAAACACGGCCGCATGACAAGGACAGATAAATTGTTTCTTGTTTGAATTCCAAGACACCAAGCAACCCAAATGCGTACACGAAGCAGAAAAAGCCTGGAACCCATTTCGCCCGGATACGACAATCACTGGCTTACCGCCCACCTGTACCTTCACACTCTGCCCGGCCTGCATCTGGGAGGCACCGCTAATTTCCACCGCTTCAGCCGCGCTGCCTTTAGCTGCCGGCCAGAGGTACATCAAACCGGGAATCGTTAACGCCATACCAGTCACAGCCGAGAACGCCGCGATAAGCCAGTCGAGAAAACCACGACGGGTAGTACCAGTTGTACTATTGGTTTGATTCATGATAGTTAGCCCCACTTCTTCCAGTCACTTGGCATGGGTTTGACGTATGCCGACTTAAGCCGCTTATACTTGACATAGAGCAACGCGGAAAACACCAACGAGAACAACCAAATCGGAACTAACGCCTGGTACCGCAACCGCAAGCCATGTTCGAGGCCGGACAGTTCTTCGTGAACCCGATCGCACACCGCATTGAACTCCACCACCTTCGCCGCCACACGGTCATTGTCCAACGTGTGCTGAAGCGCCGCAAGTGAAAGCAAGTGCGTCCTGGCCTCGTCAAGCACGAGTCGCTGTTTGCCCACGAGGAGGACGCCCTGGCCTATTCTTTCCAAATACGCAGCGGTTTCCACGTACTTACGTTCTGCTTTGGCAATCTCATCGAGCAGCACGAATAGCTTCGGCAAACTCTCGTCTTCATCGAGCTCTTCGTGGCACTCGGTACAACTCGGCAGGGCTTTCTCCATGATCTGCCTGGGGTTGGGGTGTATTGCCGCTGTGATCTCATCCGGTATCGGCGCAGAGTCCGACGTGAGCAGATGGGCATACCTCTGGATAAGGATACCCGTGGGTTGAGTAATCCGTTCAATGTGATGCGAGTGCGAATCC
>JAJRSP010000166.1 GCA_024278775.1 Planctomycetota bacterium
CAGAAGCCGTTCGAGGCGAGCTGTGCTTTCATTGAGCGGCGGGCGGAGCAATACCCGACATCGAATGTGCGGATGAGTGAGCAATTCCGCGAGTACATAGTGCCCGAGAAACCCGGTGGCTCCCGTGAGGAAAACTTCGAGAGGTGCACGGTTCATGCCTTCGCCTCTTGTATGTGCGGTGCGACGTCTTGGACGTTTCTGCAACCACCCGCTTCTGATCCGGTGGATGGGGCGACCAGGGCACCGTTACAGGAAGAGCCCGCTCCGGCTGTGCATCCGAAGCAGTGCTTGGCGGTGTTGATGACGCGAGATCGAAGCAGGGATGCGTCAAGATCGCGAATATGAGCGGGAAGACCGTGGCTGAGTGGAATATCCAACACCTGATTGAAATCGCAGTCGTACAGGCGTCCGTCGTATCCCACCGATAGGGTATGCCGGCACATCAGACCCTCCACCGCATCAGGATTAAAGACACTCACAAGCTTATCCATGTAGTCTGCCCATAGCCCTTCGCGAGTAAGGTAGTGTTCGAAGCGGTGGATGGGCATGTTGTTCATCACAAGAAGCCGGTCAAACACGATCCCATAGCGATCAAACAAGTGGCTTTTGTATTGTTGTTCCAATGTGTCCTGCGGAGGACCAAGGTCAATCCCGGAGGGGTTGTAAACCAGATTCAATGTCAATCCCGATTGCGGTTTACCATAACCCATGCCATTGAGTTTCTGCAGCGCGGCGATGCTCTTGGTGAAGCTGCCAATGCCTCGTTGGCGATCCGCGACGTCTCCCTCATCAGACGGCAGCGAGGCGGTGACCTGGATGCGGTGTTCGGCCAGGAACTCGGCCAGGTCTTCATGTCCCGGCTCGAAGAGGATCGTTAAGTTGCACCGATCTACCACTCGACATCCGGACTCAGAGGCCTCGCTTACCAGATACCGAAAATGGGGATTCATCTCCGGTGCGCCGCCGGTGACGTCAAGCGTTTCAATGCCGAGCTCACGCACGGCATCCAGCACGAGGTCCACGGTTTCACGGGTCATCTCTTCCGTTCTATTGGGTCCGGCGTTGACATGACAATGGTGACAAGCCTGATTGCATCGCCAGCCGAGATTGACCATCAGCGTGGTCAGGCCGAGGGCGCGAAGCTCCAGAGGCTGACGGTTCGTGGCGTGCCCGGAGAAGCATCGTTTTCCGGTGTTCTCTATCGCCTGGGCAGGAAGCACCGTGATTCCCCGCGTGGCGGTGGATGTTTCTGACTCATCACGTTCGGTCGGGGTTGGCCAACGTGTGGCGTCGGCGGGCAGGTCGTTACCGCCGAACAATGCTTCCAGCGAGCCCCATAGTTCTTGGAGCCACGTCTCGCTGGCTACGGCGATGCCGTTATCAAGATCGTTCAGCCAGAACCGTGACCAGGCGCTACGTCGCCATGAGCGATACGTTGTTTTCGCCTCTTCTCCGGCCGTGCCTGGTTGCGGCGCGGGCAACCCGAAGGCGACATCACCTTTTTGGAACTGGATTTCCGACTCGGCTCCCGCGCAGAGGCAGTGGGAGAGCGCCACGGTCCGCGATGGTGTGTGGTACGTGAACGAAACCGCGACCAACGACCCCGCCTGAATCAGCGACGCATTCGTCGGAAAAATAAGCTGGACGAAATGGCCCTCCAGGGTTTTGATCAGACGGGGATACTCGACAAAGGTGAATCCGCCGCGCTTGGCGTAGGCTTTTTCCACGCGCCATGCATCGCTGGAGATAACGTCAGCCACGATCGCCGCCTGCTCGGGAGGCAGCGATCGGGCGGGGACCGCCGGGGTCGTCACCATCGCTCGGCGCGGTAACGTCGGGTCGGGACCATCGTAGAACGGAGTGCCCCACTTGCATTGAGTGCAGCCCGCACAGAAGTAGAGACGCTGCAGCGACCAGTAGTAGTCTTCCCGCCATCGCCTACCGGCCTCCGTTTCCCCCAGGCGGGGTAGCTCTTGGAGGAAACGATCCCAGAGGGCTTTTTTGTGTTCGATGATGCGTCGGCTGGCGCGATCCCCATCGGTACCGGCTTGGGATTTCGGTGTGGACATCGGTCCGTTTAGATGCCGGACCAACGGATTGACGCCGGGACCGGCGTGCATCGGATGAGCATACAGCGTTCGGGCCTTTCGCCGATCAAACAGGCAGACCACCGAAACGACGGCTCCGTCTACGATGGGTCCGCCACGGACCGGAAACATTAAACGGACCAGAGTGTCGGAGAGATCTTTGTACACAACGGGTTTGGAGTCGACACGCCAACCCTTGCGGTCGAGCACGAAGCGTAGTGCCTGCATCGGCGCGCTCTTGAGCACCGCTGGTATGATGTCTGCCGCGTTGGCTCGGTCTTCGCCGACGATCGGCAGCATACGGAGAGGGATGTCTCTATGCATACGGTGCATGATTAACGCCCCTCCGAACCACCTCGGGCGGCGTGCATGTCGAGACTCTGCAGGTAGGTGATGACCAGCCACATCTGCTCACGTGCGAGGGTTTTCGAGAAAGAGGGCATGGCCGTGGTCTTTTGGTCCGGGTAGGAGATCACGTCACCGGTACCATCGCGGATGACGCGAAACCACTTCTTCGGGGCCCCACGGTGGATGGTGGCCGCGAACCGACTGCCGAATGTCTTGAAATCGTTGGCGGGATGACCGGGCAGGATGGACGGTCCATGTCCCCGCGCATCCTCACCGTGGCACCGCGCACAGTGAACTTGATAAATCACGGCCCCGCGACTGACTGCCTGTTTATCGCGATGGGCGTCAAATGGATTGTGGGTGCTGCTGAGTTGGGCGTCGAGCCGAAGCACTTCCTCCGGCGACATGCCACGCTCCTCCGACAGCCAATTGGCGAATGCCATGCGGCCATTGAGGTTGGTTTCGTTGACGAAGCGGAGGTAGTCCGCTTCGTCTTGAGGTGTGATGGCGACGGCCAGCGGCTGCGGTCCCGCACAATTGCCCAGCGACAGCACCAACGCCGGTACCGCCAGTGCGGCGATTCGCCGAAGACCACCAGTATTCTGAAACCCTGCAACCATATCACGCTTGCCTTTCATGGGAATGTTCCAATTATTACGTGTTGCTGCCTTGCGGCGGGGCGGAGGTTACCAGTTCGTATGCGGCCAGATACTCGGAGGCGAATTCAGGTGGAAACACCTCCAGCAGGTATTCGTTTTCGATCCAAAACTCAATTACGCGAAACACGCGTCGGCGATGTATTTCTGCACGCCACCCATACGTTCGGGCAATATCGAGGACCCGGTCGACATCGACGGGTACTTGGATGGCTGTGTGCGCCCCCGTGAATCGCGCTGGTGCTTCGCTATCGAATAGTACGCACGGTTGTTCCGGTTCTCCAGGACGGAGTTCGATTTCTTTTCGGTACAACTCAATGAGCGATCCGGCCTCACCGAATGTGACGAAGTAGCAGCCGGGATGAAGAAAATCAAATGAGGCTCCCTCGGCAAGCTCGGCTATCGCCTTCGCGGCTCGCTTTGGATCGTGAACGGGGATGGAAGTGTGAAATAACCGCATGGGCGGATTCAATCGTTTGCGTGTACCACAAAAGGCCTGCCCCTCTCCGAATAACACGGAACCCCCGTGCCGCCGGAAGAACCCCCAAAACCCAAGGCAGGCTCGTGCGAGACTATCTTCTTACTCCAATATTCGCAAGCTACATAGGGGATATCGGCTATCAGCCCGGTTTGCAGTAGGGGTTGGGGTGCCGATGCTGATACGCCGCTGTGACGTTAACTCCGTTTGTGTTTACTCCGGCAGATGGAATCCCGTGGCCGTATCTGACCAGATTGGTCTTGTTTGCCAGCACTGTGGGAACGAGACGCCGTCTGGGGCTAACTGTCGATTGGTGTTCGGCAGTCCGGCCCTACGATGACCATGGGATTGGGTAGCGTCTCCTGAATCATCTCCAGTTTGCTGCCGAATACGAGCTCGCTGATGAGTTTGTGGCCGGCGGCTCCAACGACCACGAGGCTGTCGTGGGGGACGGCGTACAGATTCTCTTCCAGCGTTCCGACATCGTAAAACCTCCAATCCACGTCACTAGCGGACATGACTTCGGCCATACCTGCCTCCGACAGGCTCTGTTCACAATCTTTCTTCGTGATACCATCAAGCTGCGTATGGATTGTAAAGGGGACTCGGGCAAGGCGAGCGATGGCCATGCCCGCTTTGACCGAAGTGGCTCCAAGCTTGGAACCGCCGAAGAATGCGGTCACATTCGTCCAGGGTTTGAATGACATGCTCGGGATGAAAATGGGAAAGTGTGCGTGTTTGACAAGGTTGCGAACCTTCGGGCCAATGTGGCCGAGACCGATACGGGTGGTTTGTTCGCAGATGACACGTGGGCATGCCATCATGGTCCACTCGTCTGGAAGCAGCGGCATTGTGCCGGAGAGACGCTCCCTCGGCACGAAGAACTGGACGGCACACCTGGAGCCGGCGAGCACCTGCTCCGCATGTTCCCTGGCCGTGGCGGAGTGGGCCACGTATGAATGATCCAGTTGGATGGCCACTCGATTGCCGCCGAAGTCCATTCCGAACTGTGTGGTTTCCGGGATGTAAATCGATAGCGACAGTCCGAACTGTTGCTGGCAAAAGTATACGGACTGCATAAGGTTTTCACGCCCCATCGGCGAGTTACGAAAGATGTGCAACAATGTGGTCTTCATATTGTTCTTCCTGCAAGATCAATACCTGTACGGTCGGTGCCTCGGGTTGTCAGGCGTTTGGCAACGGAATGCGCGACGTGGCATGGTACCATGTCACGTGCGGACGACATAGCGCTGGCTTGTACCTCGCTGGCGGTGGTGCCATGCCCTCATTTTTCAGAATGAGCGGCGCTTCTCGGATAGCTGACGCCGCGGGTTTGCTTGGTGAGATCGAGAATGACTGACTTTTTGTCTCGAATCCCGACACCCATGACGCGGTGGGCCCGCCGCTTGGGCTTAGCCGCCGTGGTCGGTGTCTTCGCCGGACTTGCCGCGGCGTTGCTGGAGTTCGGGCTGCGTCTGGGAAGTGCCTTGTTGGTGGGACGGTTTACCAATCTTGGACAAGCCCATGTGATGGAATTCAGGCTGGAACTTCTCCTGCTTCCAGCGCTTGGCGGCTTGGCTGCCGGTTTGTTGGTCTACTGGTTTTGTCCGCGGCTCCATGGGCACGGCACAGACCTTTTGATCCGCGCGTTCCATCGCCAGGGAGGCGTGATGCCGCTACGCGGACCGGCGGTCAACGCGGCTGCTGCGATTGGCGTGATTGCGTGTGGCGGTTCCGCCGGTCCCGAAGGTCCGATCGCGGCCCTGGGTGCAGCGATGGGATCTGTACTGGGCGGGGTATGCTCCCTGACGCCCCGCGAGCGTCGCGTCATGCTCGTAGCCGGGTGTGGGGCTGGTGTTGGTGCGATCTTTCAGTGTCCGTTGGGTGGCGCGCTCTTCGCGGTGAGTGTGCTGTACCGCGAACCAGATTACGAAACCGATGCTATTGTGCCCGCGTTTGTGGCCTCCGTGGTGGGCTACTCCGTGTACATGCCTTTTTGGGGGCACGGAACCCATCTTCTCCAGGGTGCGGAGGTGCTCGTCTTTTCCTCCCCGCGTGAGTTGATTCCCTTTGTGATTCTCGGTCCGCTCTGTGGTCTTCTGTGTATTGTGTTCTGTGCGTGTATACGGTTTGTGGAGCGAACGGCCACCGGGGCTCTCAAGATACCGCGTTGGCTAGCGCCGGCCCTGGGGGGGCTCGCGACTGGTGCGATTGCGTGTGTGCTGCCGCAGGTGATGGATGGCCAGCATGTTTTCATCCAAAACGCGATGGACGGAAGTTTCATCGGTGGTTTCGACGATCGGTCGTGGTGGATGTGGGCGTTGCTCTTTGGTGTCGTAGCGATTGCGAAATGCGTGGCGACTGGACTGACGGTGGGTTCCGGGGCACCGGGAGGTGTGCTGGGACCAAGTGTATTTATCGGCGGTGCCGCAGGCGCATTTCTAGGCGCTGTGATCTCGGCGGTGGCCCCTGAGGTCTTTGCCAGCGACCCGGAAAACTTGCGTCGTGCGTTGATACCGGTCGGGATGGCCGGTGTGTTGTCGGCCAGTATGCGCACTCCGCTTGCGGCGCTAGTGATGGTGACCGAAATGACGGGAAGCTACGGTCTCATTGTGCCGTTGATGGTCGTGTGTGTGAGTTCGTACGTCGTGGGTAGACGGTGGGGGCTTAACGATGAGCAGGTTCGTAGTTCTCCAGAGTCGCCCGCACATGCGGGAGATGTGCTTGTCCACATGCTGGAAATCGGCCGTGTCGGAGAGGTGATGCAACGGGACTGGCAAGGGCTGGTGCGACCGGACACGACATTGGGGGAATTGGTTGCACGCTTGGAGCCGGGCAACCAAGCGGTGCTGGCGGTTGTGGAGCACGGCTATGTCAAGGGTATGATCGAGGCACCTGAGATCACAGAGATTATGAGTCAGTCCGACATCTCAGAAATCGTTATTGCGGCCGACATGATGGTGGCGGATCCGGTGGTGCTTCACGCGGACGACGATCTGTACTCCGCCCTCGTGGCCATGGCGCAGCGTAATGACCTGGCGTTACCTGTGGTCTCAGGTGACAAGGGCCGTCAATTTCTCGGCATGTTGACGCGTTCGGACATCTACAAGTCTGTTCGCATTCGGCTCGACGATCTGCGAAAGCATCTGGTGGTAGAACACGAAGCGCTGGCTTCGATCGAGAACGAAGATTCAGTACATCAACTCGTGACGGGTGTTCCGGCGGGAAAGGCCACCAAGATTCAACGGCTGCTGGTGCCATTGCAGGCCGTGGGAAAATCATTGCGAGACGCGGATTTTCGAGGGCAGTTCGGTTTTCAGGTGATCGCGATCGAGCAGGCAGACGGATCCATTCAGTGTCCCCCGGATGTACATGCCCCATTGAAGACAAGCCAGCGTCTCTTGGCGCTTGGAAGCCCCGGAGACGATCAAGAAGATCGCAAGCCTTCCACAAAGGTTGCTCGCGACGATGCGAATGAGAGTGAACCTTAAGCAATATGTCGACCGATGTGAGTCGGACGATGCCGTTGCCCTCATCGCTGCAGCAAGCGTGTGGCTCACCACGTCGGTCCGTCCTGCCTCCTCGTCTCAGGCAGAGACCGTTCCCGTGCGTGCTGTCGCGAAGTTTTGGGATGTGACCCACAAGGGCGACAGGCCGTTGAACCACGGCCTTATCAGACGCTCGCCCGTGCGGCGCTGATCGTGATTACGGGCCGATCACCGCGACGATCATTGGTTCTGAGAGGAGATAGGTCGTTTTTTTGCAACAAAACGCCATTTTTCGTCAATATAGGGAAGAATTAGGCTATCGTGCGGCATCTAATACTATGGACCGTGTATAATTGACCATGCGGCGACTGGGTACTCGCAAGACCGTGTTCCAGTCGCGGTTGTCTCGATCGGAGGTGTCTCATGCGACAAACATCAAGGTTAAGTACTTCTCTCGCCGTCGTTTCAGTTTTCGTTTTCTTACTCGCAGGTTCAACGCCTGTGTCAGCTCAGCATCGCGGTGGCGGTCGCGGCGGGGGTGGGCACGGCGGGGGTGGGCACAGTGGTGGCGGAGGACATCGCGGCGGGGGAGTGCGTGGTGGTCATTCATCCAGTATTGGGCGCGGCCACTCGAGCAGTAGAGGTTCCTCTCGTCATTCCCGAGGGGGCGGTTTGCGCAGCAGTTCACGCCGCGGAATAAACCGAGGGCACGGCGGAAGCAGCCGAAGTCGCGCTACGCACTCCGGTGTCGGTCGTTCAGGTGTCGGTCGTTCAGGTGCCCGTCATTCTGGTGCCCGTCATTCTGGTGCCCGTCATTCTGGTGTTGGGCGTTCTCACGCGGGTTCCTCCATACGAAGCCGGAGTCATGGTTCTTCCGGTCGACGTGGGCACTCAGGCTCAGCCGGTCGAAGTCGCGCCGGGCACACCAAGTCTGCCTCGTCTCTACGAGGTGGCAGCCACCGTTCGCTCGGTAGGCAGGGCCGTGCCTCCTCACGTGGCGGTCTCAAGTCCGTTTCACGCGGCGGTCACAGTGGTTTGGTGGGAAGGGGCCACGGCTCATCCATCAGTCGCTCGCCGCGCGGTTCCGCACATGGATCGACAAGTCGGAATGCCGTCAGGTCTCACGGAGTCAGGTCAACGGGTAAGTACGCAGGTAGCACCTCACACGGTGGGGTAGGGCGTCTCGGGCATAATGGGGTGAGTAGCTTCGGGGGCGTTGGATCAAGGCATGCCGTCCTTAGCGCCTCCAGCGGTGGACACGGAAGTGGTGCGATCGGCGGAGTCTCACACGGGTTCGGGACCGGTCTCGGGTACGGTCTGGGACACGGCATCGGTTATGGCATCGGTTCCAGCATTGGATACGGTCTGGGTCATGCCGTTGGGCTGGGATACGGTCATGGCTACGGCGGTTACGGCTTTGGACACGACTACGGATATGGCCTGTATGGTCTTGGGGTCGGCTATGGCTATGGACATGGATACGGTCTTTATGGTCTTGGGATTGGTTACGGCCTTGGACATGGATACGGCTACGGTTACGGATACTATGGCGATTACTACGGGGGCTTTGGGTTAGGGCTGTATGGCGGATTCGGATCCTATTACCCGTCGTTCTATGGCTCGTATACGACCTATGAGTACGTGCCATACGACGACGGCGGGTACGACTCTCAGCCGTATTATGACAACTCGTACACTTACTCCCCAGTCATCATCAACCAAATCGACGAGGATAACGACGGTGGCGTTTCCTACTCCGGAGTCGTTCCCCCGACATCAGCAAACCCCCAAGACCAGACGGTGGATGATCGTTCGAACCGGGACGAGTTGCTCGTGACGCCGCCGATCGTCCATCCAAGTGAAGCGCCTGAGGTGCTGCCAGCTTTGGATGATTACGAACAGCCCGCCCATTCTCACGGGCAAGAGAAGGGCGATGCGAAAGAAGTACCACCGGGGTCCAGGAAACAGGTGAAGCCAGCATGAGACTTGTCGAATGGCGGAGAGGTTGTCGAGGTCTGGTTCTATTGGTACCGTTGCTGATTCTGGGGTGCCGGACAGGAGGCGAACGGCGTGATGCGCTCATGGCGGGGCCCCCGCCCGTCCTGCCGGAAATCGCGCTTGCGGTATTCTCCGATGATGAGTCTACACACGCCCAGACAGACCACACCCACGCTTCGCCGGCTGCGGAGGTCGTCGCGGATGCCGTCACGATGCGCGCCGCGCTGAGTCATTCACGTTTTAGTCGATCCATTCCCGACCGTCTTGTTCTTAAGGTTGATCTGAGCGCGGCGGCGACAAGCCCTCGAAAGCGCCAGCCGCTAAACCTCGCGTTGGTCTTTGACCGGTCCGGATCGATGGCTGACGAGCACAAGTTCAACCACGCGATGCGCGCCGCGAACATCGTGTTTGAAAACCTCACAGAGCACGACATCGTGTCTCTGATTGCTTTCAACGAACAACCCACCGTCTTGTCTCCCGCTGGTCGTGCGGTCAACAAGGACTTCCTGCGTTTTCGCCTTCGTCAGTTCGGTCCCACGGGGGATACGAATCTGAGTGCGGCGCTGCTTGAGGCCTTTGCGCAAATCGAAAGCAAAAGCGCTAAGGGGCAAATGAAACGGGTCATTGTTCTCACGGACGGGCTTGCCAATCGCGGTATCACCGACCCTGAGAAGCTACGCAAGCTCGTCGCCGCAGCGCACGAGCGAGGTATCGGCCTCTCCACGCTCGGCTGCGGGACTGATTTTAGCGAAGAGGTGCTCTCGAATCTCGCCAAGGCCGGCGGCGGGCGTTATACCTACGTTCGCTCCGGCGAACTCATACCCGGTGCCGTGGCTGCTGAGTTGAACGGACTTCTGGATGTTGTAGCGCAGAACGTAAGGCTTGAGGTCCGCGCCACATCCGGCGCACGCATCACACGCGTGTATGGACGTTACCTCGACGCACCCTTACCAGGTTATTTGTTTGAGCTCGGAGACATTCGTGATGGGGAACGGGGTTCGTTTCTGTTGGCGCTTCAGCCGGGTTCGTTTGAGGCGGGTGCCACGGTTGGCGTGGATGTGACGATCACACTTGATAATCCGGAAACAGGCATGCGAAATCATGTTACGGTCCATTCTGAGTCCGCATTCTCGGCAAACCCCGATGAGGCCGCGGCAAGTGCGAATGAGACCGTGCTGGTTTATGCCAACGTCCTCAATGCGATGGAAAAAGCCGAGGAGGCCATCCAGAGCTTGGACGTTGATCGGTTCAAGGAAGCTCGCGTCTTATTCGATCGTTTCTATGAAGTCGCGCACCAATATGCGATCGACCATCGTGACCAGCAACTGCTGAATCAAACTTTTTTGCTCCGGCACTTCATGGCCGACCTTTCTGCAGCAAGCAAGCAAGCCCTGATGCACGAGCATGACGACGCGCTGAAGCAGCTTCAAAAAAGCAGCGACTACCGGCGTTATCTAGTGTCCTTCCGGCAAGCGTGCATGAAGCGATTTGACCGGGCCGGTATCGTCAGCCGTCGACCGATGGTGGTCTGGAGGACGGCTGATGAGATCGAGAGGTCCGCGCGCGATTCCGGTTCGCGTCGAGGCGA
>JAJRSP010000167.1 GCA_024278775.1 Planctomycetota bacterium
CAGGGCCTCCGTGCCTGTACGAAAATTGCAAGGTTTCACCATCAATCGATACAAAACCCTGCAATTTCCAAGCCACGAAAATGACGAAAAATACGGCGATCTGCACGCGATAACCGTCTTTCAGGGACGACTATGTAACCATGTTCTATGTACGGGTTAGGATTCGTATGGCGGGTCACTCGTTCGATACGCAGTATGCCGTCGCGCCGAATGGCCTGTTCCTTTTTCCCCGAGCCGCAGGGTTCACCCGCGCAGTTTCTCGGATTTCGTGTGTCGCTGGGATATCGTAGGCCGTATCCATGCTATTGCATGCCGATGCCCTTTGATTTCATTGCCACCCAAGTACGCAGGGCTGGTCGTTCTTTCGTCCCAAGACGAAAGGTTGATCTGCCTTTCAATCTGCCCTACACCGCTCGGGACACCATGAGGTCGTGTGGCATGTCCAAGCCGGAAGTGCGGGCATGAATCCACGACAAACCCGAAACATGGCCGCGCTTCGCTTGACCATGCCACCCGACGCGGCTCTGCGCAGAGAGACACAAGTAGGAGCATAGCACACCGCTAGTCACGATCCCGAAGATTCCGCGAGCCGTCGAACGGTCTCTTTCTGCTTTTCCCTTCGCCGGGCAAATTCGTCGAGCGTGAGCCACTCCGCGTCAAACGCACCATTTTCGAAATACGCCACGGCCCGACCGTTGGCCGCGAGCGCACGCGGAATCGGACCCGAATACGCAGCAATAATTTTCCCCGTCTGGCCGCGTAATACCCGGGCGTCCTTGCGGGTGATCCAGAAGACCCTGATCATGGTGTCCTGACGCGTGACCGCAACGTCCGGCTCCAGATTCAACGGCAATGTGTTCGTATCCCCCATGCGTGCCGCGTAGGTGTCGCAGTGAAAGAGCATCTGCGCGATCGCGTTTTGTTTGCGACGAAAGTCACCCACTCCGGCGATAAACACGAGCAGCGCGCTGGCCGCCACCAACAACAACAGCAGAGAGCGCAAGGAATGCTTCGGCGGTGATCCGGCTCGAAGCTCGGCGGCGGCGTGGGAATCGGCAGACGGCACGCTCATGGGTCTTTAGCCTTGTCGAGCCACGATACACAACCCGCCATGCGCACACGGTTAATCGGCCAGCGGATTATCTTCATCAAAGTCCGGATCAATGGCGGTCTGCTCCGCACTCGATGCAAACGCCTCGATCTCTGATATCGGATCGATCTCGTCGTCTGACATATACACGTGTTTGGAAGTCCCCACTGCGCCCGTGCTGCTGTGGGAACTGCGCGTGTAACTCGACCGGATGGTCACGAGTTCATCGTCACCGGGCTTGCCGTCTATCTGCACCGTGAAAACAATAGGACCGATCATGATCTGATCGCCCGGCTCAAGACGTTCGGTCTCGATCCTTTTGGTGTTGATGTAGGTGCCGTTGGCCGCACCCAAATCCCGGAGGATCGCGGCGTCGTCCTCAAGAAGAATCTCCGCGTGGCGACGGGAGACCACATCCAAGGGGATGCGGATCGAACAATCCGTTTTACGGCCAATCGTCGTCACACCAGGCACCAACGCAAACACACGCTTGCTGCCGTCCTCGCGAAAGATGATGAGATTCACCTTCATGGCTTGCACTCAGCTTTCTGTTACGTCGGGCTCCCACTGCGGCCAAGCCGACCGGCCGCGAGCCACTATAACCCGAGAACTGCCTTCCTTCAATTGTCCCGCGCCACACCCTCCGGCGAACACCGCTCGGATGCCTTTTTGGGGCTGTGTTGCCGTTACAGCTCGACTCTTAGGGACGTAGCCACCGCAACGATGCCATGACAACCCTCCCGGCAACTGGTATGCTAGCGGGGATGGATCCGGCCCATGATGACACTCCCGCGGAGATCACCGACCGCTGCGGGCTTTACGTTCACGTCCCCTTTTGTGAAACCAAATGCGGCTACTGCGATTTCTATTCCGTACCCACTAAGGATCGCCGGACCGGACCGCTCGTGACCGCCCTGGAGCGCGAACTGACGCTACGGCTTGCCGAACCGCCCTATCCGGTTAACACCGTCTTCTGCGGCGGGGGTACGCCGACCATCCTGCCGACGGACGAGCTTCGCACGCTCCTATCGGCGATCGGACGACACGTGGCCGTGGATGAGCTCTCGGAATTCACGGTCGAAGCCAACCCCGCCACCGTAGACGACACCAAGGCAACCGCCCTCCACGAAGCGGGCGTCACGCGTGTGTCAATGGGGGCCCAATCATTCTTCCCGGAGGAACTCGCCACGCTGGAACGGCTTCACACACCGGACGACATCGAACCCTCCGTCGCCGCACTACGCCGAAACGGGATCGAACAGATCAACATCGACCTGATCTTCGGCATCCCCGGGCAGACGGCACAGTCCTGGCGCGAATCTCTGGCGAGGGCCATCGAACTCCAACCCGACCATATCGCCTGCTACGGACTCACCTATGAGCCGGGCACACGGCTGACGGCCCTGCGCGATCACAGCCGGGTCACGCCCTGCGCGGAATCGCTCGAAGTTGAGCTGTACGGCATTACCATCGAAACCCTCACCGCGGCCGGCTTTCTTCAATACGAGACGAGCAATTTCGCCAAAACGGGCTGCGTATCCCGGCACAACCTGATGTACTGGCGCAATGAACCTTACCTCGCCGTCGGTCCGTCGGCGGCCGGTTGCTACCACGGACGTCGCTATAAAAACATCGCGGATGTCAACGGCTACATCCACCGCATCGAAACCAACGGGTCGGCCGAGGCGGAAACAGAAACCATCACCCGCGAGATGCTCATGCACGAAATGCTTCTGATGCAACTCAGGCTCATCGAGGGACTCTCGATCGACAACTTCTTGCGACGAACCGGCACCGACCCGCTTGAGTTATTCGGCGAGGTCATCCATCGTCTCACCGGCCGCGGCTATGTGTCGGCGTCCGACACGCACATCGCGTTAACCCCAACCGGGCGATTGCTGAGTGACGCCATCATCACGGAGTTTGCGATGGCCTGCGGACCGCGTGACGTTCCGCTGCGCGTCATCGATCACGGATCGGCGTAGCCCTACGGCACCATGTCGCCGATAGGTTGTGCCGACCGGAAGCCTACGTTACAAGGAACTTGGCCCGGTAGTATGAGGAAAGGTAGACCCCATGGAACCACGTAAGCCGCCCGTACTCGTCAGTGATCGCGTGGAACTGCTTCTTCCTGGGGCGGAAGCGATCCCGCGCGTACTCGACTACTGTATCCGCAACGAGCCCCACCACCGGTTCACTACGCCGGATCGTCCGGCCGACTTTCTCACCGAAACCTACTGGCGCAAGCGACTCGCCGACGACCGGAGGGATTTTGAAAACGATGCCTCCCTTCGGATGTTTATGTTTTTGAGAGGCCAAAGCGCGGGTCCGGTTATCGGAGACTGTGGGCTGACCAATTTCGTACGCGGCCCGCTTCAGGCTTGTTTTCTCGGGTACGCGCTCGACCATGAACACGAGGGGCAAGGGTTGGCCTATGAGGCCGTCGGGGCGGTTATCGCGTATGCCTTCGGGACGCTCGGGTTTCACCGGATCATGGCCGGCTATCTTCCGACAAACGAACGCAGCGGCCACCTGCTCCGGCGTCTCGGGTTCGTCGTAGAGGGATACGCCCGGGATTACGTCTACCTGGACCACCAGTGGCGCGACCATATCCTCACCGCGCTGACCAACCCCAACCCGAAACCACCGCCGCCCCTTTAGAAGAAAAGCTACCCCTGACCGGAAGCGTTTCTGGTTCAAGAACGGTTCCCGCCGTCGTCACCGACCGCGCGCTCAGCCGTCAAACAAATTATCCTGACACCTTTTCTTCACCGAGGGTGCCTACGGCGCAACCACATTCCGGACACACGCCTCTCGTATTATGATAAAGGTCATATCCACAATTTGCGCACGAGGGGTGATCCACTTCCTGAACCACAATACGACTGCAGCATCTGTTCACCACGGTAATCATGAGCCCGATGATGATGCCCAGCACAGCACCAAAGATGTATTGAGATTGTATCCGGACAAAATATCCGTACAGCACTCCTACAACCGCGCCAACGATTGCGGCAAAAACTACGCTTCCACGCCTACGAACGCACAACAGCGCGTAGCAATGAGCGCAACGCCATTGCCTTCCGGACGATGTGCCAAAAACTCGTATACTAAGCGGCAAGGCGCGATGGCAATGCGGACAATTCCACATAATCAGGTCGTACTCCAACGCCGTTTGAAGCTCAGAGCTACACTGTCAGCGCTAGCCAGCAACAATAACTCCACCCACACCTGCGAGCGCACCTCCAATCGCAGCGCCCACTGGACCTCCAATCAAAAATCCAATGGGACCCGTTATGGCCCCAAGGATACCTATCTTGCATGCCAGAACGATCTTTTCGTGCTCTCTCAACTCGGCTTTCATATCCTCAATGCTGTAGCTTACCTTCGGCTTCGATGGTTTGATCGCGTCTTGTACGGCATTGTTATAGCGGTCCCAACTTCCTCCTGCAGGACTGTCCATCGGCATCAATCCTTGCGCGTCAATTCGATCAGTTGGTTTGCTTCCTACATACGCGTACACACTCAGCCCGCCGCGGATGCCGATGGGATCGCGTTGGAGGAAGCGGCCGGTGGTGCGGTCGTAGTACCTTGCGCCGACGTGTTGATAGGGCATGCCGCTGACGTATGGATCACCGGGGGTGTCGCTGTTGGCCGACTGATAGCCGTACGCGCCGATGTAGCCGAAGCGAGTAGCGCTGCCGCTGACGCGTTCTCCGAAGGCGGTGTAGAGGGCCTGTTCACCGATGACGCTGTTGGCGTCCGTCATGAATCTCGTCGTTTGCTCCTAACTTGTTTTTCCCGACCCAAGCCGCCATGACAATACAGATCAGGATTAGGCCCTGTCTGAAAACCCTGTCAGTTGCCGATAACCCTGCATAAAGACAGGGAGGTCGGTACTAATGAAACGCCACGAGCTAACGGACGAGCAATGGGCGTTGATCGAACCGATGGTGCCACGGAGCAAC
>JAJRSP010000009.1 GCA_024278775.1 Planctomycetota bacterium
ATCCCAGCCCCAGCCTTCCGGCTCCCCGTAGCCGCTACCTTTCAGTCGCGCGGAGCGCGCGATAGGCGTAGGGAGTTCGAACATCACGCAGTACGTGCGTGATGACAGGGCGAACCCCCTGCTCTATGTTGATGCCGCCCGAAGTGCCTTACCCCCCTTGCCGGTGGCGTAAACCGGGTCGGATTGCGTCGCGGTGATGGAAATGATAGCATACACGCCTCAATAACGATGGCCGTGAGGTCGATCGTTGCAGTTCTGTTTTGGAGTAGGTCGCGAGAATTGAGGGGCTGGACCCATGTCACTTCGTTGCGAGCGGTCAGTTCAGGTTTCAGTCCTCGTGTTTCTGGCAGTATTCTTTTTTCCAATCCGGGGTGCGAATCCGGCGGCAGCTTCCGAGCCGGCCGTGGTGTCCGTGCCGAGATCTTCACGGGGTGCTGCTGCGCCACGCGGTGAAGAGTCGCGAACACGCATGGTGGCATCGGTCTCGATAGATGTGCCGCCAATTCGTGTCGGTACGATTCCGAAAACCTTACCCGTGCTACCGGCGGTTACGGTGGACCCCTACGCCGATGAACCATCGCGGCTGCGCGCGGTTGGCTTGCTGCGCGGCCCGATGCCGCTTCGTGGTCTTGGTGCCAGTGCGATCGCGGCTGGCGGTTGTACCTTCGACATCGACTGTGAAGACGGTAATCCTTGCACCGACGATATCTGCGATATCGGTTCCGGTGATCCGTCGGGTACCGGCCTTTGTATGCACGAAGTGGTGGTCGATGGTGATTCGGGCGACCTGAACGGTGACGATTGTGATGACGGTCTCCAGTGCAACGGTGCGGAAACGTGCCAGGGAGCTATGGTGATCGCGTGCTCAGGTTTGTGCGTGGGTGGCGATCCCATCACGGCGGGACAGCCTTGCATTCGCGCCACGGATTGCTTCGGTGGCGGCGTATGCACCGGCAAGGTGTGTGCTGGAACCGCTACGTCCTGCCACGACAACACCGCGTGCGGTAGCTCGGTGGGTACCTGCCAGGCGGGCGGGCTGATTTCGTGTACGGGTGGTCAGGTTTGTGACGAGGACGGCGCTGATGTCGGTATGGCCGCGTGCGTGGCGAAATGCACGACGCCTGCCGATTGCGATGATTGGCTCACCTGTAACGGCGTCGAGGTGTGTGAGCCTTCCGGTCTTTGCTCGTCGCCGGGTAACCCCTGTGGTTCTGAAGCGGCGATGTGTCTTGAGAAGAAGTGCCTGATGGGCGGTCCCGGTATCAAGAACACGCCCTGCGAAACCTTTAACGACTGTGTCCCATCGAACCCGAACAGTTGCGGCACGGACGGTCCGTACTGCTTCCCGGGCCGCTGCTGTGACTCCGCCGGCAATTTGCAGACGTTTCCAAACCAACCTTTCATGGACTGCGAACCAAACAGTTGGTATCCGGGTGATAACGGCTCCATATCACCAATCGCATTTTCCTCTTGCCCGGTCTATGGTGGTGGCATCGGTACACGACTCTCGGACGCGCAGGAGTATTTCGTCACCGTCGGACCGACGTCCCTGTCACCGTTTCCCAATGCGTTCACTAACAGCACGCTGCACAAACTGGGTGACGACTACGACGCTTCCGGCGTGCAGGGAAACGGTGATTTTATTTCTCTGGAGTGGTTTCGTTTCGCGGGTGGGGTGTCGAACATCGGAAACGGACAAATTGCCTTTGAGTTTTACGACTCGAACGGCAACTTCATCGAGGACGTGTTCTTCCCGGCCCGCGTCAACACGGGCGGTATTCAGGCGGTTCACGTGCTCAACCTAGCTCCCGCGTTGAAGATTCCGGTTGGCGGATTCATTGTGGGGCACGTGCTTCAGGCGTTTGCGGATAGTACGACGTCACGCGGCGAGTTCTTCTGGCTCTCCACGGATACGACGGACCAGGGTTTCAACAACCCGAACACCCTCTTCATCGCCAATGATCTTGGTACGCCCGGCATCGTGGTCAATTTTCTGGGCGTCTGTGTCGGCGGCGACAACGACGGCGAGGGTTGCAGCACGATCGTTGGTGCGGCCGCCAATTGTCCCGGGGGAATGTGTAGCATGGTTCCGGGGGTTCTCGCCTTCGAGTTGGAAGGCCCCAAGACATCGGACGCGCCGAGGGGTGGTTGCTGCGATCCGATCAGCGGGACGTGTGATGAGGTTTTAGTCTGGGAGTGCCTCTCCGGCGGTGGGAATTATCTGGGCGATGGCGTGGCCTGCGCATCTTGCAGCAGCGATAGCAATCTTTCGGGCGGTGCCTGCCGGATCTGTAGCGACACGGGTCTCGCCTGTAACGGTGCGGCCGACTGTCCGAGCGGTACGTGTGATCTCAACGATTCGCTGTGTCGCACATGCGAAGACTTGACTACGGCTTGTACCTCGAACGCGGAATGCGCCGGCATTGGCGGTGGGCTTTGCGGTCCGGGTTCGTGTCAGCTTAGCTCGGTGTGTGGGACTGGTGCCTGCTGCATTCCTTTGACGGGGGAGTGCCAGGAAGGTCACACGGCCGCGACCTGTGAGGGCGTTACGGCAAACGGTGTGTTCCAAGGTCTTGGCACCGACTGCGATCCCGACTGCTGCGTGCAGCCGGATCGGCCGGGCGCGGACCACTGTGAGGATGCGATCGCGACGGTGGCCGAGATTCCCGCAGGTACCGTTTGCCAGCAAGGCATTAATGATGGCGTGGCCTGCAGCAGTCCGGCCGACTGTGGCGGCAACCCGTGCGAGCGTGCCGTGGTTGTGACGGTGACGGGTGACAACTCGGGTGCGAGCAGCACGTTCATGAATGAAGACAGTTGCTTCCCGGCCAGCGACACGCCGGGAGCCGAGCTGGGCTGGTTCGAGAAGATTACGATTGTGGACCCGGCGATCAGGCCGGACGACACGATCGGCTGCGGTTACCTGCTGATCGACCATTGTTGTACCGACCCGGTGAAAGTGCCGGCGTATCGCTTTTTGTACAATAGCTGTCCATGCGGCGATCCGATCTTCACGAAACCAGATCCGAACCAGGATTTGGTCGCCGATGCGCTAGGAGCGCCTTTCTGTACGCGCGACAACGTCTGGCAGCAGTTCGGGCCGCTTGTGGGTGGCACCTACTACTATCCGATCTATTCGACCCTGGGGGGTAACTTCGAGCAGTACCAGTTCCACGTTCGCGTCCAGGCCTGCCCCGATGCGGTTTGCTGTGTGGATTCCGACTGTAAGGTTGCCAATCTTCTAGAGTGCCGGGCGCTCGGCGGCACTTTTCTGGCCCTACCGAATCGGAGTGTTGCGGAAACCGAATGCACCGGTCAGTGTGCCGTGGGCTCGTGTTGTACTGCGCCGGGTGAGTGCGTCGACAACCAGGATCCCACCCAGAGTTCTCAGATCGATATGACGCAGGCTTTCTGCGAAACCACGTTGTTTGGCAGGTACTTCGGGGGCCTCCGATGCTTCGGGGGCACCTGCGCCGCCGGTTGGAGGGTAGGTCAGTCTTGCCTTTCAGACAGCCACTGTTCGGGTAGCGTTTGCGCGGGTGATTCGCTCGCTTTGGCGCAGCCCTCGCCTTGTCCGGTTTGTGAGGTGCTCGGTCTGAACAACTGCCAGCCCAATGACGACTCGGTAGTTCAGCGCGGGTCGGACCTGTCGATGCCCGGTGGTGGCGAGCAGGTGGCCGATGACTTCATCCCCCTCTCCGACACCATCACGTCGGTCTGCGTCTGGGGCACCTATACCGAAGCGGACTTCGCAGGCGGCGCGTCGGATTGTAGCAATAGTGTCCAGGACAACTTCCTTATTCGTGTGTACGCGGCCGATATCATTGGCCTGCCGAACACGAACCACCTCGTCGGCGAAGCGTTTGTTTCGAACGTCAATATCGTCAGGAAGAGCTTACCCCAGCCTCTCAGTGGGTTTGAGCGTCCCGTTCTGTTCGCATATAATCTGGACATCTCCTCCAATCCGATCACCGGGCTGGATACGTCGGGTAGCACTTGCTACTGGTTGGAGGTCACGAACACGCTGAACGGTTCCTGCTTCTGGAGCTGGCAAACCGTGGACACGCCGAACAACGACTACTCCGCAGTGGGCGGGGCTGGGGCGTATGGTCCTACGTCGGCCCGCAACCGTGATATGGCCTTCTGCCTTAGCACAGACTTTTTACCGGGTGCGTGCGGCACGCCGACCGGCTTTTGCTGCGCCTGCGACGGCACCTGCACGGACAAGACCCGTCGCGAATGCCTGGCCGACACGAGCCGGTGGCGTGTGGAGGACACGTGTGGCACGCGGGTATGTGATCTAGGTCCGCCGGAGAACGATCTCTGTGGTCCGGTCGCTGCCGGCGTGATTGACTCGCTTGGTGAGGGCACGGTCCGGTTCGACAACACCTGTAGCAACGCGGATGGCGTCAACCCGACATGTTCGGAGCTTGGCAGTGTGGCTCAGATTTCAGGAGACATTTGGTACCGATTCATCGCTCCCGATAACGGCTTGGTGACGTTCTCTACCTGCGCCACCGGTCCGGCGGTTGGTGGTGACATTGATACTATCATCGCGGTCTACCATGACGACTCGAACCCCACGGCATGTCGATGCCCATCTGACGAGGCCGACCAGTTTGCACTTGCCCAGTGGATCGTGGAACCGCCGCACGCTGCGGGGGGCTGCGGTACGGCCACCGCCGCTGATGAAAACTGCGACGGCATCCTCAACGGTAGCGGTGGTTATATTTCCGGGGATGCCGTAGCCGGAGATTGTTTCCTTATCCGGGTGGGTAGTTTCCCGGGACTGGGTACCGAAGAGGGTGTCGGTACGCTTACGGTTACGCTTGCCCCGTTCATCGTCGATGGACCGCCCCTTGTAGATCTGACGGCCGCTGATGCCGGGTCGTGTGCGGACTCCGGAACGCCTTGTGTTTCCAATAGTGACTGTGCCACGGGTGTTTGCGTAGGCATGGGTGCGCATGGACAGCGATATTTTCAGATCAATGTTCCGGACTATTTGGGCCAAGAGGTGATCCGGGTGAAACCGCTGAGCACGCCGGGGTTCGGCAAATGCAGCGACACCGGTGATGAATGTATGGTGGGCGGGGGAGATTGTCCGACCGGTACGTGTACCGGTCTTGGTGGAGCGGATGTGCTCTACGTGGGAGTACCGTTCGAGGCACCTGATCCGAACTGGAACGATTCGGGTAAAGTGTTTATGGCCGCGCAACTGGTGTGCGAGCCGGTGCCCTTCGACTTCGATGCGTTTGCGAGCATCGCGGTGTATGGTCCCGAGATTATACCAAGCTCAACAACGGGGGTTGCGCGGTATGCGCTACAGCGAGCGCAGGCATTTTGTCCCTATCAGACGAATGAGCTCTGCTGGTCGGAAGCGATCACGATCTCGCAGGGCTTGTTTGGTGATGTGGTGCAGCCATTCTACCCCGCCGTCGGCGTAAATCCGGACTTTAAGGACATCTCTGCGTATGTGAACAAATTCCTTGGAGACCCTCTCGCGTTGTCCAAGGCGGCGCTGCAGCTTGGACCGGATCTGGTTCGTCCGACACAAATTGTTGACTTCAAGGACATCTCCCGTGCCCTGGATTCGTTCTTGGGCGGGTCATTCCAAACAACACTCGACATTTCGGGTCTTTGCACTTGCCCGTCCAGTGTGCCATGCCTCATCCCCTGTAACGATAGCACCGATTGCCCGAGCGACTCCATGTGTGACTGGCTCGGTCCGCAGCCTGTTCGAGTTTGTGAGAATGGTCTGACGTTATGTACGTCGGACAGCGACTGCGCGGGGATCGGAAGCGGGACATGCAGCTCAGGTTCTTGTGTTGATTTGTGCGGTCGGTGTCGTCCGTAACACAGTGTCGTTCGACCTGGCGGTTAATCCGCCTGAGGCGGACTCGCTCTGCCGATCATGCCATCCAGCCACTGACGTCCCTGGCCGGACTTGAGTGCGCGCTCGCGTTTCATGGCTTCCGAGCGGGTCTTGAAAGATTCGTGATGGACGAGTTTCCACGGGCCGCGGTGCTTTGAGGTGTACTTGCGGGTGTTGCCGCTTTGGTCGTTGTGTTCGTCGACCCGTCGCTGCAGATCGGCTGTCTGGCCGACGTATCGTCGACCAGTCGACTCGCTAACCAGCACGTACACGAAGAACGCCAACCTCCCCGAGTAGGACTCGAACCTACGACCTAGCGGTTAATCCGCCTGAGGCGGACTCGCTCTTCCGATCATGCCATCCAGCCACTGACGTCCCTGGCCGGACTTGAGTGCGCGCTCGCGTTTCATGGCTTCCGAGCGGGTCTTGAAAGATTCGTGATGGACGAGTTTCCACGGGCCGCGGTGCTTTGAGGTGTA
>JAJRSP010000168.1 GCA_024278775.1 Planctomycetota bacterium
CCGCGCTTAGGCGGATGATGTACTTCTTATACCGAATTGCCATAACGATCCTCCATGATCTGATGACTCGACTTCCACATCATGGAAACATCGGAACAAAGAACCCAAAACCCGCACATTTTCGCGTGGCGATGCACTAGCATATGTGTGCAAGAGCACCACTGCGAGCATACCCCATGGTACGACACGCGGACGCAGTGCTGCGATTCGGTTACTGGTGCCATTTTCGGCGACGCCACCCCTCAACTGGACCTTTGTAAGCGTATCGTGTGCGATAGACAGAACCATACCTATTCCATCGAGCCGCTTCCACCGGGATCACCCTGCGACGACGGCGACATCTGCACCCAGCGGAGCTTCTGCAACGCGGAAGGCAAGTGCGTGGGGCGTCCGGCCATTGGGGCTGCCTGCCCGAAAATCCGTTTCGTCTCCTTCATGATGGACGAACTACTTCCGGGGGGCTGTGGTCCACCGCGGGCCGTTCGCATTACCTATGTCAACCTCGATGGGTTCGCTTCGTTCAACGGTCAAACGCGTTGGCTTTCCGCGCCGAGTGTCTACCCGGAGGTTGGCACGCCCGGCGGCTTCAGCGCGGCCGAGCTTCAGTGTACGCCGCACTTCGACAACTTTGGGACACCCGGCATGATCCACGTTTTCGGCGCGGGTATCGTCCCGAACTCGACGTACGAAATCCAGAGCGTCAACCAGACCTGCCCCGACCTGAACGACCCGGCCTGCTACTCCGCCCCGTTGGTCGTGCAAACCAGCGCCTGGGGTGACGTGGTGATACCGTTTCTCGCAACCGATCCCTTCCAACCGAACTTCAAAGACATTACCGCGCAGGTGGCTTCGTTTTTAGCCTCTCCGGGAGCACCGATCAAAGCCCGCGCCCAGCTTCAGCCGAGCACACCGGCTCCGACCAACGCCATCGACTTCAAAGACATTACCGCGGCCGTGAGCGCGTTCCTCGGTGATCCGTACCCCTTCGATGGACCGACGGCGTGCCCGTAACGGCGTAGGGCAGGTCGTTCTTTCGTCCCAAGACGAAAGGTTGACTTGCCTTTACGATAACGCTTCGGCCTTCCTTTGGGTTTTGTTTGCTCGGCAGCGCTGCGGGTGTTGAACGGCGTGACGCGGTGCCCGGATGAGGTTGGTTAGTCCCTTTCCAGCCGGACCATCTTGAACTTCTTGACACACAGCGCCACCAGCAGCGCGACACACAGAAACAGCGGCAATACATACCGGGTTCGCAGCCACGCCGGTGAGCAGCCGATGATCGCAAACATCGCCGCCAGCGCATAGCTGACGCGCACGACGCGTTTCACCGGCCAGCCCCGATCCAGCAGTTGGTCGTAAAAGTGGCTGCGATCCCCCTGCATGAGCGGCCGCTGGTTGCGCCATCGCCGCACCAGCGCCAGCGTCATGTCGGCAATGGGCAGTCCGAAGACCATCACCGAGCCCATGATCCACTTGATGGCCCCCGACTTGGCAAACAGCAACAGCAGGATGGCCGCGTTCAACCCCAGCAGTATCGACCCGGCGTCCCCCATGAAAATCTTGGCGGGGTTACGGTTGTACGGCAGGAAGCCGAGCGCCGCGCCCAGCATGGCCAGGCAAAGCGTCACACGCTGCGCGTCCCACACGTACCACTCGCCCCAGGTGTGCAGGTGGATCGCCAGGGCCAACAACCCGGCCGAGATGATCCCGAGCACGCCGCTACACAGGCCGTCGACGCCGTCGATCAGGTTCGTCGCGTTGCACGCGCCCAGTGTGATGAAGAGCGTCAGCGGTACGGAGTAGCACAAAATCAGCCAATCGGGAAAACTCTCAGGCCGAAGCCGGGTGGTGCGCAGCGCGACGACGATTGTGTCATCACCCAGTCCGACGAACATCAGCAGCACCGTGACGATCGTCACACCGAGCAGCTTCGTCTTGGGCGACGCCATGCGCAGATCATCAAACAGCCCGAGCATCATGGTCGCCGCCCCCGCGACCAGGATCCCGATCATCATCGTGCGATCCATGGTGGGTCCGGTGTGGGGCTCACGGCCGCCGATCGCATCGCCCCCGGCCGAAGCAAACAGAAACACCGATAACCCCACGCCCACCGCCCAGCCGAGAAAAATCGCCACGCCGCCCAGATAGGGGATGGGTTTGTCATGCGGTTTGAGAAAGTCATCCGGGCGGTCGACCAGCTTTCGCGCGAGTGCCACACGACGGCACACCGGCGTCGCCAGGAGTGACACCACGAAAGACGCCGCCAGCACCGGCCAATACGCCGAGACGATATCGCCAAGAGCCGTTTTCTCACCGATCAACATGGTGGCCCCCGATCAGCCCGCCAACAGCACGATCGCCACGTTATAAGCCGCATGACATCCGGCCGCAGAACCGTATCCGCGATACCAAAAAATGAGGGAAAGATACACGCCGGCCAACGATCGAAACAGAAAAGGCGAGATGGCGAAATCCTCCGCGCCGAACGGCTTGTGATGGTGCGCCGCGAAGAGCAGGGCAGACGCCAGCACCGCGGCAATCGCGACAGCCAGACGATCCAGATGAAACAGGTCACTCCCGATCATCACCAGCACGGAAATCAGAACCAGTCGAAACACCATCTCCTCATAGACACCGGCACCGAGTCCCATGGCGATCCGATGAAACGTTTCCCCGCCAAACGTCGAGCCGCCGATCATGGGCAGGGTCCAGTTAAGCACCAGCAGCGGCGCGGCCAGCACCATCGCTTCGACATACATCAATCCCACACGCCGCCAGTGAATCTGCCAGCGTTCGCCCGAGGCCATGTGGGTGGCGAGAAGAATCACGACCACCACGACCCCCGGTGCCCACATGCCGGCTGGTCCAAACAGCTCCACAAACCGCCGCAGCAGGTCCGAGGCGATGACGTGATCACGTTGTGTGAGCGAGGACACCTCGTAACAGAGGATGAGCGGCAAGAGAAACATCAGCGCGTCCAGCGGGCGTGCCAGGATACCGCGCGGTGGTCCGACCTTCTTTTTGGCTTGTGCGTCCGCCATGGTCTGCCTATCGTGCCGACGAATCGCGCCGTCGACAAGGGCTTTTCTGAAATAAGCGGGACACCCGACACGGACACCGACTCACGCGCCCGGGAGACACCAGTGCCGAACGAACCCTCATCCTCCGTTCTTGGCGATATCTTCGAGCGTTTGCTGGCGGCGTACGGGCCTCAGCACTGGTGGCCGGGGGAGACGGATACGGAGATCGTCATCGGAGCCATCCTGACCCAAAACACCGCCTGGAGCAACGTGGAGCGGGCGATCAAACGCTTAAAGGAAGCTCACTGTCTATCGTTTGCGGCGATCCGCGATCTACCCCGATCGGAGTTGGAGTCGCTGATCCGTCCCTCCGGAACCTACCGGGTCAAAGCGCGGCGACTGACCGCTTTCGTGGAGGTGCTCTTTGGGGCTCATGGCGGATCGCTGCCGGATATGCTTAGCTGTGAGCTTGACGAGGCTCGTCGCCGACTCACCTCGATCCACGGGATTGGACCGGAGACGGCCGACGCGGTGTTGTTGTATGCGGGCAACCGCCCTACTTTTGTGGTGGATGCCTATACCAAACGGGTACTCCGACGGCATTTTTTGCTTGCTCCCTCCGCGGACTATGAGACCACTCGCCGAGTGTTTCATGACGAGCTTGCCCCCGATGTGGGACGTTTCAATGAATACCACGCGCTGCTCGTGCGACTGGGCAAGGTTCATTGTCGGGTTCGGGCGCGGTGTGAGGGCTGTCCGTTGGAGACGCTGCCCCACGATGGGAGGCTCTGATGCTTCCGTTTCGTCTCCGGCGGGTAACAACGCGAGTTTCGTCCGGTAACAAGACCGGTTTGGTCTGGCGGGACTATCATCAATGGGCTACAGGCGTTAAGATAGGACCCACGTTGCGGAGGTTTCCGCGTCTCGGCTGGTGACCGTGCCAAGGTGTGCGGCTTGCTGGTGGGGTTCGCCCGGAAAGACCCGGGTGCTGCCTGTTTTGATACACCGACTACGGGAGATGATTGATGGCTAAGGGAATGTTTACCAAGTTCACGAAGGTGGCTCTGGTCTTGGCGTGCGCTTTTTTGATGTCCGCCACGCTACCGGGCTGTGCCAGCACCGGTAAGAAGGCAAGCAAGTGCCCCAACGCTTCTGCGAAGAAATGCGGCAAGGATTGTCAGAAACCATGTTGCAAGAAGGCGTCCGCCAAGGCGGGCAAGAAGGGCGGCTGCAAAGGTTGCCCCAAGAAGGGTGCGAAGAAGACGGCCAAGGGCGGCTGCCACGGCGGCGTCAATCAGGATGCCAAAACGGCTTCCAAGAAGACCGCTGATAAGACCGGCAAGCCGTGCTGCAGCAAGAAAGACGACCGTACGAAGGCCTAACGGCGAATCGTCAATCGCTTGCGGCGAAAAAAAAGAAACGAGCCCGCTGATCGTTGGCTCGATCGGCGGGCTTGTTCTTTTGGTCTGTTATGGCGAGCGGGATGCCGCACACGGCGGCGTTACACGGCTGGCGCTCAGCAGCTACCCATAAAGTTTTCTGCCACACCGACAAGCTCCTTGACGTGCGCCACACTACTATCGAGCAGCTTGCGTTCCTCAGCGTCGAGCTCGACCTCAATGACTTTTTCCACGCCGCTTGCACCCAGCATGCATGGCACGCCGACGTAGTAACCGCCGACGCCGTATTCTTCCTGGCAGAACGCCGCACAGGGCAGGATGCGGTGTTTGTCTTTGATAATTGCCTCGGCCATCTGTACCGAACCGGCGGCCGGTGCGTAGTAAGCGCTGGTGCCCATGAGCTTCACGATTTCTCCGCCGCCCGTCTTGGCGCGTTGGATGATTTCACCGAGTCGCTTTTCCGGGATGAGCTGCGTGACCGGGATACCGGAGACGGAGGTGTAACGCGGTAGCGGCACCATGTCGTCGCCGTGCCCACCCATGAGTAACGCGGAGATGTCTTCCACGCTGCAGCCGAGTTCCATCGCGATGAAGGTGCGGTACCTGGCAATGTCGAGACAGCCGGCCTGGCCAACGACCCGGTTGGTGGGGAAACCGCTTTTCTTCCACGCGGTGTAGACCATCGCGTCGAGCGGGTTGGACACGATAATGAGCACGGCCCCGGGCGCGACCTCGGCGATTTTCTCAGAGACGGAGCCCACGATCTTGACGTTGGTTTGGATGAGGTCGTCGCGGCTCATACCGGGTTTGCGTGGGATGCCGGCCGTAATGATGACGACGTCGCTGTCCTTCGCCTCGGCATAGTCACTGGTACCCGTGATCTTGGCGTCGAATCGCTCGACGGGACCACACTGAGCCAGGTCGAGCGCTTTTCCGGCGGTCTTGTCGGCGAAATCGGGGATATCGACAAGCACGATATCGCCAAGCTCCTTACTGGCGGCCCAAAAGGCACAGCTCGCACCGACGTTTCCAGCACCGATTACAGTCAATTTGGCACGTTTCATGGTTCTGTCCTTATGCAGCTAGGGTTGACTGGCGTTTCCGCTACCACAGTGGCGCGCATGATAACGCAGTGGGCACGCGGTGCAATCGGCGTGCCACTCGTACGGGCGTGATACACGCACGCTACCGAATCCGCGATGGCGCGAAGTGTGTCAACCTGTGGATGGTGGAGCTTGGACGGCCCGACGCACGCCTACGGGCTGCAGCGCCGGCACATGTCCGTGCAGAACCCGTTGACGCAGAAACCACCCCCGAGCGGGTCACATTCGAGATCGTTGATGCATGGGGTGGTGTTACACGTCACGCTGGATGGGCACACACACGGTCCCACGGGGTTGGTCCCCCCGAGGTGGTCAATATAGCTGGTACCCAAGAAGGCTTGGACATCGGCGGAAATATCTCGGAAGTTGACCGCAGTGGTGGCGGCCGGCGTATTGGGAACCAACTGAAACCTTGCCTTGGTGGGGAATCCGGCGATGCCGAGGAACTTGGACACTACAGCGGAAATATCTTTGAAGTCCGGAAGGAGAAGCGTGTGAACCGTGTAGGGTGAAGTGACGTCCCCCCATTTGGCGGTGTCTACGGTCCACAGGGACGCCGGAGTGTAACAAGCCTCGTTCGCCTCGTTGCATGACTGGGCGATCGCCTGAATCGCGTAGGTGGATTCGGGAAGGATGTCTCCGCCGTTGATGTAGATCAAGTTGCTCGTTCCCCAGTCCGCGTAGTGGGAGGTGCATTGCAGGGTGGACGTGGTGAAGGTTCGCAGGGGATCGCCGGCGTCTTCGTCCGTGACATCAGCCGCCGGACCGGCCCAGCGTACTTCCCCATTGAAGGCGGCAAAACCGTTCACACTGACCAGCTTCACGCGGATTGCATAGGGCTCGGTAGCGCCGACGACGAGGTCGTTCATGGAGAAGAAGATGTAGCGGTTCAGAGGATCGCACTCGTCGGGTACGCCGTTGACGGGCGTGATGTCGAAGCTGGTGCCAATCGCGATATCGCACTCGTCCGGAAGGTCGTTTGTGTTGCAATCCTGGCTGGTGCCATCCGCGAGATCTATACTGTCAGCAATGCCGTTGCCGTTGCAGTCACATGGGTTGGGTGAACAGGTTGTCCCATCGCCGGCATAGACGCCGTCTCCGGGTATCACATCCGGAACAGCGAGCACATCACAGGTTGTCGCAGTGGTGAGCACGCAATTGGTCTGCCCGATACCGCAGCACGCCCCGTACAGGCCGATGCATGCGCCGGCATTTGTCCCGGTGGGAAACGCCTCGAACGTTTCGCCATAGTCACGATAGTCGACAACGCCGTCACAGTTGATATCACATACGCTCAGGTCTCGCCCGCAGAAGTCGGCCTGGTTGGCCACGCAGAAGTCGATGAATTGCAGGTCACTGAAGCTGACCACGCCGTCCGGTCCGGTACCGGGTCCGGGTCCGGGACACGGTGCGATATCAGCGTTTGCCAGATCACAGGTACAAGTCTGGGCGGTAGCGTTTTGAGCCGCACCACAGACCGAGAAAGCCGCCGCGAACAACACCATCCGAACCGCTGTTAGCCGATACATTGAATGCTCCTTACCAGCCACGAGGGAGTGACTGCCGCGTCAGCCCGGCATCGAAGACGAACCGTCGACGCGGAGTTCCCAGCGTGAAGCTCCCCGTGTGAAGTTTCTCGCGCGATGGACCCCGTTTGAAGAACTCCGCGCGAACCCCACCAAAACGTACGGCTCGACCACATGACACATGACCAACTACCGACGTTCCACGCACCAGAGTAGCGAATCCCGATCACCCATGCAATAGAAATATGGGAATGATTAGGGGGCGATAATGTTGTACGAATGTTCGATGGAAAAAATAACGCGAACCTGTATGCGTCTTCTAGAACGCATGTGATTCGGGTCTGACAACCGTCTCCGTTTTGTGGAATTAACCATGCGAGGCCTGTTGACCCAGACTCTCTCGACCCAGGCCAAGTCGACGGACCACTCCCCAATGAATCGGAACGTTCGAAGGTGACATCCGGTCGTTCGTTATAGGGATGAAAGTCGGCACGAACGAAAAAATGTTCTCATTCTGCGAATTATTTTTACGACTTTACCGAATGGTCTGGGCCGAAGGTACTACGCTATCGAGACCGAAATAAAGCGATAGTCATTCTTGTGCTGGTCCGATAAAATAGTTTCGTTGCGACCAAATTTGCCTGTATTGGCGTCTGCGCCATGGTATTCCCTATATCGAAATTGAGTCACACAACCCACCGTAACACACATACACCTTTGCGCTGGCGTTGCCCTTTCCAGCTATATCGAAATTGAGTCACACAACCCACCGTAACGGCGTCTCTCGCATCATCGTGCCCATGTGCCGGCGTGCCGTTATCCACTGAAACATCTGGATATATTTGAGATTTTGCTTGACTTGCTTTCCCGTTCTTGGGACGATGCCCACGGTGTGTCACAAGCGAATGTACTCATGTGTGCTTTATGTGCTTCGTTTGGCTGAAATGGAGGGGAGAGGAAGAAGCAACACCTCTGTTCTCTCTCCGAGGGAAAAGTCTGCCGGGTTTTGGGGCGTGTCGTGGATCGGCGCGCTTCAGGGTTCTGCAATTGAGAGGGAGGGTCGTCTCGTGTTGTCAAAAGTACATTCTCGTATCCGGTGTTCAAAAGGTCTTATAGCCCTCGGCGCGGTTTGCCTCCTTTTTGGAAGTTCAACCAATCTGATGGGGCAGGTGAAAGTCGCTCGACAAAACAAGTACAAGGTACACCGGGCTATTCCGGATGCAGCTTACACGGGTGTTGTCTCCTCGGCTCCGGTTCCGAAGGGCACTCAACTGCTCGGCCCGGGCACCTTGGTGACGGGCTTTGAGCCGGCGGAAGGTTTCGCGCCCGGTTTCATTGATCTTCAGGCTGGTTGGACAGCATTTTTGGGTACCACTCAGGGTACCGTGTCCACGCTCAATCCGGCCCTGGGAACCCAGCATTTGCGGATTGAGTTGGATGCCGCAGTCGGTGCCGGGTCGTTTACCGGCGGGTTCAGCCCGGACCTCGGGATGCTACCCAGTGGCGCGAGTACCACGAGCGTGGATGTGTCCATCAGTGCTTCCGGCGGTGCGGATTATCTTGTGGCGGCTCAGTCCCCATCGGAAGGTTTCCTCACCTGGGAAGTCCGCTTTAGTTGGCTGGGCACCATCATGATTCTTGATGACATTGACGGCTTTGGGTTTGCTGATGTGGACACCGGCGTGGCTTGGACTCCCGGTGCTTACGTGACGCTTACGGTGTGTGACGATCCCATTGGCGGGACGACGGACTACTTCTACGGCGGCGCGCTGATCTACAGTCAGGTCACGCGTTTGACCGGTACCCGCGTGGAGCAGATCGTGCTTCTGTCGGATAACTTCCAGGCTGGCGACATGGGCGATTTTGACAATCTCGATTTATCGTCCGGTCTTGGTGCCATTTGCACGGCCGGTTCCACTTGCGGCAACAACATTCTGGAGCCGGGTGAGGCTTGTGACGGAACATCTGACGCGGCCTGTCCGGGTGCGTGCCAGGCCGACTGCACCTGCCCGCCGCCGGTGTGTGGCAACGGTATCGCCGAAACCGGTGAGGCCTGCGATGGTGCCGACGACGCGCTGTGCCCGGGTCTTTGCCAGGCTGATTGCACCTGTGGCGCACCTCCACCTCCAGTGAACGATGATTGTGCGAACTCTTTGGTCATTACCGATGGGACAACGCCGATCGATACGACCAGCGCAACGACGGACGGTCCGCAGCATGTCGCACATCCTTCCTGCGACGTCTTCGGGAACAATCAGCTTAGTGAAGATGTCTGGTACACCTACTTCGCTACGTGTACGGGTGAGCTGACGCTGACTATGTGTGAGGAACTCGGTGGTAGTGCAACCTTCGATACTCGGATTGCGGCGTACGTTCCGGGTTGTCCGGCATCGGATGCCAGCCTGATTGACTGCAACGATGACGACCTGGTGAATCCCTGCGGCGGTGCTGCCGGTGGCTACCACAGCACGCTAGTGATTCCAGTGACGACGGGTGCGGAAATCCTGGTTCGCGTCGGTGGGTTCACGGACTCGGGGACGGGCTTGCTGAACGTCGTCTGCACGACGCCGCCGGTCTGCGGCAACAACATCACCGAAGCGGGTGAGCAGTGTGACGGTACGGATGATGCGGCCTGTCCGGGGCTTTGTTCGGGTTGCCAGTGTCCGTGTGGCGATTTCACCGCGACGGCTGCCTGCTCGGCTCCGCCCTTGTTGCTGACTGGTTCGACGATTGGCGCCGCTGATGACTGTGGGCAGCGCACCTCCGAGGAGGAGATTTGGGAAGTAACCGTTACGGAGACCGGTCTGTACAACTTCAACATGGCCACGAACGCACCGTTTGGCGATCCCTGCGCATGGGATTCTTACATCTACCTGATGGATGGGTGTTGTTCCGGCAACGTGGTTGCCTCGAATGACGACTGCGCCGGAATTGGTTGCTTCGGTAACTCTTGTATAGATTCTGCCCCGCTGGTGCCCGGTGTGTACTATCTGGTAGTCGAGGGCTTCGGCAGTGCGGACGCCGGCGACTATGTGGTGACGGTGGATTGTGCGGCGGCACCGGTATGTGGCGACAACGTCGTCGATCCTGGTGAGACTTGTGACGGCACGAGCGACGCGGCCTGTCCGGGTCTCTGTCAGGCGGACTGCTCTTGTCCCGCGCCGGTATGCGGTAACAATGTCGTGGAGGCTGGTGAAACCTGTGACGGCACAAGCGACGCGGCCTGTCCGGGTCTCTGCCAGACAGACTGCTCCTGCGGCGTGGCTCCGCCTCCGGTCAACGATTTCTGTTCGAATTCGACAGAGATTTTCGTTGGTACCACCCCATTTGATACGACGACCTCGACGACGGATGGCCCGGCGCACCCGGGACATCCCTCCTGTGACTCGTTTGGGTTCGATCAGCTCAGCTCGGACATCTGGTATCACCACTTCGCTACATGCACCGGTGACTTGACCGTGACCACGTGCGAAGAGCTTGGCGGCAGTGCGATGTACGACACGCGTATTGCGGTGTACAACCCCGGTTGTCCGGCCACGGATGCCAGCCTGATCGACTGCAATGACGATGATCCGGTCAACGCATGCGGTCTTGACTTCCATAGTACGGTTGCGGTTCCCGTGACGACGGGACAGGAAGTCCTGATTCGCATCGGTGGGTTTGGAGACTTCGGTACGGGCGTGGTGAACATCACGTGTGCCGGTGCCCCGCCGGTCGCGGTGTGTGGTAACAACATCCTGGAGACGGGTGAGCAGTGCGATGGTACGGACTCGGCTGCGTGTCCTGGTGTCTGCCAGGCGGATTGCACCTGTCCGGGGTCGTCGATTCCCGCGGTATCGGAGTGGGGTCTGGTGATTCTGACGCTGCTCGGCCTGATGATTGGTACGCGTATTTTCGCGACCCGTCGGACGGCTCGATCGTAAGTAACGTGATTGCATGAGCGGCGCTTTCGGGCGTTTCGCTTCTGCGTTTCACAGGTTAGACGTGAATGTGGATGCGGCCTGTCACACGCGAGAGCGTGGGCGGGCCGCGTCCTTTTGGGGGTCCGGATGTTGTATTCCGTCACTGGAACCGTAGTGGGTTCCACCGTGCTCTCGTTGACACAGTGATTCGAGCGAATCTATACTTGCGTCAAGCAGGCCGCTTGGACTGAGGCGCGAATCCTTAGAGTGGTCCGGCGTCGTTGCGCGTGGATAGCATTATCAGTTCCGGTTGGACCAGGTATCTTCGGTGGCTGTCCGCCACGCTGGCGTTGTGGTGCGGGGTCTTTGCGTGCGCTCAGTCACCGCCTCCCATTGCCGATCGGGTGGACGCGCCGCTGGTTCCCGCGGGTCTAACCAACCTCGCGGTGCATATGAGCGGTCAGCGGGTTCATGTGTTTGAGGACTCGGACGGCACGAGCGTACTGCATTTCTTCGGTGACTTTGAACTTGCTTTGGGGGCTCAGGCGTTGGGCACCGGTCGTCAGACGGCACGGTCTCGCGAAGCAGTGGTGTGGATCAATCCCCGCGAGTTTGATGGTAAACCTTATCAATACCTCCAGATGATTCTCTGGCGTGATGCCGAAATCGTAGGTACGGGTGGCGCGGTCACTGCGGGTCCGGTGTTGTTCGTGACGTTGAATACCACCGGCGCATTGGAAACTCACGCCGACGACATTTCATTTAGTTCGCACGACGACTCGGATGTGTATCGACAGGGTCGGAAGATTCGCGCGGAGGTGAAGCTCGATCGGGTGGACCCGGCGCAGGCGCAGGTAACGTTTCGTGTAGTCCAGGCGTCGGGACTTTCCAGAGATTCGCGATCCCTCCGTCCACGTCCGGTGATCCAGCTTCGCTCACCGGGTGACTTTGCGGTGCAGGATATGGGAGCCGGGCAGCGTGTGTTGACGGTAACCGGTGGCGTCTATTTCTCGCGTGGTGCCACGGGTGAAGAAGATTTTCTAGAGCTGCAGGCCGATTCCGTAGTGGTGTTTTTACCGAAACGGAGCAAGGATTCTGATGCGGACGAGGATCGTGCAGTTGGGATGGGTGTGGATCAGATGCCGAGACCTTCCCGTCGTGCCGATCGTACGCGTTCATCGCCGGGATACCGGGCGGACCGCGATGGTCAGATGATGACGTCGGCCTGGGGTGACGTAGACGTGGAATCGGTCTACCTCGAAGGTGATGTCCGGATGTCGCAGGGGACGAGTGCGGTTCGCGCGGCGCGGGTCTTTTATGATCTGATTCATGATCGAGCCGTGATTCTTGACGCTACGATTCGTACCGTGTTGGTGGAGAACCAGCTTCCGTTGTACCTCCGGGCCGATGAGTTGCGACAGTTGTCACGTCAGGAGTTTGTGGCCTCGGACGCGATATTGACAACGAGTGAGTTTCATACGCCGCAGTACCACATCGGGGCCTCTCGCGTGGAACTCACCACGAGATCGGTGGGCGGTGCGGGGCTCAGTGGCGGCTTCAAAGTACATGATGCCACGATCAACGTGTCCGGGGTACCCATTCTGTACTGGCCTTACCTCGCCGGCAACGTGGATGTGGCCGAGACCGCGACGCGCGGCCTGCGAACCGGTTTCAGTGGTTCCTTCGGGCTGGAGCTGGAAACGGACTGGCACACGTTCAGCTTGTTGGGGCTGGAAACGCCCAAGGGTTTTGATTCGACGTTAAGTCTGGACTATTTTTCGGAGCGTGGTCCGGCCGCCGGGGTCGACGCGAAATACCGGCGTGATACTTATTTTGGCGATATTCGCAGCTACCTGATGACGGACAACGCCGAGGACAACCTGGGTGCGGATCGCCGTTCCGGTTCGGTTCGCGATACCCGCGGTCGCGTGTTGATTCGTCACCGGCAGTATCTTAAGGAAGACTGGCAGCTTACTCTGGAGCTGTCTTACATCTCCGATCGCGATTTTCTGGAAGAGTTTTTCGAGTCGGAGTTCGACAACGAGAAAGAGCAGGAAACGCTGATCTATCTCAAGAAGCAGCGCGCCGACTGGGCGTTTACGGCGATTTTGCAGGCGCGTTTGATGGATTTTCTCACGCAGACGGAGCGGCTTCCGGACTTCGCGTTTTATCTTTTTGGGCAGCCCGTGGGTGAGCGGCTGACCTGGTTTAGTGAGAACCGAATCGGTTTCGTGCGGTATCGCCCGGGCGATCAGCGGTTTAGGGATTTTCTGTTCGAAGGACGGCGGTTTGCGTCGGGTGCGGTGGCTCGCGTGGATACGCGGCAGGAGATCGACGCTCCCATGGATATCGGCCCCTGGCGGTTCGTGCCCTTTGCGTCCGTTCGCGGCAGCGCCTGGGATGATACGGTGTGGGGTAACGGCGTCGTCCGGGCCTATGGGAGCTTCGGGGTGCGTGGGAGCATGTATTTGTCCCAGGTTGATCGTGAGGCCCGGTCGGAGTTGTTTGACCTCGACGGCGTCCGGCATGTGATCAAGCCGGATATTACCGCTTGGATAAGTGATACGAATCAGGCCGGCGCGAGGTTGTTTCCTTTTGACGAAACTGTCGAGGGGATTGACGGTGTGGATGGCGTGGCGGTGGGGGTGCGGCAACGATGGCAGACGAAACGGGGCGCGGGAAAGACTCGTCGCAAAGTCGATTTTCTGACGTGGGATTTGGAGTTGGGATTGTTCAACGGTGCTACCGGAGACGACAAAACCAACGGCTTCGTCTCCTACACGCGGCCCGAACTGAGCGTGGCGAGGAATTATCTGAACAGCTCGGTCGTCTGGCGCGTGAATGATCGAACGGCGTTTCTTAGTGAGGTGAATTACGATGTCAACGACGGCGAGATTGATGTGCTGAACATGTCGCTGGCAGTCGAACGGACACCGCGCATGAGTTACCTCGTGGGGTATCGTTTCATAGAGGAAGCCGACTCCGGATTATTCGGCTTCGACTTCAACTACAAGATGACGGAGAAGCACACCCTGGCCATACGACAGTCGTACGATGTGGAGGCGGGTCGGACGGCTGATTTTACGGTGGCGCTGATCCGGCGCTTTCCGAATTGGTTTACGGCCCTGTCTTTCGAGTTGGATGAGGCAGAGAATGACTTTGGGGTGACGCTGAGTATCTGGCCCCAGGGACTTCCGCAGGCTGCGCTGGGACCACGGCGGTTTACCGGCATCGCGGATTCGGCGAGGTTGAGCCGAAACTGAGCCGGAGGGAGGGAGCGGAAACCCGCATCGCGCGACGTCGCACCCGAAACCGAGCCGATCCGTGACACCCGGTAACTTACGACGTGGGCGTCGTCATTTCTTTTTTTTCTTCGCGGTTTTCTTCTTTGTAGCGGTCTTTTTGGCGGCTGTTTTTTTGGCGGCCGCTTTCTTCGCGACGGTTTTCTTCGCGGATGTTTTTTTCGGGGCTGCTTTTTTCTTGGTGGGCGTTTTTTTCGCGACGGCCTTTTTTACGGCCTTCTTTTTCGGCACGGCCTTCTTCTTGGCAGCGGCGGTTTTTGTTGCGGCCTTTTTCACGGTTTTTTTCGCAGTGGCCTTCTTGGCGGTTTTTTTCTTCGTTTTCTTCTTGGCGGCGGTTTTGTCCACCTTTTTCAGAGTGATTTTGATCGTGGTGGACTGACGGGGTGGCTTTTTGGTCTTTTTTTTGGCGGCCTTCTTGGCAGCCGTCGTTGCTTTTTTTGCCTTGGCGGCCGCTTTCTTCCGGACAGACGCGGGCTGCTTGGGCTGAACCACTTTTTCGTTCACGTGAACAATGACCAGGTCCTTGTAGTATCCGTCGCGGAGGACTCGCTGCATCTGCGCCTCACAATCGGCACGATCTACTGACTTGAACAGCGTGAGGGTCGCATAGTTGACAGTCCCCAGGAGTTTCCATTCAAAGGGGATGATCTCCTTAGCACCGAGCGGAGACTTTCTGATCCCTCCGGGTGGCGGTGTGGCCGGAGAGGCCGGATCCGGGGAGATGGGTGGTGGGTTGTCGGGCGGCGGCGCGGCCTTCTCAGGGGCCACGATATCGGCTACAGGTTCTTCCGTCATATTCTTGGATTTGGGCACGCCTATCTACCTATACTTATCTGCATGATCGCCACGAGCACCCTGCTCGGTCGTCGTCGTCCGTGCCGGAGAGAATCCAACGCGGGACGAATGGCTCACCAGACGGAACGGCCCCCGTCTGGACCGCCACCGGACAAGAGCTATAATCTACCCCGAATCTTAGTCATCGCGCCGGACAGGACAAGTCCGCCGCGACGATCGGAGCATTCGACGCGCTCGTAGCTCAATGGATAGAGTAACTGGCTTCGAACCAGTAGGTTGGAGGTTCGAGTCCTCCCGGGCGCAGTTTCTTTCCGTGTCGGGGCTTCCCTCGGCGGCCGACGGAGCGGGTGTCCCCGACGTGGCTGGGGCTTCTCGCCGCCGTATCGAGTGCCCCCATGTTCCAGCGTACCACATGCCCGCGGTGTGACTCCTCCGAGAACCACGTCGTACTCCGCGACGCGCGCAACTGGGTCAGAATCGTTCTTGAACTCATCATCTTGCTTCTGAGCATCGGTTCGAGGTTGGCTTCCCGTTCTGAGGGGCTCGCGTTGCACCGACAATGCTGCGATTGCGGTGAGAGATTCCTCGGTGGCCGAACGCTCCCTCGCAACCTCGATGAGTGCCGTTTGTGTGGCTACAATCTCACCGGCAATGTGTCAGGTCGATGCCCCGAGTGTGGCTGGAAACTCACTCGACGCTATCGGGTTCATCGAAAAAAGATCGACGGGTTCCCCTGAACCTGTCGAATCAGACAAGCGTAGAACTCGACACTGCGCATCATACTACCCCGGCGTACGGCCGTGTGTTCCGCCAGCGCAAGAGGTTGGGCCAACTAACAGCGAGGGGTTCTTGGTACGCACCGAAAACCGACCGACGCACGCAACACGAAAGTCGAAATGACGCAAGAAACATCCAGGCGAGCTACGGTCTTCACGTTGGTCGCGCTTGGCGTGCTTTTCGTTGCGCTATCGGTATTCGGTATCGCCTGGGGGTTGCCAAGCCGCGACATCGACCACGATCTCTTCGCACATGGCGAACCCTGGTCCGGCGAAAAAATCTATCGACTGGCCCATGCTGCCGAAAAGTTCGACAAGGCGCGCGGGGCCGACGTGGATGCCGATCCGCTCGACAGAACCCCGGGCCGCAAAGACTCGGGCGGTCCCATCCTGTTGACCGGGTCCGAGGAAGACCGTGCCAAGATCTATCTGCGGTATCGGCTCTACACCTACCAGCCGGATGAGATGATTACCATGATGGCGCTGGCGGGCATGAGCCCGGGCCGCTTTGACTTTGACCCGCGGCTCTACCAGTACGGTGGGCTGTTCATTTACCCCGTCGGCGTTTTACTCAAGCTCTGCGACGTGCTCGGGTTGATCGACGTGCGAAGCGACGTCGTGTACTACCTCGACCACCCGGAAGAGTTTGGCAAGTTCTACATCGTCGCACGAGCTTACGCGGCGGCCTGGGGAGTGCTCGGCATGTTCATCGTCTTCGCCGTAACCAGGCGGCTGGCGGCGGACGGTGCGGCTGCGTCAATCGGTGTTGGGGCGGGGCTCATTGCAGCGCTGCTCTTTACCCTCATGCCGGTGGTGGTCTGCATGGCGCACGAGGGTAAACCGCACTTGCCCGGTGCCGTGCTCATGCTCGCTGCGGTGTGGTTTGCCATGCGGCACCTAGACCGCCGCCGCCGCGCGCGATCGAACGGAGTTGGCGGGTGCCCCACTCTTCGTGTCACTCCGATCACGTCCGACCAGTCCGTGCCCCACGCTTCGGGGGTACCCGAAGAATGGGGCAGACTCCGAAACGGTCTTTCACCCGGCCCCGGTAGTGATTGGCTACTGATGTGCCTCTGCTGCGGGGCGGCGTTGGGTATGGTGCTTTCATCGGGTCCGATCTTCGTGCTCATCCCGCTTGTGGCGTGGCTCTCTCGCGGTTCGGACGGGGAAATGACTGTTCCGGTTGGTGGTGCAGGCCGACTCAAATGTTTCGCGGCTCAAACCACGGCCGGTCTGTGTGTCGCCGCCACCACGTATCTTGTTTCCAATCCCTACGTGGCGATCAACGGGTTATTTCACCGAGACGTGCTGCGTAGCAACCTCGGCAACTCAATCGCCATGTACCAGATCGACCGCGTCGGGGATGGATTGTGGCGTGTGCTCGAGCTCATGGTCGAGGGGGTGACGCTGCCCCTCCTGATCCTCGGAGGTATGGCCCTGATCGGTGCGTGGCGTCGTCGGCATGCGGTTGCCTTACCGTTGCTTGCCACGGCCGGCATTTTCTTTCTCCAGTTTGTGTTGATCGGCGCGGACAAGCCGGGTGAATACGGCCGTTTCGGCATCTTTCCCAACACGGCGTTAGTGATCGCCGCCGCCTGTCTTCTCGCGAGTGGTTTCCGCCGCCGGCGCATGGTGTCATGTTTCGGAGGGGTCCTCGTGACGATTTGGGCAGGGTTCGGCGCGTATGGGTATCTGTACAACTTTCGAGCTGACGCCAATCATGAGGGTTCGCGCAGCCGCCTGCACCAACAACTGGATCCGGAAGGAGAAGACGTTCTCGCTTCTCGGGGGGCGGTGCATACGCAGATCGGTCTAATTGCCGAGCCCGCACCCTATTCTTGTCCTCCGTTGCCTTTTGACTCCGTGCCGGTGTACCTGTTCGCGAATCGTAGTGCGGCGCTGGAGCGTTGGCGCGAAGAACCGGGCCGTTGGAACTTGCTCTGGACGACCGATACGCCTTACTCCGAAGGGACACGTCCGAACAAAACGGCATCCGCGCCGGTGGCTACCGCACCCGTCTATATCCCACGTCCGATAGCTCCCGTAACTCCGATCAGTTGGGCCAACAAGCCGATAGAAATCCACGAGACGCCTGCGCAGTAGTCAACGGGAGACACACCGATGATGGTGGTGCTTCCACGAGGACGGGTGTGTCTCATTAGGATCACGAACGATGCCGAATCCACTGTGCCACTTTGAGTTTATGACCATTGATCCGGAGAAGTGTAAGGCGTTCTACGGCTCGGTCTTTGAGTGGGATTTTGACAACGCCACACTGCCCGGCTATTCGCTGGTCGATGCCGGTCGAGAACCCACCGGCGCCATCTTCCAAAAGCCCGATGCCGCTCCCGGTCCCTGCGCGAATGTCTATTTCCAGGTGGATGACATCGACGTGACGCTCAAGAAAGCCGAGGAAGCGGGCGGTACCGTGATCGTACCCAACACCGAAATCCCCGGCGTGGGGCACTTCGGCATGTTCACAGATCCGGAGGGGATCGCCGTGGGTATCATGCAGCCCACCGGATAGTGCGGCACCTGTATCACCATATGGGTGCCAAGCCGAACTTCCGCGTAAGCTCCCCACGGAATCCGGGTGGATTCTGCCTGCGGCCGGGGTTTGCCTACCGTGCCTTATCGCTGACGACCGTACCCTCGATCACCGTACCGGTGCAGTGCGTGGTATATTCGAACGGGTCGCCGTCATAGAGTGCGACGTCACCATCCTTGCCGATTTCGAGCGAGCCAACTCGCTGGTCGATGCCAAGGATGCGCGCAGCGTCGATGGTAATAGACGCCAACGCCTCATTGAACGACAGGCCATTCGCGGCCGCCATCGCCGCCTCGAAGAGCACGACGCGCGTCTTGGGCACATAGCTCTCATACCCGCTCTGCGAGGCGATACGAATGCCGGCGTGTCGGAGCCTGGCCGCGTTCTCAAACGTCATGTTCTTGAGCTCACCGAAGGCTCGCGTCATCGCCGGGTGAACGATAACCGGGATGTTAGCCGCCTTGATCTCATTGAGCATGAGATACCCCTCGGCCGCCCCGTCCAGAATCAGCCGGATATCAAACTCCCGGGCGATGCGCAGCGCGTTGGCGATATCCTGGGCTCGCTGGGCCGTCACCATGAGCGGCACTTCCTTATGGAGCACGCGCCCGAGCGCTTCTAGCTTGAGATCCCGCGCAGTGGGCTTGTCCGCTTTGGCGTTTTCCCGTTTTTTCAAGTACTCCTGCGCCTTGATAAGCTCGGCGCGGAGCAGGGCCACGAGCTTGCCGCGCGTACTCGGTGTTTTCCCCTTGCCGTGTTTGAGCGCGCTCGTGCTGAGTGTGGCCGCCACCGTGGCGAAGTCTTTGACGAGCGCCTCGTCGACCGTGTGCCCCGTGGTCTTCACAATAAAGGTCTGGCCGGAGATAAGCTCACCGGGGGCGTGGCCGGTGTGAATGGTGGTGATGCCGAAGCTGCGCACCCAGTCGATCAGCGCCTCTCGCGCGTTGTAGGCGTCGAGCGCCCGCAACTCGGGCTGCATCGGGGCCGAGTGCTCGAGCTGGTCCTGGTCGTGCTTTTGATTGTAGATGCCCGAAAGCCCGACTGTGCTGTGCGCGTCGATCAGGCCGGGGGTGATGACCTCGGCATCGAGAACGCGAAGCCCTTCGGGGATTCTTGTGGTGTCCGCCGGTCCCACCGCCGTAATCTTACCTGCCTCAATCACGACCACGCCGTTTTCGATCGGCGGACCGGACATCGTGAGGACCGTCTTACCGCGAATCGCAACCTGCGCCACGGCACCGTCGCTGAGCCAACCGAAGCCGCAGACGAGCGCGGAAAGGATAAGGAGGTTTTTCATCGTGTTGGTTTTCACTGGTTCAACTCTCCATGATCGTAGCAGCACATGTAGGGTATGATGTCGCTTCCGGCACCAAACCCGCCCACCGCGTGCAGCCGGTCTTGCGGGTCGCTCCGGTCGAAGACCTTTTTGCCCTCGACCCAGGTTTCGAGCACCTTGGTGTAGACGCTGAACGGGTCACCGGAGAGCAGGATGAAGTCGGCATCCTTGCCCGGTTCCAGCGAGCCGACGCGATCCCCCAGATCAATCATCTCCGCGCCGTGGATGGTGAGTGCTTTGAGTGCGCCCTCGCGTGTCATGCCGGCACGGACGGCCAGCGCCGCGGATCGCATGAACAATCGTGAATCGGTGATCCAGTCATCCGTGTGAAACGCCACTTTGACGCCGGCGCGTTCGAGCACGCCGCCGGTTTTGTAGAGCAGGTTGATTGCCTCCAGCTTGCCGCCGGGACTGTCCACCAGAATGACCGAGCAGGGGATACCTGCGGCCGCGATTTCCTTGGCGACCATCCAACCCTCGCTGACGTGATGAAGCACCACACGGAAGCCGAACTCTTTCGCCAAACGCATCACGGTGATGATGTCGTCCTGGCGGTGGGTGTGGTGGTGAACGATGCGCTTGCCGTCCAGCACCTCGACGAGCGCTTCGAGCCCGATATCACGAGCGGGCATTTTTTCCGGATCGCCGTGAGCCCGGTTGATCTTATCGCGGTATTCTTGCGCTTTGATGTATTTCGCTCGGACCAGTGCGGCGCTCTTGCCGCGTGTACCCGGGAACGGCTTGTCCCGGATCGAGTTGGTGCCGTTGGCCATCTTGATCCCGCCCATCGGTTGGCCATCCGCGTCACGATACCAGTCCTCCTCGATCGTGTTTCCGCCGCGCATTTTCAGGTAAATGGTTTGCCCGCTGAGCAGGTGCCCCGAACCAGGCATGATGTTGACGGTCGTGATGCCGCCGGCCACCACGCGCCGAAACCCCGAGCTATGAACATTGAGCGAGTCGTAAATACGCACGTCCGGCTGAATCGGCCCCGACGCATCGGCCCCACCGAAACCGCCGACATGGCTGTGGGTGTCTACCAGGCCGGGCATGATGGTTTTGTTGGTTGCGTTGATTGTCTCGGCATCGGCCGGAATGGTAATCGTGTCCGCCGCGCCGACGGCTACGATCTTGCCGCCCTGCACGATCAACGTACCGTCTTCAATCGGCTCACGCGCGATCGGGATGATGGTCGCGCCGGTGAACGCGATGGGTGCGTCCTGCGCCTGCGCCGCGCCAACGGCCATGAAAGCAACCAGCACACCCGGCAGCGCGATTCGAGTATCTTTCCGCACGAACGTACCTCCTCAAGAGTAATGTCTATGGGGTGAAAAGCATCCGCGTGTCGCGTTCTTTTCCGCTTTCGACCGCCTGTTTGTAACGGTTTTTCTCACTCGACGCCAGCGTGTCGGCGCAAAGTGAGGGTGGTGAGTGCATAGATCAAGGTGTGGAAAGTTGTACGCCGCGTTCGCTAGTCGGTCGACACCTGAAGCGATACGACGTCGCCGTTACTCTTGGAATGCATTGCGTTGGCGTCGTAGTCCACGGACCAGGGCTCGCCCTCGATGCGCCAGGTGTGCTCGTCGCGACGCACGCGCCGATAGAGCGTATCGCGTTCGATCGGTTCGCAGCCGGCTTCGACGATGAGCCGTTTGAGCTTGTCGACACTTAGCTCCTGATGCGTGGTGCCGTCGCCCTCGCGTTTGGTGATGTCGTAGTAAACGACCGTGCCGTCGATATCGTCCACGCCCCAGTTGAGCGACACCTGCGCGAGCTTGGGCGTCTGCATGATCCAGAAGGCTTTGATATGCGGGATGTTCGTACACATGAGCCGCGACAATGCGAGCGTTTTCAGATCATCCAGCCCGCTCGGTCCGGGCAGGTCGGCCAGAGCGCTGCCCTCGGGAATAAACGACAGCGGGATGATCGTGTTAAAGTGGGCCTTGCGCGATCGCAAGCTCTCCGTCTGGTGCTCGCGAAGTTTGATCAGGTGTTGGATGCGTTCGGCCGGTGCCTCGATATGCCCGTACAGCATGGTCGCGTTGGTGAAGATGCCGAGTTCGTGCGCGACACGATGGACCTCGAACCACTCGGCCTCACCGACCTTGTTCTTGAATGCCTCATCGTGAACGCGGTCATCGAAAATCTCGGCACCGCCGCCCGGCAAGCTCCCCAGACCGGCGTCACGCAGTTGGGTCAACACCTCTTCGATGCTCAGCTTGGGTCTGGCGATTCTTGTGAAGTGGATAATTTCGATGGCCGTGAAGGCTTTGATGTGGAGGTGCGGGCACGCCTCGCGGATGCTTGCGCACATCTCCGTGTAGTAGGAAAACGGCAGCTTGGGGTGCAGACCGCCGACGATGTGTACCTCCGTCGCGCCGCCCGCATAGGCCTGCGCCGCTCGACGGACCACCTCCGCCAGCGAGAGTTCGTAGCCGCCGTCATCGTGAATCACATCCGCGTCGCGCGGGGTCGCCTCCTTGGGTAGCGGCCGATAAAAGCCGCAGAACTTGCACCGCAACACACAGTAGTTGCTGTAGTTGATGTGCCGGTTGATGTTGTAGAAGGCCGCGCGCCCGTGCCACCGCTCGCGAACGAGGTTGGCCAGCTCGCCCAGCGTGTGGATGTCCGAAGATTCGTACAGCCGCACGCCCTCCTCCAGGGTTAGCGGCTCATCGGCCTCGATCTTCTTACGGAGGCTAGAAAACATGTCCACATCCTGAGCGATCATAGTGCTTCCATCACTTCTCGGGCTTGCTATTGCATGTCGTGTGCTTTGCACGCCGCACGTGGCTACCGATCCGGTAGGATTATACGCATAGGGCATACTTTTGCACGCCGCTGGGCTATGGGTCGTTGACGATTGGGTCTATAGCACTACCGAATCGTTTAATGTTCCTTCAACAGGGGCTTGGCCAAGGTGTGGATACGCCGCTGTGCCGTAGACATCGAAAGCCGGCGGAGTTGGGCCGGCGTCTTCCACTTTGCTCCCTCACCGTTACCTTTGATCGTGTCGTTTCGGATCGGAGCCACATAGACGTCAAAACGGAGGTCGCGGTGCGTGAGCTTATGCCGCACCGTTCCGGCGTGCTCGTAGCGGCGCGGCGCGGAAAGCCCCGCTTGCCGGGAGAGCGGGCCGATGAACTTGGCGTCGGGTTGGCTCTCCTTTTTTTCCACCGTGGGGAACTCCCACAGTCCGGACCAGAGTCCGCCGCGCGGGCGCTGCCGTACGAGAAGCCGCCCCTCGCTCACGAAAAGCACGGTGATCATCTCGATTTGCGGCGTGGTGCGGTTTTTTCGCCCTCCGTCTCTGACGGGTAACTCCCCGGTCCGGTTGGTTGCGGCGGCCACACAACCGGTGCGTAACGGGCAGGTGGCACAATCCGGCGAGCGCGGCGTACAGACCGCGGTGCCCAGGTCCATCCACGCCTGATTAAAATCTCCCGGTCGTTTGCGTGGGATGAGTTCTTGTGCCAGTTTGGTAATCGTTGCGCGACCGTGCTTCGAGAGGATATCTTCATCGACTCCGAAGAGCCTCGCAACGATACGAGCGACGTTGCCATCGACGGCGGCCCGTGGCTCTCCATAGGCGATGGAGGCGATAGCGGCGGCGGTGTAATCTCCCAGTCCGGGAAGCTCGCGCAGCTCGGCGGCCGTGGTCGGTATCGCGCGTCTCTCGTCGCGCAAGAGCCGCGCCGCCCGGTGAAGGAACAGCGCACGCCGATAGTATCCCAGCCCCTCCCAATGCTTCATCACCGTGTCATGCCTGGCGTCGGCGAGCTTTCGGATGGTGGGAAAACGCCGCAGAAAACTCGTGTAATAATCGCGGACGGTCTCCACGCGCGTTTGCTGAAGCATGACCTCAGCCACCCACTGTGCGTAGGCGTCGGTGTGGTGTCGCCGCCACGGCAGATCACGCCGGTTCCGGTCGTACCAGTTGAGCAACTGCCGCCGGATGGTGCGTCGCTGATTCGGTGGAATCTGGGCAGGCTCGGTGCGGGTTTTATGTCCGGTCATCGGGATTTGTTTTTGACCAGTTTTTCACCGCACTGCGCGCAGTACACCGCGTAGTCCCGGTTGAGTTCCTGACAGCGGGGGCAGCGGCGTCCCGGTTTGCGTGCGGACGTCGCCCACATGACCACCACGGCCACCACGGCAATGATCGCGATCTCGCGGTTGCTAAGCTGAACCGCCAGAAGTTGAGACGCCGGAAGAAGATGGTAGGGCCACACCCAGTCGACCTCGTCTGTGGAGAACCGACGCACGGGCACCGCTACCGTAGCGGTGTCATCACGAAGCGTTCGCGGAACTTCTCCACAGTATAGTTGGCCGGTCCGATGCCTTCAATCGCCATCGACTCACTCCTACGGAAACCAACACAGCGCGGGTGGCCCGTTCTTTACCGTATGGGGGACGGGCACACGAAAACTTGCGTCGGGCAAGTTATTGAGTGGTCTATTTACGCCCGTTTGAGTGTGTAGTCGGTGGATGTCGAAAGCTGCCTATGAAGCTCATCGTGGTGGGCTTTTCCGCCCATCGCGACGATGCGAAACACCAACGCCCGCTCCTCGTCCTCGTAGCATTTCCGCTTGCGAATCTGAAGCCGGGCGTTTTTGAATAGCTTGTCGATGCGCCGAAACGGGTCGTCCTTGTTGGCGGTGACGATGTGGTAGTCCTGAATGTCGCGCAGGGAGCCGATCCAATGCTCGATGGCATCAAACGCAAACAACGCCACGAGGATGGCTGCCGTACCGGCGGCGGCCAAACCAAGCAGACCGAAACCGCACCCCATCCCTATTGCCGCGACGGCCCAGATGGTGGCGGCTGTCGTCATCCCATAGACGGCGCGTCGGTCGCGCAAAATCGCACCCGCCCCGAGAAATCCAATCCCACTGACGATCTGTGCGGCGATGCGTGTGCTTTCTCCGTCGGCCCCGCCCATGCTCTTGGAGATCATCGCAAACAGACACGCCCCGAGGGAGATAAGGATGATCGTACGAAAGCCGGCCGGTTTGTCTCGAATCTCGCGTTCCAAACCGATGAGCCCGCCGAGGATCACCGCCGCGAGCACGCGCATGATCTGTACGTTCGTGGGCCAGGCCATCTCGCTGACGAACACGTGTGTCCACTCAGGCAATGTCAGCCCCTTGCACTATCATCTTACGTATCCCTCGACTCACGTTCTCTTGGCGTTACAGCCGTTCCGTGATCGACTTCGCCTGCATGAACAACGGGAGGTAGTCTCGTCCGCCAGCTTTGGAGTCGGTGCCGGACATATTGAACCCGCCGAACGGCTGCACATCAACCAGCGCGCCCGTACATTTTCGGTTGAGGTAGAGGTTGCCGACGTGGAGTTCATGCCGGGCGCGTTCGAGCCGCATGCGATCTTGAGAAAACAACGCGCCGGTCAGGCCATACTCCGTGCCGTTGGCGATGTCGAGCAGTTCGTCGAAGTTCTTTCCGGGGATGACCGCCAGCACCGGACCGAAAATCTCCTCTTGGGATATACGGGCGCTCGCGGCGAGGCCGTCGATAATCGTGGGCGGAATGAAATAACCCGTTTTCGGCACGCGCCCGCCACCGAGGACTTCACGTCCCTCTCCCTGACCGATCTTGATGTACCCGTTGATTTTCTCGAAGGCCGATCCGTCAATCACCGCACCCATAAAGACGTTTTCTTCGCCGGTCGTATCGCCAACGGTGAGAGTCTTGGCTCGCGCGACCACCCGTTCGAGAAGCGCCGCGTGGACGTCCTTATGAACGATCAGCCGGCTGCACGCCGAACATTTTTGTCCCTGGAAGCCGAACGCGGCCGCCTCCACGCCTTCCGCAGCGGCGTCGAGGTCGGCCGTCTCATCCACGACGATGCAGTCCTTACCGCCCATTTCCAGCACCGTCCGCTTCAGCCAGATCTGCCCGGGTGGAACCTGAGCGGCTTTCGCGAAGATACCCACGCCC
>JAJRSP010000169.1 GCA_024278775.1 Planctomycetota bacterium
AAAACGATGGTGTGCAAAGCCGTTGGTGTTGTATCCGATCCGCATAGCGCGGCATCATACACCACACAACACGAAAGACGAGCCGAGCGGAACCGCAAGCGCGCGGAGGGTGCCCGCCCCAGCGACAAGCCGCCAAAAGTGTCTTGCACCCTGTGGGCTACACCGTCCGACGGATGCGTTGGAGCAGCGTCCGCACACGCGTGCGCCGGGTGGCCCGTGCGGTCGGAGAGAACGTTGCCTGATCGTCGAGGGTCGCCTCGTGAGGCAATTCCGGTACAAATCGGCGACCACATTGTCGGCATCGACGCGCATGGCAACGCCCGCTCCCTCCGACTACTACCGGAAACGTACAGGACGGGCAGTGCGTGTATAACGGACCCATGAATCCCCCATTTCATTCAGACCAGCCCCCGCCGATCTTCCTTGCCTTCAGACTCCCACCGCCCGCCATTCGTGTGAACGACGCTCGATCGGACCCCCCATCTGAAAGACGACCCCCATTCGGTCAGCAGACGCCGTCACACGTCTGATTTCGTCAGAACACCGCAGCATGCGCTACCCCGGACCGACGATCTCCAACAACAGCGCGGCCGCGTCTTGCGAGCCGAGGTCCACCACATCACCGGCAAGCGGCGCTCGTTTGAAATCCTGATCGGCCACGAACGCATCGGCCGGCGAGGCGTCATCCATGAGCGCGGTATCATCCGACACATGGAACAACCCGAGCAAGTGTCCGGCTTCATGCGATACGATGTTCCCAATCGCCAGCCCCATCTCATTCACCGTCGGAGTGAACGAAAACACGAAAGCCGGATCGAATGATTCTGAATAGATGATCGCGTCGTCACATCGATCAAAGTTATAGACGTCCACATCCTCTGCCAACCCGAACACCCTGTCGTCGAAACCACCGATGAACACCGTTGAGGTGGCTGCGGCCGGTGGCGTCACGCCGTCATCGCTGGAAACGACGATCACGTTAAGACCGGAGAAATTCTCCTTTACCGTATCCACGATGGCCTGTTTCATCAGATCGGTCTGCCCGTCGTAGACGTGGGAAATAGCCGCCGCATCGAACACGGCAAGCTGCTTTTGCCCCAACACCGGAGAATCTACCCGCGCCCCTGAAAAGTCCAGAAACAACGTCTGCTGAACCGGAGGTGGAACGCCCATATTCGGCACCACCTCCAGATCAACCGTGTAGCTTCCGGCCTGCGTCCCTGGGCTGGCGAAGGCAGAAGCCGCGACGACCACGTAATACGCACTGCTGGCGTGCCGCGTGGTCCAGAGCGCAAACGAATCGAGCGAACGGGAGGAACCACCACGGTCATCATTCGTGAAAAGCAGGTTCTCGTCGGCATCGAAAAAAGAGACGGCGACATCCAACGAGGAATTGGTGGTGGACGCATCCGCAGTCAACATGGTGCCCGCGTCCAAACGACCAATCAGAAACACATCCTTGTCCCCGACTTGCGAAATCACCCCGCGAAGTCGAGCCGAACCGGCCTCATCCAACGTCACCGGAATGGCCCGTGCAAAGGTGTCGTTGAAATTGGCTGTTTCATCAACAATAGGGCCTCCGCCTCCCATTCCCGGCATGTTCGTGGGGCAACCGGAAAGGGCCAACACCAACACCACGCCGACGACACGCATCCCGTCGCGCAGTGCGTGCCGCGGACTTTTCCTCGCGTCCTGCGTAGTAGTAGCGAATCCGTTTCGCATGGTTCTCTCGACTTTATTAACCTGGTTTCGTGATGCGCCGCCGCTCACACACACGGTACTTCCCATTCATGTCGAGGGTGTTATACGATTATGGGGAAGAAAGGGCTACCGCACCGATGGCACGACGGTCGCACACCCGCCCGTAGGGCACGGTTCCACCGGACGATGCGCCAGTCCGCAGAGACTAAAGTGGTGAGTCTCTCTCGCGGCCTCACCGGCCGGCACGACCGGCAATCGCGCCCGCATCTGAAGGAATTGCCGCTCCTTCTGAAACGCCAATGCCTCATCACCACCCACGGCCTCCAGCAGATAGACCACGGCGTCTTGAAAACCAAGAGGAAACACAAGTTCGTACAGGGGTGATTGGGAGAACGACTGATCCTGTAAGAGCTCCCGTAGACTGGCGGTTACATCCATGATGCCACCCGGATCCTCGGTGTGGACAAGCCCGAGCAAGTGCCCGATCTCATGGCTGGCGACATTGGCCATGGCCTGAGCGAGTTCATCGGGCGTGGGGTTGATGTTGACAAACGCGCGGAACGTATCGGTGAAAACAATGGCCTCCTGCTGCGGATCGCTGTTGAATTCATCCACGCCCTCGGCCACGCCAAGCAGCGCCGCGTCATACGTTCCGAAAAAGAGCCGCGACATACCCGGTTCGAAGGTGGCCCCCTCACTCGTGGAGAGGATCCTCACGTCGAACGGTGCAAAATCCGCCCGAACCTGAACAACCACATCGGCTACGATGCGACCGGTCATTCCATCGAACGCGGATGAAATATCGCCCGTATCGAGCGGTGGCACATCGATGGACGGACGGCTGCCGATACGCACACTCTGGGCTCCGTCAAACACCAGGAGCACCGTGTTTGGATTCGGAGCCGTCAGGGTAACGCTCTCCTTGGTGGCAAGCAGCGTGTACGTACCGCTGTCGTTGTAGGTGGGCGTGGCCGACACCGCCACATAGCAGTTGTCGGAGGCATGCTGGATGGTCACCTGAATAAAGGGCTCCCGAACGCCGAGGTACACGTTGCGGTGATCGTTGACCAGGATCGCGGAACCAGTGTCATCGAACAACGCGATTACACCGTCGAGCGTTTCGCTCGTGGTCATTTCCACGAAAATCTGATCGCCGGGCACCACGGGACCCAGATCGAACACATCCACGTCGCCGCTGGATTCAATGGAACCCTGAACCACGACGGGGTCTGCGGACACATTCACCCGTTCGGCCTGCTCGAATTGGTTGTTCAGGCCCGATTCCACCTGCGTGTCGAGGCCGGTCAGGTCGATGGTCGACAGACTCAGCGTGGATCGCTGTCCATCGTTTCTCGACAAGAAACCGCCGCTACCACACCCGGTAAGAAAACAGGTACCCATAAAGGCGACACGCCGGGTTAACGGCGTTCGCAGCGCGTTTCGGAATGGCACAGCTCTATCCCCCTCGCTCAGACCGGAAAGGAGCGCAACCCGGTCCCCCGCCGGACACGCTGCTTCCGAAAATCAAGGCGGCCGCGGGAACACGGTCGACGCCGCGCCGCCGTAGCGTGCGACGGCGACGACCGCCCCCCACAACCTGCTGTGCTTCTTTCCCCTCCAACACGAAAGTACAATACGCCAGAGCATCCGGCCGACCTTCTGGCCATGGATCTTTTTGTCAGTTTCCCGTCCGTGCTTTCGGACGTGCTCTGTTTCGGTCGGCGTGCAGGAGTCGGTAACGACCGCTATAATCAGCCCCGCCATGCCGCCCATTCCTTTCACACCACAACAACGCCGCGCAATCGAAACCGCAGGCCGCAGCCTGATCGTGACCGCCGCGGCCGGGTCCGGTAAGACCGCTGTGCTCGCCGAGAGATGTGCCTATCTCGTGTGTGATGCGCCGGCACCATTCCGTTGTGACGTGGACGCGCTGCTCGTGCTCACTTTTACAAAAGCCGCCGCCGCAGAAATGCGCTCGCGCATCGTCAGCGCCATCCGGTCCCGCGCTCACAACCACCCGAACACGACACGGCTTCGCGAACAGGTGGCGCTCGCGGACGCGGCCCAGATATCCACCATCCATGCGTTTTGCCTCTGGATGGTACAAAGGTGGTTCAATGAGGCCGGGGTGGACCCGGCCGCCATCCCCCTGGACGAGCAGGAATCGCGACTCCTCCGATGTGAAGTCCTCGACGGGGTGTTCGAGGCGCTCTATCAACAGCAGCCGAAATCCGACCCACCCCTCGGACAGGCCCGTATCTCAGCCACACCCACCGGACAAACCGGCGAACCAGGTCACACCGAAGCCCCCGATCTCGGGCAGGCGTTTCTGCGTCTCGTAGAGGTGTACGGACTCGGCCACGATCGTGAGATCGGCAAGTTCGTCAGGGCGCTCTTCGAGTTCACGACCTCGCTTCCCGATCCCGACCAGTGGCTCGACGCAGCGGCGTCCGCCCCCCGCAGCCAAGCAGATGCCATTATCCTGGATGTGCTGAGCACACTGCCGGATGAGCTTCGGCGACAGATCAATCACTGCGACGACGTCATATCAGAGATGACGTGTACGCACGGTGCCTCGATCATGGCCCGGCAGAAGATATCCGACTACACCGATAGCCTTCGCAACTGGCTCTCAACCTTGACACCGGCCGCGACAGGTGACACGACCGCCCCAAGCCCGACCACACAGCTCGAAACATACGCCTCCGTATGTCAGGAAATCGACGCTTTTGAGTTTTCCAAAAAGCTTGGCTCAAGGTTATCGAAAGACACCGATGCAAGCATCCGGGAAGAGGTCGAGAAGGCTCGCGCAACCCTTAAGACCGTCAAGGACACGCTGTACACGAAACGACTGCACGAGCGGTACGCATTGTTCACCCTGGAAGAGTGGCGCGAGGGCTTGCGTTGCGTCGCTCCGTTCACCGCCACGATCATCGAGTTGGTCCGGCGGTTCCGAGAGGCGTACGCGGAAAGAAAACGAAAGCTCAACGTGCTCGATTTCTCTGATCTGGAACGCTTCGCCTACCGGCTGCTTCGCTCTGAAACGGACGCAACGCAACCCTCGGCCATCGCTCGAGAATTGCACAAGCGATTCGCACACGTACTGGTGGACGAGTTCCAGGACGTCAACCCCCTGCAACAGGAAATCCTTCGCCTGGTGTCGCACGAATCGACCGAGAACCGCGTGGGGAACCTCTTCGTAGTGGGTGACGTCAAGCAGAGTGTCTACCGGTTTCGCCTCGCCAAGCCGGATTTTTTCGTCGAACGACTGCACCGGTTTCGACAACCGGACACCGCCGGCGAAGCGATCGCCTTGCAACAAAACTTTCGCAGCCGGGCGCACCTGCTTGATGCCGTCAACATGGTTTTTCGTTCGCTCATGCCGCGCGGCACGGGGGGGATCGAGTATGACGATGAGGCCGAACTCCACCCGGGTCGCACCGAACCGGCGACGCCACCAACACCAATCGAACTTCACCTGCTGGAACGAGACTGGAGGGACCAGGCCCATTCGGAAGACGACGACGAACGGAACGACGACACGACGCAGCCCGAATCAACACCCTACGAAGAACCACCGGCATCGCTCTCGGACGATCCGAGGGAGTGGTCGGCCATCGAGCGAGAAGGGCGGCTCATCGGGCGGCGTATCCAAGAATGGATGCAGACTCCGCAGGGCCTCGTCGACGAGGAACCACTGCGGTACGGTGACATCGCCGTGTTGATCCGGGCGGCCAAGACCAACGCAGAACGCATCGCGGCCATGCTATCGAAGATGGGCATCCCCGCCCACGCGGACACCGGCGGCTCGCTGTTTGCAGCCGTCGAAGTGCGTGACGTCTTGTCGGCACTCGAACTCCTCGACAACGCCCGGCAAGACATCCCGCTCGCGGCCGTGATGCGCAGTGGCGTGTTGGGGATTCGTTTTTCAGAGAATGACCTGCTGACGATTCGCCTGATTGACAAGAATGACGATTTCCACCACGTGGTGCGCCGATACGTCGGCGAAGGTGAACATACCGAGTTGCGAGAGCGGCTCTCCGTCTTTTTCCAACGTCTCGATCTCATGCGGCATGAATCACGCCGCCGACCACCGGCCGACATACTCTGGAAAATCTACGGAGAATTGGGGCACCTGGCTTACGCCTCCGGTATGATCCACGGCGCGAAGCGCCGCGCGAATCTTCTCAAGCTCCACGAGTTGGCCCGCCAATTCGGATCGTTCCGCAGACAAGGACTGCACCGCTTCTTGCGATTCATCGACGCGATGGACGAGGCGGACGACCAACTGCCTCTCGCGTCATCTCTTGGCGAATCCGAAGATGTCGTTCGCATCATGAGTGTTCATAAATCCAAAGGGCTGGAGTTCCCCGTGGTATTCTTGGCCGGACTGGGTAACAAGTTCCACCTGGGCGATCGTACCGGGCGGATGATCCATCAACCCCATGCTAAGATCGGACTGCACGTTATCGACACCGACCGGATGATCGAATACCCGTCGGCCTCTCACATCCGCGTCATCAACGAGGATGAGCGTGAGTCTCTCGCTGAGGAACTGCGCATCTTGTATGTGGCCATGACACGCGCGCGCGACCGGCTCGTGTTGGTCGGCTCTTGCCGCCATGCAGAAGAAGCCGTCGACCGGCTCGATCGCCTGCGCGGAAAGGAAGTCTCCTCTTTCGTACGCTCCACGGCCAAGACACCGCTGGATTGGCTCCTGCCCGCCATCGGAGCCGCACGACCCAACACCACACGAAGCGTCCACGTGGACGACACCGCCGCGCCCCCAGGGTGGTTCCGCGTACATGCCCACACCCCGGAGATGATGTCCGCATGGCGGTGCCCCACGGTCCATGCAGACGCGGATTTGCAAAAGGTCCGTCGGGCCGTCGTCTCTCTACAGCGGCTCCCGGAGACGGAACCCACCAACGTGGACGACGCCGCGGCGGCGGCCGTCCGTGCGTGTCTGGACTATGTGTACCCGCACCTGGCCACGACCTCCGTCCACGCCACGTTCGCAGCGAGTCAACACAAAACCGACCACGATTTCACCGGCGCGCCGCAGCCACCGGTTCTCGCGGATCAGCCACCCGCGTTTGAATGGCCACCGTCAAAATATGAGCGGGCGGCCTCGGCCTCACCGACTGAGCGCGGCACCGTCACGCACCGCGTGCTGCAACACCTGGATTATACCGCCGCGAAAGATGAACACGGCCTGGCACGGGAGCTACAACGTCTGGTCGATACCGGCATTTTGAGAGCGCAAGAACGCGACGTGCTGGATACGGATGCATTGGCGTGGTTCGTGGAAACGCCGCTGGCGGACGCGATCCGTGCGGCGGGCTCCGCCTATCAACGTGAGTTCTCATACGTCACGGCCGAGCCGCCGGAATACTTCGACCCGAGCCTCCAGGCACCCGAAGGTGATTTTGTACTGGTACGCGGCGTGGTTGACGCTATCCTACCGGTCGCAGACGGTGTGGAAGTGATCGATTTCAAGACCGATGCGATCACGAAGGACGATGTGGCCGCTCGGGTTGAGCGTTACCGTTCGCAGGTGATGCTGTACGATCGGGCCGTATCACGGATCTGGCACCAGCCGGTCACGGCGAGGCGGCTCGTGTTTTTGACGCCGCACGTGATCGCGGAAGTGACGGGATGATGGTCGGGGTACCGCTTCGGCATCACGGCAGTAGAGTTGATGACTAATCCTCTTCGAATCCACACACGCACACGCGAGGTCGGCCGCAAGATTTTCGCCCTGGCGGATCAGGCCAGGCCCAGGGTCTGGCAGCGATCATGGTGGCTCGATGTCGGGATGCAGATGCTCGACGGCGATGAGTCGCTTTGCACCCGAGCGTTCCAATTTGTCGATTGCCTCCCCGCCCTCCGCACGAATGCAGACGTGTGGCGGCATCTGAGCGAATACTTCGACGAAAGATACGTCCATCTGCCGCGTGCGATCCACAAGATGTTCGCACCGGGACCGCTGCTGGAATGTCGTGAGAATGCTCTGGGCTGGGCGACACGGTTCGGCGCTCGCATCATGGCGGGGCGGTTCATCACGGGGTACGACGTCCCCAGTGTGCTCAAAACACTCACGCGACTACGAAACGATCGGATGGCCTTTACGCTCGACGTGCTCGGTGAGTTCACCACGAGTCGGCAATGCGCCGACCACTACGCCGGCGTTTATCACGATCTGATGCAACGACTCGCGCCTCTGGCGAAGGAGTGGCCGGCCGACTCCAGGCTGGATGAAGACGCGCACGGTCCGATGCCGCGCGTCAACCTGTCGATCAAGCTGACCGGTCTCGACCCCCATTTTGATCCGATTGATCCGAAACGCGCATTGGATCACGTCGGCGCACGACTACGACCGCTGCTTCGCCAGGCGCGTGAACTGGGCATTTTTATCAACATCGACATGGAGTCGTCGAAGTATCGTGATCTTACGCTCGAACTCTTTACGCAAATCTTGCTGGAGAAGGAGTTTCGCGACTGGTCGGACGTCGGCATCGTGTTACAAGCCTACCTTGTGGATGCGGAGCGTGACCTGGCACGCATCCTCTCCTGGCGCGAGCGGCGCGGGCACTCGTTCGCGATTCGCCTGGTCAAGGGGGCCTACTGGGACGCCGAAACCGCGGCGGCCGTTCGCGCCTACCAGTCCCCGCCGGTCTGGACGCGTAAGTGGGAAACCGACGCCTGCTATGAACGCATGGTCAAGACCATGCTGGAACACGCCGACACCATTCGCCCGGCTTTCGCCAGCCACAACGTGCGCTCGCTGGCGACGATCGTCGCGCGCGCCGAGTCACTCGGGCTCACGACGCGGCACTACGAGGTGCAGATGTTGTACGGCATGGGTGACCCGCTGAAAAATGCATTGGCTGACCTCGGCTGCTGCGTACGGGTCTACTGCCCCTATGGTGATCTCATGCCCGGCATGGGCTATTTGATCCGCCGTCTTCTGGAAAACACTTCCAACGAGGGTTTTTTGAAACAGAGTTTCGGCGATCCCAGCGCTCACGAGCGACTGCTCGCCGACCCGGCGGTGGCGCGTCCGCCGAGCGCACCGCTTCCGAGGCGTTACTACCAGAACTCCGATCCGGAGGAGCCAATGTCCACGTTTATCAATGCGTCGCCCACTAACTTCGCCATCGCGGAACACAGAGACAAGATGATGGGGGCCTTCGGCTATGTACGTGGCGAGTTGGGGCGGCACTACCCCCTCACGATTGACGGATCACCGGTTACCACGGAGCAGACGTTTAACACGCACAACCCGGCGAAACCGGCCGAGGTCATCGGGCACGTCTGCAAGGCCTCCACGGCCGACGTTGATCGTGCGGTGGCCGCGGCGCAGCGGGCGTTTCGCACGTGGCGTCATACGCCGGCCGCGACTCGCGCGGACCTGTGTCGCAAGGTGGCCGACCGTTTGGAGATGCGGCGGTTTGAACTGGCGGCCACGATGGCGCTTGAGGTCGGCAAACCGTGGCGCGAAGCTGACAGCGATATCACCGAGGCGATCGATCATTGGCGATACTACGCGGATCAGATCGAGCGCATCGAATCACGCCCCCGGCTGCGAAACATCCCCGGCGAGGATAACATGCTCACCTATTCCCCGAAGGGCGTGTGTGCGGTGATATCCCCGTGGGCGTTTCCGCTGGCCATTGTCTCTTGGATGACGAGTGCGGCGCTGGCCGCCGGAAACACGGTGGTCGTTAAACCCGCGCAGCAGGCCTCGGTCTTAGCGGCCAAGCTCATCGACATCCTTCACGACGTGGGGTTCCCGAACGGCACGGTGAATTTCGTCCCCGGTGAGGGGGCCGTCATCGGCGAGCACCTCGTGGGGCATGAAGACGTCAACGTGGTCGCCTTCACCGGATCACAGACGGTGGGTACACGGGTGATGGCTGCCGGCGCGGAGGTACGTCCCGGGCAGTCGTTCATCAAAAAGATGATCGTTGAGATGGGCGGCAAAAATGCAATCATCGTAGATGACGACGCCGATCTCGACGGAGCCGTGCAGGCCGTGATCGAATCCGCATTCGCCTTCGCGGGTCAGAAGTGTAGCAGTTGCAGCCGGCTGATCGTCGTCGACGGTGTGTACTCGACGTTTCTCGATCGCCTTGGTGAAGCGGTGGCATGTGTCGTCATCGGTCCGGCCGAGGCACCGGCCACCCTGGTCGGACCCGTCATGGACCTGGCGGCGAAGACGCGGGTCAACGACTACATCTCGATGGGCAAACGCGAGGGACGACTGATCGTTGAAGTGCCACTGCCCGGCGTATGCGGGGACGGCTTTTTCGTATCTCCCACGGTGATTGCCGACGTCGATCCGCGTTCGCGCCTGGCGCAGGAGGAGGTGTTCGGTCCGGTGCTGGCGGTGATGCGGGCGGAGACGTTCGACCACGCCCTGGAAATCGCCAACGACACACGTTACGCCCTCACCGGCGGTGTGTTTTCGCGAAGCCCCGCCCACATCGAGCAGGCCCGGCGTGACTTCGCCGTGGGAAACCTCTACATCAACCGGAGAATCACCGGCTCGCAGGTAGACGCGCAGCCGTTCGGCGGATTTCGACTCAGCGGGACCGGCGTCAAGGCAGGCTCGCCCGATTACCTCTTGCACTTTATGGACGCGCGCTGCATCACGGAGAACATGCAACGCAGCGGGTTGGTGCCGTCGGCACCGAAAACGGAGACTTCACAGCAGTAACGCCTGCTGCCGTAGACTGGCCCCACGCGGGTGACCGGTTGATTGTCTGGACACGCGACTATGGAAAGGGGACCGTATGATTTCGGCCGAATTGTTCACGACGAGTCTCATCAATGCAATCATCATCGGATTGCTTCTGATCCTGCTCGGACAACGTTTTTAGAACTCCGTAACACACTAGAGCATTCTACGTTATTGTGTAGCGTCATAGCCGCATCCCTG
>JAJRSP010000170.1 GCA_024278775.1 Planctomycetota bacterium
CTACGGCATTCCTCTGGCTGTGGCATGGATCGATCAAGGTCTTGAGGCCATCGCACGCCATAGCCCTGATTTGCATGGTCCGTCAGCAACCCCCTGACGGCAGATCTATACAGTCCGATAAGATATGTTACGTTGCGTTCGCCGGTGGGGGCGTTGCAGGAGTTCACCTGGTCCCTGAACTAATGTTTCCGGGCACGAGTGACGTTCAGAAGGGTTGTTAGGGGCGATGCCGGCGCGTGGGTACCTTGCCTGGGCCGGCTTGGTCACGGATCGTCGCAAGATCAACCCCCCCGACGATCTCAATCCGCTCGGTATTGGTGTCGAAACGATAAGCAATCATCCGCTGTTGCGTGGAATCAATAACGTAAACAAGCTCTTCGTCGGTCTGGTCTAACGCACCGACGGTTATCTCGTAGTCGCCACCACGGATGGTCATTCCGTCGGCCAGTGCGGGAGCGGGACGGGTGTTGATGACGACCAAACCAACGAAAAGGATCACGGCGGTTGTCGACAGCACGCCAATCGTGAAGTTTTTATTGTCCATCTCAGAGTCTCCAGTTACTAATCTCTCGATGCCGCAAGATGGAGCACCGGCATCTCTTTCGCCTATCTCTTCCGGCCACCTATCTCTACCGACCAATCGCCTCTACCGTCCGAAATCCTGGGCCAGATCCCTCGGCGGTATGTGGACCAAGCTACGGGACTGCCGGTCTTCCGGATGAAATGCGTGTAGCTTTCTCGCGGGAACATCCAGCAAATAGAGGACATCATAGATACGGCTGGCCGGCTTGGCGGTAACCGTAACAAAGTCCCCGGGTCGGGCGCTGATCTGAGCATTAGCCCTGGGCAATCGAACCAAACCGGCCACTAGCAGGACGCCAAGAAGGCCATTGAGACCCGCCAACAATACTATCCAAGACCTCTTCGTGAGCATGGTGGTGTTCTCCGTTGTGGCAATCGAAACCGGCTACTACATAGCCAGACAACCTTTTTAGCTAAGGTGGGATCGTTTGGCGCTGAGAAAACCCGTTGAACAAACCAGCAATATCAAGCCGATTGTTGCGATCCAAATAATCCAGCCGCCCTCCCGCTCCACAAGTTGCCCGGGTTCTTGGGCCGATGCGACTGACGTGAGCATAAGGAAAAAACCGGCACAGAGCGCCGCAAGAACCACTCGCGCCAGTTTGCGTCTTCGTTCTCGAATCATCCTGTCATCCTCAGAGGCCTCGCTCAGTCCGCATCGCATTATAGGCGGCTCATCGGCTGGGTAAAGCCGCACCGTCTCGCGGTTTGATACGTTCACGAAAACGTGCAAACCGAAATTCAGGCCGACGCTACGAAATCCCCCGTTGGCATCGGTACGACCAGTTGCCGGAAGGCTTGGACCGGAACGCTGACGGTTCCCCATTTGGGGGAACGACGGCGGGCATTGGCTGCATACTGTTCCGCTCGCACCGGGAGGAAGGCGTAGCCCTCACCCCGATAGAGGTGGGTTTCGGCCTGAGGGGTTCGATCATCGGGTCCGAGCAGCCAATAAGCAAACAGGAAGATCGGCTCATAGCCCGAGCCGAGAACGGCATGCCACTGAGTTGCGCCATCGATGTCGTCTTGCGTGACCCAGTTTTCCCAATACCGCCTACCGCCCTTTCCTTCATAAGGAAACTTTCGGCCCTTCACGTCCACGATCCAGGTTTTATGCCCCGGTGGATAGACCACGAAATCGAATGATTTGATTCGTGCTCCCGAGAAAATCGCCTTCCGCTGCTCATCGACGGGAATGTACGGCCACCCGCGTGATCGGATGTAATCCTCAAACGCAGCTTCGTAATGGATGTGCCGTTTGGTCATGCCGGATGTTCCGACCAGCCGAACGCTGCGAGGTTGGGACGCTTCGACAGTTACGGCGTGTCGATCTCCTGAGTAACTTCGTGCCGCTGTCCAGACAAATCGTAAATCGTGAAATCGACCTTCGTCGCCCCATGATCGTTCAACACATTTCCGGGTGGATGGTAGGTGACGGTGTAGTAAGCGTCGGCGTCGGGCCCGGTGACGTGAAAACCAGGACGACCAGGGCGATCTATATACACGGGGGTAGATACCCCGCTGGTTCGGTGAAAACGCATCACCCCGGTTTCAGGATCCAGGTCATCGGGTGGACTGGGGATGCGGAGGCGCACTTCCGCTTGATACACCATCAGGGTCACCATATCGTCGGCCACTTTTTTATCCGGCTGCTCGAAGGGGCTGTTGCTATGGATCCATTCGTCACCCACCTTGATCTGATCTCGACCGGCCAACTGTCGATAGGCCGAAACGTCGACTTTCAGAGAATCTCCGGGGGCGGCGTGGATGGTACGCGTGAACGAAAGATGTCCGGTCGGATCAAGTTCCATCTCAATGCGTTCGCCGTCAAAGCGGGCGACGCCGTAATCCACGATACCCACCGGATCCACAAACTGCCCCAGCGGGTTGGTCAAGACGAAATCGAAGCTGACGGCCTCGCCCACGTGAGCATACTGCCGCTTGTCCGGCGACCACGCGAAACCATCCGGTCTTGGTCCCGTAGAAGTAGCCAACGACCCGGTGACGCAGCCTGGGGAAACCGACGCCACCACCAGTCCGATCACGCCGGGCAATACCCGTCGAACGACCGGCACATAGCTAGACACGAAGCGGGACGATGCCATTGTTTTTTTTGCTCTTTTTGGCGCTGCGCCGGGTCGTGTGAACCTGATGCGGTAAGGCCAACTTGCGACCAAACTCCTCCTGGTAATAGGATTCTAGCTGTTCCGGGTGCGTAAAGAGATGGTCGTAGCCGAACTGGCCGCCGCTGTAGTCACAGTCCTGAGCCTTGTACTCCCGGCAGATCGACGGTCTGGACTCGTAGACACCACACAGGTTGTCGGCCTGGAGGTTCTTGCATCGGGTTTGCATCTGAACGTACCAATCGCCCTCTTCCACAAATACGCTGATACCCTCGTGCATGAGATACCAGCGGATGTCGTCGAAGTCTCTTCGGTCCTCGGGCACATCCAGAGGAATCGCCAGATACCTACAGCAGGCACCGGCACAGTGTTCACATAACGTCGAGCCCATCGCGTTGATCCCCGTTGTCCATGCCTTCCGAAAGGAACAGCGCCTTTCCAAAAAGGGCAACCATCCCGTGCGTCTTCGGCTCACCGCTTGCTCTCGGTGCCGTCCCGGCGGATTATAGGTGGCCGATGAGGCGGGTCAACGAACGCTCGACCCGCATGCCCTGTGAGTCGTGGAGCGAACCGGATAAGGCGTGATGAGAATCGTCTCGGGACAATGGAAATCTCGCCGGCTGGTCCGACCGGATACGTCCTTGACCAGACCCATGCCGGACCGCGTACGCGAATCGGTGTTTTCCATGCTCGGCTCGCATTACGGCACTCCGGGACTGTTACCGCCGATCCACGTGGCGGACGTGTTTGCAGGGAGCGGATCAATGGGGATCGAATCACTGTCACGCGGGGCCGCCACCTGCCGGTTTGTCGAAAGAGGCCGGGTGGCTCTGGCTGCCCTGCGGTGCAACCTCGAAAGCGTAGGGCTCGATTTTAAGACTCTCGTGATACGTCGGAACGCATGGCGGGCTCCCATCATTGAGCCGGGTGACGCGACGCTCGATCTGGTGTTCCTCGATCCGCCCTATGCCGATGCGCTGGATACTTCGGTGAGCGGGAACGTGAGGATGTATCTGGATCGCCTCACGGCGTGGATCAGCCGAGAGGGCTTGGTGGTGCTGCATCACCCAAAGAAAATAGCGTATGATCTCCCGTCCCACGACCCGTGGCATGTGAACCGGTCGCGGTCGTTTGGTGGCAATGGTATTACCATATTTCATTATGACGCGTAACCCTCACTCGGCTAAAGACGCCGCTACGTTTGTCATTGATCGGCTCCGTGAGCAGGGCTTTGTGGCATGGCTCGCGGGCGGTTGTGTGCGAGACGCGCTGCTGGGCCTCCCTCCGAAGGATTACGACGTGGCCACCAACGCCACACCGGAGAAAGTGGCGCAGGTGTTTCCTCATGCCAACCACGTGGGTGCAAAGTTTGGCGTGATGTTGGTGCGCAAGTACCGCTACGACGTCGAGGTCGCCACGTTTCGTTCCGATGGTGCCTATTCGGACGGTCGACGACCGGACGAGGTGACGTTTGGGACGGACCGGGAAGACGCCCTTCGACGGGACTTTACGATCAACGGCATGTTTTTTGATACCACGACAGACACCGTCATTGACTATGTGGGAGGGCGTACGGATCTGAAGGCGGGCGTCGTTCGAACCATCGGTGATGCGCGGGATCGCTTTGGCGAGGATCATCTACGGATGCTCCGTGCCGTTCGGTTTGCCGCGCGCCTCGGTTTTCAGATAGAGCCGCGAACTGCAGATGCGATCATCGAGCAAGCCCCACGGCTTGCCGGCATCAGCCCCGAGCGTATCTGGATTGAACTGGGGGCGATCCTGGCCGACGCCCATCGGGGCGTTGGTTGGCGCCTACTCATCTCTCTCGGCTTGTCGAAGCATCTTGTGGCGGACTGGACACTTTCTCCTCATCGTCAGGCACTTGCGGTGGACCGATTAGAGGCGCTGGGAAGTGATACGATCGATCCTTCGCTGGGTTGGGCAGCCGTGCTCAGCGGAGAATCTCCGGAAGTGGTTCGCCGACTCTGTGCCGCCCTGCGTCAGAGTAATCGGGAGACCGCCGCCGCCGTGTGGCTGACGACATCGCTTCCGGTGGCCCATCGTGTGTCTGAACTCGAACGCGCCGACATGAAAGAGTTGATGTCGCACGCGCTGTGGGTAGACCTCGGGAGGCTTCTTCGCGCGGATCTGATGGCTCGCGGTGAGTCGTTGGCGACCTATGACCAACTGGTGAAGCGGGCGACTACGATCCCGGCCGAGTCCGTGGCCCCCCCACCGCTTCTTGACGGTCACGCCCTGGAAGAACTCGGCATCACACCGGGGCCTCGCTTCGGCCGCATTTTGAAGGAACTATACCGGGCCCAACGAAACGATGACATCTCGACGCGCGACGAGGCCATCACTCTGGCAAAAGAACTGATCGTGCGAGACGATTAACCGCCCATCGCACCGGCGCGTTCCGACATACCTACGAGTTGAGTCAACCGCAAACCAAAGTTTTCCCCTACTTTGACGGTTTGCCCCAGACCGATCGTGCGTCCTCCCACATTGAGAGACAGCTCGGCATCGAAGGGGACTTCAAACTCGATGATCGTACCGATGGTGGTTTTCAAGATGGATTCAACCGTCATCTCACGGGTGGCCAGTACCACGGAAAGTGACACCTCCAGGCTAAGGATGCGAGAAAGCATCGGTGACGGAGGGTGTTGAGAAGAGGGTGGTGGTGCCACAGCGACAGCGACCGGCGGCTCCGGAGCCGCCGGTTCGTCTGCGAACATGCTGTCGATACTAGCCTGCGATAGTCCCATATCCGCCACCACTCGATGCGCGCACGAAATCCCTACACCACACTACGGGATATCGACGCATCGAACGAGGTAGCTTGAACGTGTGGTATGGATTAGCGGGCCATACGGGAACTAGCGAGTGAGTTTTCGGACCCACGTTGGCGTCACCATACCGACAACACTATACCGACAAGCAGAGCAACGCGCGGACGTATGCGATTCGCCGCTACTCCGTGAATGCCTTGACGAGGATGCAGGCATTGTGCCCGCCAAACCCAAATGAATTGCTCATGGCGATCCGTATCCGACGATCACGCGGTGTGTGGGGGCAGTAGTCGAGGTCACAGTCCTCGCTGGGCTCATCCAGGTTGATCGTCGGCGGTACCACACCGTTGCGAATGGCCAGTGTACACGCCACGACCTCCATCCCCCCACTCGCACCGAGTGAATGACCGATGGAACTTTTCGTGCTACTGACCACGAGCTTATGGGCGTGCGCGCCGAAAATGCGCTTGATGGCAATCGTTTCGGCGACATCCCCGAGTGGCGTTGATGTGCCGTGAGCGTTGATGTAGTCCACCGCGTCAGGCGCAATCCTCGCATCGGCCAGAGCCTGCTGCATCGCTCGCGAGGCCCCCTGCCCGTCTTCCGCCGGTTGAGTGATATGCTGCGCATCCGATGATGCACCGAATCCGATGACCTCCGCCAAAATGTTCGCACCCCGACGTTTGGCGAATTCCAATTCCTCAAAAATAAACGCTCCAGCCCCTTCGGCCATGACGAAGCCGTCCCGCCCGCGATCGAACGGTCGACTGGCCCGAGCCGGATCATCATTGCGAGTGCTTAATGCCTTCATTGCCGCAAACGCTGATAAGGCCAGCGGGGTGACGGCCGCCTCCGACCCGCCCGTGATCACCGCGTCGGCTCGTCCCGTACGGATGTGGCACAGCGCTTCGCCCATGGCATGAGTGGCCGACGCACAGGCGCTGCTGATGGCGACGCTGTTCCCGTTCGCGCCGAATTGAATTGAGATGTTGCCGCTGGCCGCGTTCACCATCAGCTTGGGGATCGTGAAAACAGACACCTTACTCGGTCCGCGTTCCATGAGCCGGGTGTGCTGCTGTTCGAGCTCGTCGAGTCCACCGATGCCGGATCCGAAAACAACCGAGACGCGGTACGGGTCGGTGTGGTCTATATCAAGACCGGAAGAGCGCACGGCCTCACCGCAAGCGGCGATCGCAAACTGCGCATAACGATCCAGCCGCTTAACGATCTTGCGATCCATATACAGCGCAGGGTCAAAATCGGGCACTTCACCCGCGAAGCGAACGGCGAACTCAGAGGTATCAAACAGCGTGACGGGGCCTACGCCGCTTCGTCCCTCCAGGAGCGCACTCCAATAGCAATCCACCCCCGCACCGAACGGGGAAAGTACGCCCATACCCGTGACTACGACCCGTCTTTCCGCCATGAGTGGGACCGCGGCCGATTCGGCCTACTTACTTTCCTGATGCTTTTGGATGTAGTCCACGGCCTGCCCCACCGTTCCGAGCTTTTCGGCCGCCTCATCCGGGATGCTAAGGTCGAACTCATCCTCCAACTCCATCACCAGCTCGACCGTGTCAAGCGAGTCGGCGTTGAGGTCATTAACGAAAGAGGTCTCACGCGTGAGCTCACCCTTGTCGACACTCATCTGCTCGCTGACAATCTGAAACACCTTTTCTTCAATTTCCGTCGTGGTTGGCACTGCCAATTCCTCCAAGTATCAACTCGCGGCCCGCGCGCTCCGCACCTCGCAAACTGCGGAAATAGTAGCCACGGTGGCTGAAAACCGCAAGCAACGAAGATCGCGCGCGAATCGACTCGAAAAAACACCCCATCAGGCCCTGTACGCCGGTCGTGCATGGGGTCACATACGCATGCCGCCGTCGACCAGAATCACCTGACCGGTGATATAGGACGCTTCCTCTCCTGCGAGGAAGGCGACGGCTCCTGCGATTTCCTCCGGCTCGCCAAACCGTGCCAGCGGCACCAGGGTTTTCACAGAATCCTTTACCTTGTCCGGAAGACTCGCTGTCATGTCCGTTGTGACGAATCCCGGAGCCACCACGTTGCAGGTGACCTTACGGCGACCCACTTCCTTGGCCATGGATTTGGTCAGCCCGATGAGACCGGCCTTGCTGGCGGCGTAATTGGCCTGACCGGCATTGCCCATCACACCCGACACACTCGCGATGTTGATGATTCGACCGTATCGCTGTCGAATCATGAGCCGGCTCACACTCCGCATCAGCCAAAACGCCGCACGGAGATTCGTGGTGAGAACCTCGTCGAACTCGTCATCCTCCATACTCATGCAGAGCCCGTCTCGGGTGATGCCGGCATTATTCACGAGAATATCAACCCGTCCGTGACGCTCCACCACGGCGTCGGTAAACGGGTCAATCGCGGCCCGATCGGCAACATCCAATGACTGCGGGTCGATAGAACCCGATAGCTCTCTCTTCGTCACCTCAGCCGCGAGATCGTCCAGCTTGGCCGAGTCTCTGGCACATGCGACGACCGTCGCCCCGCAGGACGCCAGTTTGACGCAGATCGCTCGCCCAATTCCTCGACTACCACCTGTAACGATCGCCACTTTGTCTTGCATCTCGTTGCCCTCTGCCCTTGCGGACACCGGGGTGGCACTCTCGGCCGTCCCGGAGAACGCTCTGTTTGTTTTCAGTTACCCGTCGCCGTCTCAGGTATCGCCCGAACCATATCCCCGGCAGACCGTATACTGACCGTCGCCACCGTGCGATTAATCTTTCGCATCAAACCCGACAGCACCCGACCCGGACCAATTTCGACAAAACGCTCCGCACCGTCTGCGATCATACGCTCCACACCGCGTTGCCAGCGAACCGGGTGAGTGAGCTGTTGAACCAGAGACACACGAACGCCATCGGCGTCACCATGGTAGGCTCCGTCCACATTGGCGATCACCGGTAGCTCAGGGGGCTTGATGGTAGTCTCGGCAAGAGCAGACGCCAACTCTTCGGCCGCAGGTGCCATAAGCGGCGTGTGAAACGCACCGGCTACCGCTAAAGGAACAGCCCGGCACCCAAAGGTCTCTGCCGCCTCGACCGCCCGATCGCACGCGGATAAGTGCCCGGCGATCACGATCTGACCAGGGCAGTTAAAGTTTGCAGGAGCGAGAATGTCTTGTTCACGCAACTTATCGCAAAGCGCCTCGGCGACCTGTTCGTCGGCTCCGACGAGAGAAACCATGCCGCTCGGCGTGGCCTCTGCGGCGGCCTGCATCAACTCGCCCCGCCGCCTCACCAGCCGAAGGGCGTCATCGAATGCAAACGCACCAGCCACATGAAGCGCGGTGTATTCACCGAGACTTAGACCGCCCATACGGCCAAACTGTTCCCGTCGCCCCCCGGCCTCGACAAACGCCTCCCACAGGGCCACGCTGACGGTAAAAATCGCGGGCTGCTGGATGTCGGTCTTTTCCAGCCGCTCGGCCGGTCCTTCGAAACAGATCTTGGCAAGGTCGAAACCCAAGATGTCGTTGGCGCGATCGAACACGGCGCGAGCCGGGGAACTGGAACCGTATACGTCCCGCCCCATGCCGACGGTCTGGGCACCCTGCCCGGGAAACATAGCTGCCGTTAGCATCATAACGCCCTTCACACTGAATTTGCGGCTGTAGGCTCACCCTCGATGCGGTCCAGACCGCGATCGAATGCCGCCGCGGCTCTACAACTGAATAATCATCGTACCCCACGTGAGGCCGGCACCGAGCGCGATCATCAATACGATATCGCCGTCACCAAGTGTTCCGACGCGCCGTGCCTCATCGAAAGCGACCGGTACCGACGCGGCCGACGTATTTCCAAAGCGGTCGATATTTACCGCGAACTGCTCGATCGGTAGACCCATTTTGTCGCGGACGGATTCGATGATACGCAGGTTGGACTGGTGGGGAATGACCAATTTCAGATCTTCCGCCTTCAGCCCCGTCGCGTCGAGTGCCCGCTCGATTTCTCGGATGATTTTCACCACGGCGAATTTGTAGACGTCTCGACCACGCATATGCATGTAGTGCAGCCTTTCGTCGATGGTGACGTGGCTGGCGGGATGTCGTGAACCGCCGGCCGGCAACCAGATGTCTTTGGTTCGCGTGCCGTCGCATCCTAAGTGGCAATACAAGATTGATTGCTTTGGGGCGTCAGACTTGGTCAGCACCGCGGCACCGGCACCGTCACCGAAGATGACGACCGTGCCGCGCTCTTGGTTGTCGATAAAACGCGTCAGACGCTCCGCCCCAATGACCAACACCGTTTCGTGAATCCCGGAGGTGATAAGGCCACTGGCCGCTGCCGCCGCATGCATGAAGCCCGCGCAAGCGGCGCTCACATCAAAAGCGCCCGCGTTGACTGCACCGAGTTCACCTTGAACCACGCTCGCCGTGGAAGGGAACAAAAAATCCGGTGTGGCCGTAGCACAAATGATGAGATCGAGGTCTTTGGGGTCGATGCCGGCATTCTGGACGGCCCTCTCAGAAGCCTTTCTCGCCAACACAGAGGTGTACTCCTCATCCGTCGATCGACGTCTCTCGCGAATGCCGGTTCGAGTCTGGATCCACTCGTCAGACGTATCAAGATACGCGGCAAAATGTGCGTTAGTGATGACTTCTTCGGGCATGTAAGACCCGGTCCCGGCAAAACGGATGGGCATCCGTTGGTTCATACAACGCTTCCTTCATTCTCGGAACGTTAGCGGGCGAGCCGCACTTCAATCGCCCTGTTTAGATCCATCTCGACAAATCGCTTGGCCGCCAACACCGCATTCGTAATGGCTTGCTCGTTGCTACGTCCATGGCAGATCATGCAGGCACCGTTCACGCCTAGCAAGGGAGCCCCACCATAACGGCTATAATCGTGCCGACGCCACACTTGTTCAAGGCCCGCATTTAATACGGCTCGGATTTCGGCCCCCTGATTTTTGAACTCGTCCGTCACCGTTCGCATCAGACCGTCGGCGAGCCCTTCTGCGAGTTTGAGGACAATATTCCCCACAAATCCATCGCAGATCACCACGTCGCAACGGTCCTCGAATAGCTCCCGACCCTCCACATTGCCGACGAAGTTGAGCAACGGGTCGGCCGACAACAGCGCGTACGATTCCTTAACAAGCCCGGTGCCTTTCCCACTTTCCTCGCCGATCGACATCAAGGCGACTCGCGGTCGATCTTTCGAAAGCGAACGCCGCGCATAAAGCGAAGACATCACCGCGTATTCATACAAGTGGCGGGGTTTCGCCTGGATGTTTGCGCCGGCGTCACAGAGCACACACGCGCCCCGTGGCGCAGGAATGGTCACGGCGACGCCCGGTCGACTCACCCCCGTGAGCGGTCTCAGTCGAAGCTGGCACGCCGCAACAAACGCCCCTGTATGTCCGGCACTCACCACCGCGTCGGTTTTGTCCGCAGCGGCCATCTCCACCAAACGGAGGACCGAAGAGTCGGGTGAACGTTTCAGCGCCTCGATGGCACTTTCTTCCATCCCGACGACAGAGCCGGCTTGAACCACCTCGACGCGGCCAGCCACATCGCCGGCCTCGACAGACCGAAACTGTGCCTCGATGGCTGAACGGTCACCCACAAGCGACAACGAGAGGTCGGCGCACGCGGAAACCGCTCGGAGCGCGCCACGAACCATGACTTTGGGGCCGTGGTCACCACCCATCGCGTCGACGGCGACGCGAACGAGCATTACGCCTCTGACTCACCGGTTGGCAAGGCCACCTTACCGCTGACGAATCCGCACCCGCCACATGCGGCATGCGGGAGTTTGGGTTTTCCACAACGAGGGCAACGGCTCAGCGTCACCGACTTCAGGGCGTGATGAGCCCGTCGCGTTCGCGTCCGCATCCGAGATGTTTTCTGCTTAGGGATCATCCTGTCACTCGCAATTCATTTTATTGTGTCGTTGGTCTACGACTGCCAGCCTTCGGGGCATGCCAGAGCCCACATCCCGGCACCAGCCTAGCGGGGCAGTGTAGCCCACTGCCCCATATTGTCAAACCAGGAGCATATTTCCCACTCGATCAGCGATGCGCGGCCGTTCCGCCTAATCGAAGATACCGGCCGAGGGACAGAGCCTGGCCAGCGTGCAGTAACCGCAATCCGGTTTTCTGGCCCCACACACCTTCCGTCCGTGCCAGATCAACGCATGCCCGATATGCGTCCACTCCTTCTGAGGAACGATCTCCATCAGGTCTCGCTCTATTTTGACGGCATCTTTGGCGTTTTTGCTCGTCCAGGTGAGCCCCAACCTGGTGGCCAGGCGGCCGATGTGCGTATCCACGACGATACCTTCATTGATCCCGAATCCGCTACCGAGCACGACGTTGGCCGTTTTCCTCGCCACACCGGGAAGCGATGTCAGGCCGTCCATGGTTTTCGGGACCTTCCCCGCAAAGTCGTCGGTGATTTTCCTGGCCGTCCCCTGAATACTCCTCGCTTTCTGTCGAAAGAAGCCGGTTGAGTGAATGATCCGCTCGACATCCTCGCGTGGTGCGTCGGCTAGTGACTGCGGCGTCTTGTAGGTTTTGAAGAGAACCGGGGTCACTTTGTTGATGGTCTCATCCGTGGACTGGGCCGACAAAATGGTGGCTACGAGAAGTTGGTACGGATTCCTATGCGTTAGGGCACACTCCGCTTCGGGGTACAGCTTATCGAGTTTTGTCAGGAGGCGCCGCACCCGTCTCTTCTTGGCTTCGAGGGTTTCTTCGGCAGCCGGTATCGAGCGTGATGCCACGCGAGGGCTCTTGTGGGTCAACTTCTGGGAGGACTTTGTTTTGTTCCTCTTGTTGGATCCCGTGGTTTTCTTCTTCGCCACGTTAGTCCACCTCGCCCTTGTGGCTGCCGGTTGGGTCGGTCCATCGCTGGGAGCCATCCTCGTAGACGTCACGTTTCCAGATTGGCACGTCTCGCTTCAGGGAGTCTATCAACCAGCGACACGCGGCGAAGGCTTCGCTTCGATGCCCACAAGCGAAGGCGATCATGACGGAAACTTCACCCGGAAGAACAGACCCCGTTCGATGGACCAAGGCCACCTTACCCGGTCCCCATTGGTCGAGCGCCTCTTGAGCGAGCCGCTGCATCTGCCGCCGCGCCATGCCGTGATAGGCCTCATAATCCAGACGAACGACCGTGCCGCGTTCCACGTCGGAGTCAGCGCGAGTCGCCCCCTCGAATGTGCATATCCCGCCCAACGCCGGATCACCCAGGACGAAGGAGCGTACCTCGTCCGCATCAATTGGCGCTGCGACAAGGTCAACATGAGCTGTGGCGTCCGTCACAGAGACTCCCAGGGCTATCCACCCGAAACCGGAGGAATCAGCGCCACTTCGTCGCCCTCGGCTAGTGCGGCATCTTCCCCGACAAAGGTCTCATTGAGAGCAAAACGGATCGTGGGCAGGGCGGGTGTGAGACCGGGATATCCTTCGGCGACGGCTTCGCGTACCTGCGCGACGGTCGCTCCGGGATCAAGCGTTAAGGTAGCCATGTCGGTATGGGCGAAGTCACGGGCGGGGCCAAGAAACAGGAGCTTTATGTTCATCCGAAGACGCCCTACCGAAGAAACGTTTTTCCAAGCAAACGTCGTATGGTTGCCAATTGGCCGGCGTGGAAGGCTTCATGGCGACTACTATGTGATACGGCTCCGGCCTTGTCCTTGTAGTGAGGGTGCGGCGTTTTGCCATCCGCACCGAAGCACGGTTCGGCCAGCAGGGCATCACTCATACCGCGCACGGCCGCTACGGTTTCCGCATGAACCCGCCGCATCTCTCCTTGGACGCGCTCCACCGGGGGATAGTCGAACTCCCCCACCGCCGCCACGAGACCACCAATTGGAAATTGGGCCAAAAAAGCCGCATCGAGCAGATCGGAAGAACCAAGGCACCTCTGATGGATCAGGAGAAATTGCGCGCAGGCGAGGTGCCCGCACAGCCAGAGCGCGTGCCCCATGCCCGGAGCCGGCTGAAACGACCAATCATCACCCTCGAAATCGGCGATGATCTTGTGTGTCCAATCGCGTGTGTCTTCTATCTGCTGCGCTAATAGCTCGGCTGTTGTCATAATCCTGCTCCGGTCATCTCCAGGCCGACACGAAGCCGACTTCTCATCCACTTGGTTCCTTTGCTATGGCTGCACTGACAGGGTCGGTGCGGCCGCCAGTTGCTGACTTCGTATGCTGATCTGACCAGCCGTGTTGGCTACGACACGATCAATCGCGTTTTTCACATAATCGTCAGAGTCCGTAAAAAGTTTTTCGGGAACGCCTTTGTCGCCATAGATCCGCACCTTGGCGTTCAACGGAATCTCACCCAGAAAAGACACGCCGAGGGACTCGGCCTCGGCCGCCGCCCCACCATGATCGAACAACTCGTCACGATGTCCGCACTTGGGGCAGAGGTAATAGCTCATATTTTCAATGATGCCGAGGCACGGCACGTTGAGCTGTTCGTACATTCGTACAGCCCGCCGTGCGTCGATTAAGGCGATGTCTTGCGGCGTGCATACCACGATCGCACCGGTCATCGGTATCGACTGCGCAAGGCTCAGCGGCACATCGCCCGTACCCGGTGGCAGATCCACGATCAGGTAATCCAACTCGCCCCACTCCACCTGTTCGAGGAACTGTTTCACGACGCCGTGAGTCATGGGACCACGCCAGATCAATGCCTTGTCCCGATCCACCATGAAGCCGACGCTCATCACCTTCACCCCACCGGCATCAGGCGGCACGATCATCTCATTGCGGACGCCGGGCGTAGCCCCCTCCACGCCGGTCATGGTGGGCAGGGACGGCCCGTACACGTCGGCATCCATGAGGCCGACTTTTGCGCCGGATCGGTGCAGCCCATATGCCAGAAGAACGGCGGCCGTGCTCTTGCCGACGCCGCCTTTGCCCGCTCCAACAGCCACGATGTTTTTCACGTTGGGTAGGATCTGACCGGGCGTGCGGGAGGAGCGGACCTGCGCACTCCACTCCAATTCGACGGACTCCACGCCCGAAATCTGCTTCACGGCCGTCGTGACGTCGGTGGCAATCCGGTCCTTGAGGGGGCAGGCCGGCGTGGTCAGCTCCACATGAACGCGAACCGCTCCACCGTTGATGGAGACATGCTTCACCATGCCGAGCGTCACCAGGTCTTTGTGAAGCTCGGGGTCGTTCACGGTGCGTAAACGCTCGATCACTTGCTCGTTTGTTATCTGCGGCAATGCATCACTCCGAATAGTGTGAGGCAGCGGACCTTGCTCAACCAGCCATTCGTGCGTCCGCGGGAGCACAGAAGGCGGTCATGGCCGTCGACACGAGTCGACGGCTCCACGGAACGGGAATATAGTGGTAGCGGGTGAAGATGACCACCCGACCACGCCACAGAAGGAGGCGGGTTCGGGCGTTTCTCCCGGGTACGTTTCGAGCGATCTGATACGGTTGTTGGGAGTTGACACAGTGAAGACATGGCAAGAACAGGGTGCGGCGCGCGTTCGCAGAGCGCTCGTAGCGATAGTACTGACCGGTTCCATGGCGTCAGGGGCATTAGCCGCCGCGCCGCGTGTGAAGGATGTGCTACCTCGTTTGGAAAAACATCGCGCGCGCGTGCGAACCCTTTACCACAAGACGAAGACTATCGTCAAAGACAAGAACAAACGTCCCCATCGTCAAATCACGCTGGAGACCTGGGAGCATTACGAAAAGGATGTACGTAGGTTTCACACCATATCGACGACGGTCACGGTCGGCGGGGCCGAAGAAAAGCCCGTTGTTTCTCACACGGTATCCGACGGTAAGACCACCTGGCGAGAGGTGCCGCGTGGCGACGCGCTCTTGGTTATCAAAAGTGCATCCCGCCCGAGTTCGAGCCGGCTGGCAGACTTGCTGAAGGCCGGTCGTACCAAGATCAAGGGACGCGAGAAGGTAGCCGGCGATCCTTGTATGGTGGTGGAATCGACCACAATGGATCGTGGGACGGAGCTTACCAACACCTACTGGATTTCCGAAGCCTACGGCCTGATCCTTAAGAGCCGGACGGTTCAACGCGACGGATCGGTCTCCGAGATGTCGACCGTAACGTTCAAGGTCAACGAACCACTCTCCGGAGCGATTTTCTCCTATGAGCCTCCGGATGACGCTACCGTGCTTGATACGGATACGCTTGGCCGAAACAAAGACTAGTGTTCCGTCACACGACGATTGGCGGGTTGGTGGTTTCGGGGTCGAACTGATCTGCTGATTCGATGGCTGACTCACCGCACATCTGGAAAAACCGTGAAACCATCTGGCGCATCGCCCGGCTCTGGCTGGTGGTTCTGGCGCTGGGGATCGCTGCGATCGGTATCTTTTTTGCGCTGCTACAGGCCAAATCTTTCGCAAGCCGCGTGCGTGAACAATTGGAAGCGCAGGCCGCGCGCGTGGCCAACGATGCCCGTGTTCGTTTCGATCAACAGCTTAGCGACATCATGGATCGTGTGACCAATCGCGTCATTCATGGGGGCGCAGCTTATGATACCGATGCGTCGAACCTTCCCCCGTGGGTGGATGGTGTGTTTTTGTGGGAGAAGGGTTCGTTGGTGGTGCTTTCTCCGCCTTCGGAAACCGATCAGAAGCGCTCCGCCTTGAAGGCGCAAGTGCGGACCTGGCTTGGTGTGTTATCGATCGACGGCCCCAGTTTCGAAGATCCGGACGGATCACTCATGCTGTACGGACAGCTAGCGGGGGAGCCCTTTTCGCTCGCCTATCGTATGGCCACGTGTGACGATGGTAGAAGTGTTACGGTCGCCGTGCGAATCAGCACCGCCGCACAAAAGGCTGAGGTCATCGAGCCGCTCCTGCCGGCCGGTCTCGGGTTGGAGGTGGTTCGGCTGGATCCCAAAGCGACATCGTGGACCGTACCGCTCACCGGGGCGCTCCGGTCCTGGGCGATTCGCCCTACCGAGGCTTTCATCGCAGAACAGCGCGACGCCGTGTTTCGCCAGACGTTAACGTATCTCGGGCTGACCGTGCTTTCGCTTGCGACGCTGCTTGTGGCCATGTGGTTTCTGATGCGAGTGGCCAAACATGAGGTGGCGCTGGCGAAGCTCAAGGCCAACTTCGTCGCGGACGTGTCGCATGAACTCAAAACCCCACTCGCTTTGATTCGGATGTTTGGAGAAACGCTTCAGTCCGGACGAGTTCCGACGGAGGCCAAGAAACAAGAGTACTACGAGATTATTACGAGGGAAGCCACGCGCTTGACCAATCTGATCAACAACATTCTCGACTTCGCACGTATCGAAGCCGGCAAGAAGCAATACCATTTGACGCCGGTGGACATCGGCGCTGTGGTGAGACAAACCTATCAGACCTACGCGATGCAGCTCGACAACGCCGGTTTTGAACACCACCTGTCCATTGCCGAAGACCTTCCCATGGTCGATGCCGATAGCGATGCGATATCACAGGCCGTGTTGAACCTGATTAGCAACGCGCAGAAGTATTCCGACGAGGATCGACACATCGTGATCGATGTGACGGAGGACACACGTCGGGGACACCGGGGCGTGGTGATTTCCGTCCACGACCGGGGAATCGGAATCGGTCCGGATGATCGGGCGCGGCTGATGGAGGGATTCTTTCGGGCCGATGATGATCGCGTACGCGAGCGGGCGGGGACGGGGCTTGGACTGAGCCTGGTACGGCATATCGTCCAGGCTCACGGTGGTTTTCTTAATATCGAGTCACGACTAGTCAAAGGTAGTACTTTTCGGATATTCTTACCGGAGTCGGTGTCGATCGCGGGTGATGATGCCCGCCCGGATACCGAATAGGAGATTACTACGATGTCGAGAATTCTGATTGCTGAAGATGAAGCGGCTATGGCTATGGGTCTGCGTGACAACCTCCAGTTTGAGGGCTTCGACGTGGATGTGGTGGGAGATGGCGAAGCGGCCGTGGCGGCGGTAGCTCAGAACAGCCCAGACCTTGTGCTCATGGACATCATGATGCCGAAGTTGGACGGTCTGGCTGCCTGCCTTCGGATCCGACAGGCCGGGTATACGATTCCGATTCTTATGCTCACGGCCAAAAGCCAGGAAGAAGACGTGATTCGCGGTCTCGAGGTCGGGGCCGATGACTACATCACCAAGCCTTTCAGCATCAAAGAGGTGATCGCGCGAGTGAAGGCGGCGCTGCGCCGGACCGATGCCGGTCGCGGGCTTTCGCGCGTGCTGACGATCGGCGAGTCCACCGTTGACCTGGTCAAGGGCGAGGTCGTTCGCGGAGATCAAACCTTCCACCTCGGACATTTTGAGCTACAGATTCTGAAGATGCTCGTCGAGCACGCGGAGCAACCGGTTGAGCGAAACAAGATCCTCGATGTGATCTGGGGGTTGGAGGGTTTCCCGGCCACGCGCACCGTCGATAACCACATCGTCAGCCTGCGGCGCAAGCTGGAACCGGACCCGAAAACGCCGCGCCACATCCTCACCGTCCATAGCATTGGCTATCGATTTGTGCCATAAGGCTCGAAACTCGCGACAACCTCTTACATTCTTCGCCGGAACATTCGGAGCCCCTCGTTCGTCTTACATGTGTTGCTTTGAGAGCGAACGGTGAGTGTTTCGGCCATGTTGGTGTGACAAGACGCACGCCTCGAGAATGCGGAACGGTTCGTGCGTCGGATTCGGCGGCTCATGGATTTGTCCGCCGACGACTGGAAACGACGGTGACCGGACGTCACCGTTCGCCGTATTGAGTTTCTTTTGGCAAGACGCCGGAGCCGGCTTCGCCGGATGCGTCGTCTTAGCTTGGATAGCCACTAATGCCGGTGTGACGCCCCGGCTTGACCGCGCCGGTCGGAAGGTCCCCCCTTCTTTTCGACCGGCGCACCCTCCTTCGCATGTTCGTCCGTGATCGCCCCTGTGCGGGTCTCGGGGTCGTGTCTCTACGTGGGGCCGTCAAACACTACGCCCAACCGCCTTGGCGACACGCCGAATCTCCTGCATCGTTTTCGCGAACGCCTCGGGTGTCAGAGATTGCGCGCCGTCGGAGAGGGCACGCTCGGGTTCAGGATGCACCTCGATCATGAGTCCATCCGCGCCGGCGGCTACTGCGGCCCGACACATCGGTGGAACCATATAGGCGTGTCCCGTGCCGTGCGACGGGTCAATCAGAATCGGCAAATGACTTCGGCGTTTGACGGCCGGCACCATGGCCAGGGGTAGTGTGTTTCGGACATACGTCTCGTGCGTACGAATGCCGCGTTCGCAGAGGATGATCTGTCCGTTCCCCTCGTTCATCATGTACTCGGCTGCGAGTAGGAATTCGTCGAACGTCGCGCTCCAACCACGTTTGAGCAGGATGGGCCTTCCGGTTTTGGCGGCCGCGATGAGCAGGTTGAAGTTGTGCATGTTCCGAGCACCGATCTGCAGCACGTCGGCATAGTCGGACACCATCGCAGCGTCCGTTTCACTCATCAATTCGGTGACCACGCTCAGCCCGGTCTGGTCGCGGGCCTTCGCCAGAATACGGAGGCCCTCCTCGCCGAGCCCGCGAAAGGAATAGGGATCGGTTCGCGGTTTGAACGCCCCACCGCGCAGCCCGATCGCACCGGCCTCCTTGACGGCGTGAGCGACTTCGAGAAGCTGAGATTCGCTTTCTACGCTGCACGGACCGGCGATGACGCCGATGCGAACTCCTCCGAACGCGAAGTGATTTGGTGCCACCAGCACTTCGGAGGAGGCACGCTGTATTTCGCGGCTGGCCCGTTTGTAGGGTGCCAACACGGGAACGATCGAATCGACCCCCGGGGCTTGCTCCACGGCCGTCTTGTCCAGGTTTCGCTTGTCGCCGATGGCCGCGACGACCGTACGGTCGGTGCCCACGATCAAATGGGATTGCAACCCAAACCCCTCGATGAGCTGGATCACGCGATCAATCTGCGCCTGCGCGGCACCGGACTCCATGACAACAATCATTCGTTCGCCTTTCGCTCACGGTTTGAGCGTATCACAGTCAGACGACGTCGGCAGCGAGCAGCAGCGCAGTGAGGATTGAGATTGAAGAGCGCTTCATGACCGTTTCCCCGTGCTGTCTCGTCCTTGCTCTGACCCACTCCTCAGCATAACAGATCAAACGCCCCTATCCAAGTCTTTCTTTAGGATAATTGGGACGATAGCTGCGGTACCCGAAAGCACAAATCCAGTAAGCAGAGTCCGTTCCCGCAATCCCCGAAATCGGTACGGATTCGGAAAATAATCGAGCGGCTAATTCTCTCGGCCATTACTTATACCGACTGCATGTTGCGATTCGGGACGGCGGCGATGGCGTCAAGCCACATGCTCTTATTATTCTTGCAGCTTCCGGTATCATTCTCTAGCCCGCATTATTCATTGCTTGGTTGTGACAATCTCTGACCGACGATTCGATGCCGCGGGGACGGACTTGTGCCCCAGGAGGGGGGGGCGTGCGCACAAAACCCCCTTTCCCCCATGAAAAAACCGGCGTGTCAGAGGGTCACGTTGAGACTTGGGTGCCACCGGGCAAGGCGGCGATGCGCTGGCACACTTTGCGGAACCATGCCAAGTGCGGCCAATGAGCGGGGATGGTGATCACGATGCGCCGAACGGAACGAGTCACCTCGCCAGCCACCTTGATCAGCATCGTGC